>JAVLBT010000014.1:0-37848 GCA_031580945.1 Gracilimonas sp.
ACTGCTAATACGATGTCATCTTCAATTGAGGCGTTAGGACTTGCACTTCCCTATAATTCCTCAAATCCCGCTAATGATAGTTCTAAGGTGTTGGAATGTGAGGACGTTGGCAAGCATTTACGCTATTTGCTGGAGAATGACCTCAAGCCAATGGACATCCTTACCAAAAGATCTTTTGAAAATGCAATCCGCCTTGTAATGGTTTTGGGTGGTTCCACCAATGCAGTACTTCATCTCATAGCTATTGCAAAAACTGCTGGAATTAATATTGGCCTCCATGATTTCCAGCGCCTGAGTGACTCTACCCCGTTTCTTGCAGACCTGAAACCAAGTGGTAAGTATGTTATGGAAGATTTGCATAAAGCAGGGGGAGTACCAGCCGTCCTAAAGTTTATGCTTCAAAACGATTTACTGCACGGAGATTGCAAAACAGTTACTGGAAATACACTGGCTGATAACCTTGAGGATGTAGATGCCCTTGACGAATCTCAGGATATTGTCTTCCCTGTGCATAAGCCTATCAAAAAAACCGGACACATACAGATCTTATTTGGAAATTTGGCGGAGGAAGGCTCTGTAGCAAAGATCACTGGAAAAGAGGGAGAGGTTTTTGAGGGAACAGCTAAAGTATATGAAGATGAATTTGAGGCAAATGAAGGTATTAAAAATGGAGAAGTGAAATCCGGTGATGTCGTCGTTATTCGTTATTGCGGACCCAAAGGCGGACCTGGAATGCCAGAGATGTTGAAACCAACTTCTGCCATCATGGGCGCCGGACTTGGAAAAGAAGTAGCACTGATCACTGATGGTCGTTTTTCGGGAGGAACACATGGCTTTGTAGTCGGACACATCACACCGGAAGCACAGAATGGTGGTGCTATTGGGCTGGTCAAGAATGGAGATACCATAAGAATTGATGCAACAAAACGTGAGATCAACGTCTTGGTCTCAGATGAAGAATTAGCTGAAAGACGAAAGTCCTGGAAACAACCACCACTTAAAGAAACCCGCGGAACTCTGTATAAATACGCCAAAACCGTTTCATCAGCCTCCGAAGGCTGCGTTACTGACGAGTTTTAACATTTAATCTCACTCACTATGGCCACTGTAGAAGCAATTGAACAATCCGTTAAACCGAACCCCAAGCCTACAAAAAGAATGACCGGTGCTGAAGCCCTGGTCCAAATACTACTCCATGAAAATGTGGATACTGCATTTGGATATCCCGGGGGCGCAATAATGCCCGTATATGACGCTCTTTACGACCACCAAGACAGCATTCATCATATTCTTGCACGGCACGAACAGGGAGCTATTCATATGGCTCAAGGCTATGCCCGGGCAAACGGTAAAGTTGGTGTTTGTCTGGCTACTTCAGGACCCGGAGCAACCAACCTTATCACCGGTATTGCAGATGCGCAAATTGATTCTACACCACTGGTTTGTATCACCGGTCAAGTACCCTCTGCATTACTGGGGAGTGATGCTTTTCAAGAATGTGACGTTCTTGGGATTTCTATGCCGGTAACCAAATGGAACTATCAGATCACAAAAGCAGAAGAAATTCCGCTGGCGCTGGCAAAAGCATTTTATCTGGCAAGGTCAGGAAGACCAGGTCCAGTGGTAATTGATATCACAAAAGATGCACAGTTTGAAGAATTTGATTTTTCATATGAGGAATGTACCTCTCTTCGAAGTTATGTTCCCAAACCCAAAATTGACCAATCCAAAATTACGGAAGCTGCTGAACTCATCAACAATGCAGAACGTCCTTATGTGCTGTTTGGACAAGGTGTAATTCTTGCCAATGCTGAAAAAGAGTTTAAACAATTTATTGAAAAAACTGGAATTCCTGCTGCTTGGACTATAATGGGATTATCAGCACTTGAAACGGACCATCCGTTGAATGTTGGGATGTTGGGAATGCATGGAAACTACGGGCCAAACCTACTAACCAATGAATGTGATGTTCTGATAGCAGTGGGTATGCGTTTTGATGACAGGGTAACTGGAAACCTGGATAAATATGCCAAACAAGCTAAGGTGATACATCTTGAAATAGATCCCGCCGAAATTGATAAAAATGTGCCCGCGGATGTTCCTGTTCTTGGGGATGCTAAGGAATCCCTTAATGAACTCATCAAATTAGTTAAACCCAACAGTCACGAAGACTGGTTACAGCGATTCCGTGATTGTGACGAGCAGGAATGGAATAAAGTTATACAGGAAGAACTGCACCCCAAATCGGATGTTTTGAGTATGGGAGAAGTGATTCGCATCATTAATGATGTGACAGGTGGCGACCATATTCTGGTTACAGATGTGGGACAACATCAAATGGTGGCCTGCAGATACTCCAAATTTACAAGATCGAAAAGTAACATTACCTCTGGGGGCCTTGGAACCATGGGTTTTGGATTACCCGCGGGAATTGGCGCGGCTCTCGGTGCACCTGACCGAACGGTAATTGCTGTGGTAGGGGATGGTGGCCTGCAAATGACCATACAAGAACTTGCAACGATCTATCAGACCAAAGCAAAAGTAAAAGTCTTGTTGCTCAATAATGAATTTTTAGGAATGGTGCGGCAATGGCAACAACTATTCTTTGATAAAAGATATTCCTCCACGGAACTCATTAACCCTGATTTTCAACAACTGGCCAAGGGTTTCTATATACCCACCGAAAGAGTAACAGTTCGTGAAAATCTGGAAAAAGCCATTGAACAGTTCATTAACTATGATGGAGCATACTTTTTAGAAGTAATGGTTGGAAAAGAAAATAATGTTTTCCCGATGGTTCCAAGTGGATCAGGGGTAGCAGAAATAAGATTGGAGTAAATTTATGAATACAGAAACACAAGAATTTACGATCACAGCTTACACTGAAAATCATGTGGGTTTATTACACCGAATAACCATTATTTTTACTAAGCGAAAAATTAATATTGAAAGCCTCACGACTTCCGAAAGTGAAACTGAAGGTATACATCGGTTTACCATCGCTGTTACGGAAACGGAAGAGCAAGTCAATAAAGTAGTCAAACAGATCGAAAAGCAAGTCGAAGTCTTGAAGGCAGACTATTACACCAAAAAGGAAGTCGTACAGCAAGAGTTAGCACTCTACAAAATATCTACAAAATCGTTGACCAACGGGTTGGAAGTAGAACGAATTGTACGTGAACATAATGCCCGTTTTCTAACAATTGAACAACATTTTGTGGTGATCGAAAAATCCGGATATCGCAGGGAGACTATTGCACTTTTTGATGAATTAAAACCCTTTGGCATAAATGAATTCGTGCGATCGGGACGGATTGCCGTTTCCCGCGAGCGGGATGGAATTGGCAAAGATGTTGAAAAGATATTAGCTCAAGCGAATGTTTGAGACAATTATTAGAATCGCGTAACAGGTAGTTTCGAATTTTAAGTTCAAATAATTTTAAACAAATAAACACAAATCAATAACATCATGGCAGTATTAAATTTTGGCGGAGTCAAAGAAGAGGTCGTAACCCGGGAAGAATTTTCCCTCGAAAAAGCAAGGGAAACACTAAAAGATGAAACAATCGCAGTACTTGGATACGGAGTTCAGGGTCCCGGGCAAGCTTTAAATCTAAAAGATAATGGGTTTAACGTGATCGTTGGTCAGCGTAAGAAGTCAAAAACCTGGGATAAAGCGGTTGATGATGGCTGGGTGCCTGGAGAAACACTTTTTGAAATTGAGGAGGCTGCACAACGCGGAACTATCGTTCAGTATCTACTTTCCGATGCAGGGCAAATTGCCGTTTGGCCAACCGTGAAAGCTGCACTTGAACCGGGTGATGCCCTTTATTTTTCACATGGGTTTGGTATAACGTATAAAGATCGAACAGGAATCATCCCCCCTGATGATGTAGACGTAATCTTAGTTGCTCCCAAAGGCTCAGGAACCTCATTACGCAGAATGTTCTTGGAAGGAAGAGGATTAAATTCCAGTTATGCAATTTTTCAAGATGCGACAGGAAATGCCAAGGAACGTGTTACGGCACTTGGAATTGGTGTTGGATCTGGATATCTGTTTAAAACAACGTTCAAGAACGAGGTGTTCAGTGATCTAACGGGAGAACGTGGCACTTTAATGGGGGCTATTCAGGGAATTTTTGCAGCTCAATATGAAGTGTTGCGTGCCAACGGTCATTCCCCATCGGAAGCGTTTAACGAGACTGTAGAAGAACTGACGCAATCACTGATGCCTCTTGTAGCTGAAAATGGTATGGACTGGATGTATGCAAATTGTTCAACAACAGCACAAAGAGGAGCCTTAGACTGGTGGAAAAAATTCCGTGACGCCACAAAACCAGTTTTTGAAAATCTTTATGAAGAAGTAGCAGCCGGTAATGAAGCACAGCGATCTATTGACTCAAATTCAAAAGAAGATTACCGGGAAAAGCTGGAAGTAGAATTGGCTGAATTAAGGGACTCAGAAATGTGGAAAGCAGGCTCAACGGTACGTCAGCTACGGCCAGAAAATACGCCTGTTGAAGAAGAAGTATCTGAATAACGGATTTTCTGCAATTTACAACCTCCTGGTCGAGCTTAAAAAGTTAGGATAGTATTTTTAAGTCCGATCAGGTTGAACCAAATTTTCATTATTATTTTCAATAGATAAAATGCCCGAAACAACAACTTCCTCAACTGTCTCTGTAGAAAATATACAGGAAGCTGCGCATGTACTTAAAAATATAGCCGTGCGCACTCCTCTGATGTTCAATCATCAATTATCAGATGAATTTGAGGCAAAAATCTGGTTAAAAAGAGAGGACTTACAAGTAGTTCGGTCTTACAAGATACGTGGGGCATATCACAAGATTGAAAGCCTTTCTGATGAAGAACTCAAAAATGGAATCGTATGTGCGAGCGCAGGTAATCATGCGCAAGGTGTTGCATTTGCCTGCGCAAAAAAACAGATCAAAGGTACCATTTTTATGCCTGTTCCCACACCTGAACAAAAGGTGAAGCAGGTTAAGATGTTCGGTAAAGAATTTGTTGATGTACGGTTAGTTGGTGATACTTTCGATGATTCATTCGAAGAGGCTATGAAGTTTTGCGATGAGCAAAATGCAGCCTTTATTCCTCCATTTGATGATCCCAAGATCATTGAAGGTCAGGGAACCGTCGGAAAAGAGATTCTGGAAGATGCGGAAGAACCGATCGATTACATCATAGTTCCGGTGGGTGGTGGCGGTCTTTCATCTGGTATTGGTTCCTATTTCAATGTCCTCTCACCTTCCACCAAAATAATTGGGGTTGAACCGGCAGGAGCACCAGCTATGCAAAAATCTTTGGAAGAAGGAAAACTTGTTACACTCCAAAAGATCGACAAATTTGTGGATGGAGCTTCGGTAAAACGGGTTGGGGAACATAACTTCAGGATCTGTCAGGAAGTGATGGAGAAAGTGGTTACTGTACCAGAAGGAAAAGTTTGCAGTACCATTCTTAAGTTATATAACGAACAAGCAATTGTTGCTGAGCCTGCAGGTTGTTTAGCTGTGGCAGCACTCGATTTCCTTAAAGATGAACTTAAAGGAAAAAATGTGGTATGCGTTGTTAGCGGCAGTAATAATGATATTACCAGAACAGCAGAGATCAAAGAGCGATCAATGTTATACGAAGGGCTTAAACATTATTTTATCATTGACTTCCCTCAACGGGCAGGAGCTTTACGGGAATTTTTAGATAATGTGCTTGGACCTGAAGACGATATTGCTCATTTCGAGTATTCAAAAAAAACAAGTCGCGAACAAGGACCCGCACTGATTGGTGTTGAGATAAAAAATCGGGAAGATTTTGATCCATTAATCCAGCGCATGGAACACGCTAATATTAATTATGAATACGTAAATGATCAGCCTCACCTATTTCGCTTTTTGATTTGATAAGGCTTTTTTAAAAAAAATTATCTTAGCTTTTTAGCGAGGTTTGCTGCTTTTAATTCATTATTTAACACTTCATCGTCAGCTATATTCAGATCCAACTCAATTTTATTAGTACTGTTATCAGCATTCGCTGATTCCCAAATTTCACTGGTTACGATCGCTTCAAGGTTTTGTAATCTTTGAAGCATTTGATCTTTTTCTTCCTCACTCTCTTGTAAAGCTTTTTGCAATTCATTTGCACTTGTGTCCATTATCCTGACTTTCTTTGCTACCATTTTTTCTATGGCCTTCATCTCAGATGACTTCTTTGTTCCAAATATGATGATTCCCATCATCGCTACAAGGCTAAGCATTCCCAAACCCAAAAATATTACTGTTGACCATTCCATTTTTTCTTCCTTAATATGAAAAGCGTTTCTTAAAGTGGAAGGCAAATTACGGTAAACCGATATAAAAGTTACCTCAAAATCTTCTACTGGTTTTTGGTTTTTAAACCAAGCATAAAAAAAGCCGATATCGCTAAATATCGGCTTTAGATAATGATTACTGTTATTCACTTACCAATCTTTATCTTTTTTTTCAGTCTTCTTGTCAGCAGAAGCAAGCGCTTTCTGAATACTTGGTGGTAGTATTACTGAATCAATAACATGTACTACACCATTGGTAGCTTCAATATCTGCCATCGCTACTTTGGCTCCATCAACCATAGCCTTTCCGTATTTCAGGCTGATTTTTGCTTTGCTGCCTTGTACCGTTTCCGCCATCATTCCATCTTCCAGATCTCCGGACATAACTTTCGCTGGCACCACGTGATACGTTAATACTGCCGTGAGTTTATCTTTATTTTCTGGTTTCAGGAGCATTTCTAGTACTCCTTCTGGTAATGCTTCGAATGCTGCATTCGTTGGAGCAAATACAGTAAATGGTCCATCACTCTTTAGCGTCTCAACTAACCCTGCAGCTTTTACAGCTGTCACAAGAGTTGAAAGATCATCGGTTGCAACAGCGAGATCAACGATATCACTGTCTTGTGCTTGTACATTATTCGATAGAAGCATCGCAAAAATAAGTGCAAATACTCCCGTAATTCTTTTTAGTGTTTTCATGATAATTACTTTTATTGGTTTTGATTGAATAGTCGTTTGTATAAGGAAGGTTTTGTGACTTTCATTCCAAATTGAAAGTTATTATTACTTTCATTTACAACCTTTTAACCATCATGGCTACTTTGCTCTCACCTGAATCTGTTATCTGCTCAGCTATTTTATTGAATCCCAGTGACTTATGGAATGCCATGGATTCAGGGTTTGGGGGAATTAAATTTACCTCACAGGTTATTATTCTCTTTTCTGAGATTGAAATAAGATGCTTATAAAGAGATGAACCCATTTTTCTTCTGTGAAATTTTTTATTAATCACAATGCGATCTACATAATCGAAGTCTTTAAAGTTTCCACAAAAAAACCGGTAATTCAGGCTTTGATAAGACAATCCTGACTGTAATACGATCATGAAACCGGCAATATCATCTTCAGCCTCAACCACTAAAAAAGGATCTGCTTTCTGTAAATACCATTCCATATCCGGCATTTCCAGGCTGCTAACATGAGGAACAGCTGCCTGATTTAACTCCAGTATTTCTTTGAGATCTTTTTCTGAAGCTTTTCTTATTGTCATGGATAACATGTAATTTTTAGTTTTAAATAAATATATGTCTCTCTACCATAAAGAAAGATTTTATTAAACACCACCTTATGGATTGTAAAAAATCACTTTTTCAGCTTGATGCATCTGCAACCTATCTAAACTGCGCTTTCATGTCGCCACAGCTTAAAATAGTGGAAGAGGCTGGGATTGAGGGACTCAAACGAAAACGAAAACCTTACCAAATTTCAGGTACAAATTTTTTTGATGAAACAGAGCAACTTCGTAAAGAATACGCCAAATTAATCAACGCTGAAGATCCTAAACGAATAGTGGTGATTCCTTCCGTTTCTTACGGAATGGCGAATGTAGCAAAGAACCTCCCTCTTTCGAATGGGGATAATATTATTGTAGTTGGTGAACAATTTCCAAGTAATGTATATCCATGGACATCCGTGGCATCCAGCAAGGGTGCTGAAATCATTACGATCACACCTCCAAGTTCAACAGATAGAGGTAGAATTTGGAACAAAAAAATTCTGAAAGCCATTAACTCCAGGACTAAACTGGTCGCTATTGGAAATGTACATTGGGCAGATGGAACATTATTTAACCTGAAACCCATCAGAGAAAAGACCAGTGATGTCGGGGCTTGGCTTGCTATTGATGGAACACAATCAGTAGGGGCTCTCCCATTTGACGTATCCGAGATTCAACCCGATGCCCTTGTTTGTGCCGGATATAAATGGTTGATGGGACCGTACAGTATTGGACTTGCGTATTACGGGCCATCATTGAATGAGGGTTCACCTATAGAAGAGAACTGGATCAACCGCAATGAAAGCGAAGATTTTGCCAATCTGGTAAATTATAATGAGAATTATCAGCCTGGTGCATTACGCTATGAAGTAGGCGAACACAGTAATTTTATTTTGATACCGATGATGCTGGAAGCAGTAAAACAGATTAATAAATGGGGGCCGGATCAGGTTCAGAACTATTGTGAAAAGCTGGTAGCTGAACCTATCACTTTGCTAACAGATGCTGGGTTTATGATAGAGGATATCAATTTTCGATCTTCTCACCTTTTTGGGATCCGTTTGGGCAAGCATCATGATATGGATAAGATCAAGTCTGCACTTCATGAAAAAAATATTTTGGTTTCATTTCGGGGAAACTCTATACGTGTTTCCCCAAATGTGTATAATAGCACAGGCGACCTCACACAACTTACTGAAGCTTTATTAACATGATATCCCAACAAAATACATTACTTATAGACTGTAAAGATGCCAAAGGGCTCATTCACAAGATCACCGATATTATTTATCGTTTTGACTTGAATATCGTTTTAAACCGAGAATTTGTAGAACACGAGAGCAAGCATTTCTTTATGCGAACGATGCTTGAGGGCAGTTTTAATGAATCTGATCTTATTACAGAACTTAAATCAGAACTTCCCGATAATGCTAATATACGTCTCAGCAGCCGTCAGGATAAGGATGTCGTAATCATGGCCACGAAAGAGCATCATGTGCTGGGAGATCTGCTTATTAGAAATGAATTTGATGAAAATCGCGCCAATATTCAGTGTGTGATCAGCAACCATGAGGACCTTAGGAACTTTGTAGAACGCTTCGATATTCCTTTTTATGTAATTCCACACCAGGATAAAACAAGATCTGAACATGAAAAAGAAATCTTGGCATTACTGGCAAACTTCAATCCTGACTACATTTTCTTAGCTAAATACATGCGAATTTTTTCCCAGGAATTCGTTGAAGTTTTTAGACACAAGCTCATTAACATTCATCATTCTTTTCTACCGGCTTTTGTGGGAGCCCGGCCATATCATCAAGCCTACGAACGAGGTGTGAAAATTATTGGCGCCACAGCTCATTATGTGACAGATGACCTGGATGAAGGTCCTATCATCTATCAAAGTACAACTCCGGTTGATCACAGATTCAATGCGGATGAAATGGCGCAGGCTGGGCGCGAGATCGAAAGTAAGGTGATGGCGGAAGCAACTAAATTAGTCCTTGATGACAAAGTGTTTATTTATGGAAATAAAACGGTGATTCTGGATTAAAGAAATGTGATACGTCATACAAAAAAGGGCCGCATCGAAATACAGCCCTATTCTAACCTATTTTTATATCGCTGATCAGTCTCCACTAAACATTGCACGCATGTAATCACGACGCATTTCAGCAATAGCCGAAATTGATATCCCAACCGGACAAACCGCTTCACATTCTGCGTAGTTTGAGCAATCACCAAAGCCTTCTTCCTTCATTTGGTCTACCATTGCTACAACTCTGTCCTTTCGCTCTACTTCTCCTTGTGGAAGTTTATTTAGGTGAGCAATTTTTGCACCTGTGAACAACGAAGCGGAAGCATTTGGGCAAGCGGCTACACAAGCTCCACACCCGATACAGGTCGCATAATCAAATGCATCTTCAGCTTTTTCTTTTTCTACGGGAATCGCGTTTGCTTCAGCGGCGGATCCTGTTTTTACCGAAACATACCCCCCTGCTTCTATTATTCTGTCAAATGCTGACCGATCAACTACCAGATCTTTGATCACTGGGAATGATGCTGCTCTTGGAGGCTCAATAGTAATGTGGTCACCATCATTATAATTACGCATATGCAACTGACAGGCAGCAACGCGTTGTTTTGGGCCATGTGCTTGCCCATTGATCACAAGATTACAGGAACCGCAAATTCCTTCGCGGCAATCATAATCAAACTCAACAGGTTCTTTATCATCCAGCATCAATTCTTCGTTGAGTACGTCTAACATTTCAAGGAATGACATGTGCTCATTGACGTTGTTGAGCGTGTACTCCTCAAAATGACCCGTATCATTTGGGCCATTTTGTTTCCAGTATTTTAAATGAATGGTCATTTCTTTGCTCATAATATTCCTTATTTGTAACTACGTTGTTTTAACTCAACGAATTCAAATTCTAAATTTTCTTTGTGTAGAGTTTCTTCCAGCTTGCCGTTCAGGTCTTTGTATTCCCAGGCCGCTACATATGAATACTCTTCATCATTTCTGAGGGCTTCTCCCTCTTCCGTTTGATATTCTTCCCTTAAATGGCAACCGGCCGATTCTTCTCGATCCAGGGCATCCTGAGCCATCAGTTCCGCTAATTCAAAGAAATCAGCCACACGGGCAGCAAATTCAAGATATTTGTTATAGTTATTCTTTTCTCCCGGCACTTTCACATTTTGCCAGAATTCTTCCCGTAATTCGCGAATTTCTTTGATCGCCGACTTCAAGCCTTCTTCACTGCGAGAGATCCCGATCTTGTCCCAAACGATCTTTCCAAGTGAACGGTGAAAGTCGATGATCGTTCTATTACCATCAATGTTCAATAGTTTATCGATCTGTGCTTGTGCCTCATTTTCGGCTTCCTGGAAAGCTTCATGATCCGTACCGTAACGTTTTCCGGGCTCCTGCTTGGCGAGGTAATCACCAATGGTATAAGGAAGTACAAAATAACCATCAGATAACCCTTGCATTAATGCACTGGCACCAAGTCGATTTGCACCGTGGTCTGAGAAATTTGCTTCTCCAGCAGCATATAAGCCTGGAATGGTCGTTTGCAAGTTGTAATCAACCCAAAGGCCTCCCATAGTATAGTGGACAGCCGGATAAATTTTCATCGGACGTTTGTATGGATTTTCACCGGTAATATTTTCATACATCTCAAACAGGTTACCATACTTCGATGAAATCGTTTCTTCTCCATCTCGATTGATAGCATCACGGAAATCTAAGTATACAGCTAAACCGGTTTCACCAACACCTAAGCCGTCATCACAAACCATTTTAGCATTTCGGGAAGCTACATCGCGAGGCACTAAGTTTCCGAAAGCAGGATAACGTTCCTCCAGATAATAATATCGTTCATCTTCGGGGATCTCATTTGGATGACGTTCATCTCCTTTCTTGCGTGGTACCCAAACACGCCCATCATTTCTTAAACTTTCTGACATTAGCGTCAGTTTTGACTGATAATCACCGGAAACCGGAATACACGTAGGATGAACCTGTACATAACAGGGATTTGCAAAAGCAGCACCTCGTTTATGGGCTCTCCATGCCGCAGTCACATTTGAATTTTTTGCATTCGTGGAAAGATAAAATACATTTCCATATCCACCTGTTGCCAAAACGACGGCATCAGCTTCATACCGGTTTATTTCACCAGAAACTAAATCCCGAGTAATAATGCCCCGAGCCTGACCGTCAATCACAACCACATCCAGCATTTCATGGCGGGGATGGTATTTAATATTTCCATTGTGAACCTGTCGCATCATGGCTTGATAAGCTCCAAGCAACAGCTGTTGCCCAGTTTGACCTCGGGCATAAAACGTTCGGGACACTTGGGCTCCACCAAAAGAACGATTCGCAAGATTTCCACCATATTCACGAGCAAAAGGCACTCCCTGCGCTACTGCCTGATCTATTATTTCATTAGAAACCTGAGCCAATCGGTATACATTAGACTCCCGAGACCGATAATCTCCACCCTTTATAGTATCATAGAAAAGACGCCAGATGCTATCACCATCATTGGGGTAATTTTTTGCTGCATTTATACCACCTTGAGCCGCAATGCTATGAGCTCGGCGAGCCGAATCCTGAATACAAAAACTCCTTACATTATATCCAAGTTCTGCGAAACTGGCAGCAGCTGCCCCACCAGCTAATCCGGTTCCTACTACAATGATCTCATATTTACGTTTGTTGTTAGGAGATACCAAATTGATGTTTTTGAGATGCTTCTCCCACTTTTCTTCTAATGGTCCGCCGGGTTCTTGTGACTCTAATTTCATAATCCTAATTCTATAGTCTTAATTATTTAATCTCTTATTAATACGCAATCAGATCGCCTGTTCCACCTGTTAAAAATATGTACAGTGGTATGAAAATAAATCCTAACATCAATACGATGGCAAATATGTATGCTCCAAGTTGTACTCTTTTTGAAGTCTCACCATTTCTCATACCTAATGATGTGAAGGCACTCCACGCACCGTGGGCAAGGTGTAAAATTGCTAATGCAAGAACGGCTATATACCCAAATGTGACCAGAGGTTTTTGAAATTCGGCTATCACAAGGGATCTCAGATCTCGGGCCTCTACGCCCCCTGCAGACTCAAGTATCACCGTACCTTCATCAGGACTGAAAAGCCCAAATTTGAAATGCATTATGTGAAATACCAAAAACACCAAAATAACTAATCCAGAAACAATCATACTACGAGAAGCTAATGATTGGTGGCTGGGCCCTCCTTTTGTTTGATATTTTTCATAGTTCTCAGGACGTGCTTTTTTTCTTTGTCTCCATATTGATATTCCAAGAATGGCATGGTAAAGAAAAAAGAATGCAAGACCGGCTTCTATGATGTAAAGTAATGGCCCTAAGCTCTCCAATGTATATGTGTAAACATTAAAGGCTTGGCTTTCACCAAAAATTGTAAGGTTACCGGCTAAGTGACCTATTAAAAAAAGCATCAATCCAATACCTGTGATCCCAGTCATTATTTTACGGCCAACCTGAGAATTCAAGGCTTTTATAAGAGAAGGCATAGTCTACGTCTTAGATAATTTCAATTTGTAATTATAACAGTGTTTACGGACCCTGAGTTTCAAAAATAAATGAAAATTCAATTCCCAACTAACTGTCCTGAAAAATCGCTTTTTCCGCTTTGAATAACAAGGCAGAATAGGTCTAAATAGGATCTTAAACTATGAATTCATTCCATCAGTTTTATCCTTACCTTTTTACATTAAAATTCGGCTCTTGAAAACTATTCATACCATATATTATTCTTCATTTAAAGAGCGTGGCTCCAAATTCCTGGGGTTTCTGTTTCCTATGGAATCGGAAGATGAATTTCAGGAACAGTTACATCAGATAAAATCAGAATTTCCAGATGCTACACACCATTGTTGGGCCTGGAGATTAAATCCGGTTCAACCCAAACAGTTTAGCTCAGATGACGGAGAACCCTCCGGTACGGCTGGCCTTCCGATTCTCAATCAATTGAAATCAGCAGATATTATAAATGGCGGTATTGTTGTTGTAAGATATTACGGAGGCACAAAATTGGGCAAATCCGGTTTGATCGAAGCGTATAGCCGGGCCGCAGCATTATCTGTAGAATCTGCTGACTTGGTATCAATCGAACCCGTTTATCTTTTTAGAATACAATACCCGTACCCCCAAGAAAATACTATTCAAAAATTACAAAATGACTATGATCTTCAAGTTCAGGATGCTGAGTATTTGATAAACGTAAGCCTGAAAGTTGCCTGTCCTGCGAGTTTAGCTGATTCTTTTAAAAATGAGATTTCCGGTCTTGATTATTTAGATATTGAATATGATGATCTGGGTGAATCATTCGTATAATATGAGATCGATTCTTAATTATGTAATTTTGATTCAACATAATCTAAAATGCTGGTTATTTTAAGAAACATTAGGATTTAAAAATACACTATGAAAATATATACCAAGACAGGTGACAGTGGTAATACATCTTTATTCGGAGGGCAAAGAGTCTCCAAAAGTTCCAAACGCATTGATGCTTATGGTACCGTGGATGAACTTAATTCAATTTTAGGAATGGCCGCTGCCTATGGATTATCTGAAAAAGGTGCTGAGTTATTGGAATTGGTGCAACAACAACTGTTTGTTTTGGGAGCTGACCTTGCCACACCTGCTACCAAGGATGTGAGAATTGAAAGAATTGGTCAAAGCGAAGTCAATTTTCTTGAAAAATCTATTGATGAGATGGAAGAGCAGCTCCAACCTTTGAAGAACTTTATCCTTCCCGGAGGAGGAAAGGCTGGAGCAACGCTTCATTTTGCACGAACAGTTTGCCGAAGAGCTGAACGAATTACGGTAGAATGTCGCCATGAAGAAGAGATCTCAGAAGTCGCTATCATGTATATAAACCGTTTATCTGATTTTTTATTCGTATTTGCCAGATATGAAAATAAACTTGCCGGAAAAGAAGAGAAAACCTGGATCCCTGAAAAATAATCATGGCGCTAAGTAACAAAGCAAAAAATTATATCCGGAAACATTACGCTAAGAAGAGTGCCGCCAAACTTGCCGGTGACCTGAATGCTGAGGAGAGTGAAGTTCAGGATTATATCAATGAGATCCATGAACCCCTTCCCATTAAGAAAAAGATCGCCTTTTATGCTATTACCATATCCATTCCGATTTTATTTTTTGTGATCCTTGAAATCACACTACGGAGTGTTGATTATATGGGAAATACCGCCCTTTTTACCGATCCTAAGATTCCCTCAAATGAATACCTGATCCCTAATCAAAACTTTGCGGCGCGTTATTTTTTCTATACCAAAACAATTCCTAATCCATCAGTAGATGTATTTTTAAAAGATAAACCGGCAAATGCTTATCGTGTATTTGCCATGGGGGGGTCAAGTGCAGCGGGTTATCCATACGGATATAATGGCACATTCTCCCGGCTTGTAGAAGATGTTTTAACTGACGCTATGCCCTCCCGCAATGTTGAAGTTGTAAATGTGGCTACTTCAGCCATTAGTACCTATACGCTCTATGATCAGGTTGACGAAATTTTGGAACAAAAACCAGATGCCATAATGATCTATGCCGGACATAATGAATTTTATGGTGCACTGGGAGTTGGGTCCAATGAAAATTTAGGTGCATTTCCCGGTTTTGTTCGTTTCTATTTAAAATTACAACGATTTAAAACTTTTCTTTTTCTACGTGAAATGATCGTAGATACGGGCCAATGGATCTTTGGGGGTTCCGGTTCTGGTCCGGGAACATTAATGGAACGTATCATTAGCGATCAGTCTATTGAACTGGACGGTCCTGAGTTTGAATTGGCGATGATCCAGTTCCGAAGTAATATGGAGGCCATCATTACTGCTTTTCAGGAACAAGATATACCGGTCTATTTTTCCACGATTGCCAGTAATGTCAAAGATCAACCCCCCTTTGTTTCTATAGATCAAGAAGATCACCCACCGGCTTCAACAATTTATGCACAAGCAAAAGATGAATTTGCACAGGGTGATACCACACATGCTAAAACTCAATTCGAATATGCTAAAGACCTGGATGGGTTAAAATTTCGAGCCCCAACGATGATAAATGATATTATAAAAGATCTGTCTCGTAAATACGATCATGTGAAATTGGTGGATACCCATAGCATTTTTGAGGAGAAATCCCCGGATGGCATTATTGGCGATGAGCTCATGCTTGAGCACCTTCACCCCAATCAAACGGGTTATTATTGGATGGGCCGTGCTTTTGTTTCACGCATGCTGGAAGACCTATCCTCAATCGAGATGGTAGAAGAGAAACCCAAGGCTTTATCCTCCTATTTTGAAAAAATGCATCTCACCGAGTTTGAGGACCGTATTGTTTATCATCGCCTGCGGACTTTAGAACAAGGATTTCCTTTTGTTTTAAATGGGGAAATAGATCCTTATCAATTTAATTATGACCCGATTGGAGTACTTGATTCCTTAGCATTCGGAGTTGTACATAAAGGACTTCGATGGGATGCAGCAAAAGTAGAACTCGCCCAATATTATCGCAATCAGCAAATGCCAGAAAAAGCACTTGAAGAATATTTTGGCTTAATAAGGAACCAACCCTGGAATGATTCTCCCTATGTGTATGCCGCCCGGGTGTACCTTGACAAAAATAATTTTACTAAGGCGGAACCTCTATTGCAGAAAGCATACGAACTATCACCCAGAGAAGCTTTTACCACAAAGATGCTGGGAGCTATCAAATTAAATAATGGAGAAACCGAGCAAGCGATCAGATTTTTAGAAGAAGCACGGATGCTGAACCCTAATGATCCGCAGATGCTTTACAATTTATCGGGTGCTTACGGTACAGATCAACAGTTTGAAAAAGCACTGGAAACAGCAAATCAGGTTATTGAACTCAACCCGAATTTTCCAGGCATACAACAATGGAAAGCACAACTAATTAGAATCATCAATTCACGAAGAAATTAATACTATGGCACTCATGATCTCAGTATCTGGAATTCGGGGTATATTTGGAACGGACCTCACCCCACAGAACCTATCAAAATTCACAGCCGCGTATGGTACCTGGCTAAAAGGCGGAACCGTTGTTGTAGGCCGTGACTCTCGCGTAACCGGGCAGATTTGCGAGGATATTGTTGCTGCTACATTGGCAAGTGTTGGTTGTGATGTAGTAAAAGTAGGGATCGTGCCTACACCTACTGTTGCCATGGGCGTACTAAAGCATAATGCAGCAGGTGGAATCATAATATCTGCCAGTCACAATCCAGCTGAATGGAATGCCCTTAAATTACTCAATGAGAAAAGTGAGTTTCTGGATGCAGATCAGGGTAAGAAAGTGATTGAAATTGCAGACTCAGGAGAATTTGCTTACCAACCTTATGATAAGATTGGAAAGATTACAGAAGACCCTGACATCCTTAAAGATCATATTTCCAAAATTCTGGAACTTCCCTACATACATGCAGATGAGATTGCAGCTAAAAACTTCACCGTTGCGGTTGATGCGGTAAACGGTGCTGGTTCTGAAGCCATTCCTGCATTATTAAAAAAACTGGGTGTCAAAACTATTCATAAATTACATTGTACTCCCAACGGTTTGTTTCCTCACAATCCTGAACCCTTACCACAACATTTAACTGAGATCTGTGAACTCATGAAAAGTGAAAAAGCAGACCTTGGGGTCGTAACCGATCCCGATGCCGACCGTCTCGCACTTGTTGATGACAATGGAAAACTTTTTGGGGAGGAATACACTCAGGCAACGGCTTTTGATTTTATACTTTCCAAAAAACCAGGGGCTTGTGCCACCAACCTATCCTCTTCTCGGGTATCAGATGACGTAGCACGGGAGCATGGGCAAAAATGCTATCGTTCAGCAGTAGGAGAGATCAACGTAGTAAAAGTGATGCAAGAAAAAGATGCTGTGATTGGCGGTGAGGGAAATGGCGGTGTTATTTGTCCAGACCTGCACTACGGACGTGATGCACTGGCAGGTATTGCCATAGTACTTCAGCATTTAACTGAAAATGGAATGAGTTCATCTGAATACCGTTCATCACTCCCGAATTACTTCATGAGTAAAAACAAGATTCAGCTTGATGACCTCGGTAAAGATGCTGAAGAAGTATTAGAGACGGTAAAGGAGCATTTTTCTTCTCTGGAACCCAATACAGTGGATGGGGTGAAAATTGATTTTGCAGAAGGTTGGGTTCATTTAAGAAAATCGAATACCGAACCCATTATACGTATTTACTCTGAAGGCAGGTCTCCGGAAGCTGCCGAAGGATTTGCCAATAAGATCTTTGATCTTTTGAAATAGTAAGCATCTGTCTACATCGATTTCCATATATTAAAATGCTATTTCATGCATCTTCAGAAAGATTTATACAATAAGTTTTATGCGAAATAATTTGTACTATTGAAACATAATGTTATGCGATTAAATGCCATGTTAAAACACCTATCTCTTTTATTACTCTCATTCATTTTAATACAAAATGTCTTTGCCCAAAAGGCCCCTCAGGTTCCTGAAAATGTCGTTTACAGTGAACAAGATGTAGCTATTTTTACTGATATCGTCCAAAAATTTGAGGGGAAAAGTGATACTTCCATATCTGCTCTTATCCCTGAGATCGGAAAACACTTTCTTGGAAAAGAGTATGTAGCACATGCCCTCGAAGTCACAGATCAAGAGAAACTGATCGTTAATCTTCGGGATCTTGATTGCACGACTTATGCTGAAAACCTGTTGGCTATTGCAAGAACTTTAAAATCCGATCAGGTCAATTTTGAAAGCTACGTTAAAGAATTGGAAAAAATCAGATACCGGGATGGCAAGCAGGGTGATTATCCAACAAGACTGCACTATTTTAGTGAATGGATCTATGACAATGCAGAAAATAATTTAGTAAGCACTCCTGCTGATAGTTTTGGAAAACCCTTTTCTAAAAACATCAATTTCATGTCAACACACCCCAACAGCTACAAGCATTTGCAGCAGAACCCTGCGTTTATTTCTGTTGTTAAAGAACAAGAAGAACTAATTTCAGATCGCAACTATTTTTATATCCCAAAAGAAACACTACCCCAGAAAATGCATTTACTGCGAGAAGGTGATATCATTGGATTAACAACAAATATTGACGGTCTGGATGTCTCTCATGTTGGGATTTTAGTAAAAGTTGACGGTGATTTTCATTTAATGCATGCCTCTCAGTCAAATCTTAAAGTAGAGGTCTCTGATGACCCACTGATGTCATTTTTGAAGCCAAATTCCAGTAATTCCGGAATCATGATAGCCCGGCCCGCTGAAATTAATTAAACGTAAATACCTATCTGCCTATGCTTAGCTGGAAAGACTTAAAAGATTTTGCAAAAAATGGAAATCCTGAACCCTCCAATAGAGTAGAAAAGTCTGAACAAGAGTGGAAGAAAGAACTTTCTGAAGAAGAATTCGCGATCACCCGCTTAAAAGGAACCGAACGACCCGGTTCCAGCGACATGTGCTACCGGTTTGATCCCGGTTTATATGAATGTGTCTGCTGTGGAACTACATTGTTTGACGCAACTACTAAGTTCGAAAGCAGCTCCGGTTGGCCTTCTTTTACCCAGCCTGTTAAAGAAAACGCTGTGAAATATGAAATGGATACTTCTCATGGCATGGTACGTATTGAAGCCCTTTGTAATACCTGTGATGCTCACCTTGGGCACGTATTCCCGGACGGACCTGAACCCAGTGGGTTACGATATTGCGTGAATGCAGTAAGTCTGGAAAAAGTGGAAGATTAGCGGTTTACTAAGGAACTATTTTTTCGAGTCCGCTCATTTCATATTGTACTTCATCATCAGCGATATTCTTCACAAAATCTATCTTCACTAAAGTCGGATACCCATATTTACCATGAAATTTGACTTCCAAATAATGAGCTGAATCCTTTGCACGCTCTATCAGGTCAAATAAATCGTTCACTGTTTTTGCCACTCTTAAGATTTGCTCATCTCTCTTTTCAGATTGATCCTCTTCATAGGAAATCGATTGAACCGAATCTTCATATACCACCACTTTCCATTCAAATGGTGGTAAGCATTCACAACCTCGTTTCTGATGAATACGGTAGTTATCCAGCCCATAAGCATCCCAACGCTCTTTGGGGTCTTGAATTTCGCTGAAATCTTCCGTTATTGGCGAAGTGATAATTCCATCTTGAGTATCACAAGAATAAAAGAATAGCACTACAAAAAAGATGAAATAATAATGTCGCATAAAGTATCGTTAAAGAAAATTCATTTTATATATAACTATTACTAATCACAATAAAATAGATGGTTTCTTAGCTATTATCCTTTTTTGTGTAATTGGGTAAATAATCATCTGGTAGCATTTTGCAAACCGGTACATATGACCAATACCCGCTTATATCAATTGCATCTGGATTCATGACGGTACCATTATTTGAAAAAACCAGTTCCTCATCTTTAAATGATATCCAGGATGTTTGATTCAGGAAGTCTCCCAGTCCCATGATATTATCAGGATCCGTATTACCATTTCGCGTGTACTCTACACGAATCTGACCATCATAATCAAATGTGTTGGAATCATTATTTCGGTTCTTCCTGTAGAAATCTCTCTTTAATATTTCATTATCACCAACCGTCGTGTTTGAGTATCCCAGCCCGGTTACATTCTCCACAAAATTTCCGGAATAAAATTTATACCCAAATAAAACGGGAGGTTTATTAGTAGCCATGGAGATCAAAAAATGGCGAAATGAGCCCTCAAAGTATTTTCTTCTGTTTTCTTCCCATTTCTTTGCCTGCCTATTATTCTCTGGTTTCAATTCTGTAAAGAAATAATCTGCCTCCTCTTGCACTATTACAACATTTTCATTTTCCTGAGCATAAAACCCATCGAGTTTGATGTCTATCTCATACCCTAACGCTTCGTTAATCACATTTAAATAAGCAACCTCATCCAGCCGTAGAAGCCCCTTTTGACTTGTTTCCTGAAATTTCAATTCATATGGATTTGTAAGTTTACACTTTAACCCATCATTAATGTAATATTTGATAAAATTTTGAATCTTTTCATCCGCTCCATTTTCATATTCCACCATGTCATTTGGCATTGAGGATGCTCTATCAAAAGGATCAATATCCTGCAGATCTTGCTGCTTTACATCATAGCCATTTGCAATAATGGCTTCCACTTTCGCAATCTCATTTTCCAAGCTATCAATTTGATTTCGAAGATTGCTCAACCTGGAAGCTAAGAGTCTATCTGTAGACACATTCATAGCTTCAGTAAAAGACGACGACTCATTGCGATATAGTTCGATAGGCTCAAGATCTAAACTCTTTTCCCAATCTGTATATTTCCCAACATTTATCGTTTTATTATGCTCATAATAACCTTCTTTCCATGTAAGTAATTGATAGTATCCCTTAGGTACTTGTAAGGAAAATTCTCCATTGGCATCTGTTTTCGCGTTAAATGATGTTCCTTTAAGCCAAACCCTGACATAGGGAATAGGTTGTTCTGTTTCCTGAGAGATAACTTTACCATTTAATGAAACTCTTTCGGAATAGGCGGTATCTACGATCACCTCATTTGTTTGAATACAAGAGCTTAGAAGGAAAAAACTAACTATCAACACCCAGGGTGCCTTAACTATTGACTGCATCTATTTATTGAAGTCTGCTTAATTTTAATTTGAAGTATTATATTTCTTATTGCTAAGGTATCGTTTTTCAACGGTATCTTGGTAACCTTTTCAAATTTTAACAGTAGAAATTTTCATATCGTTGAATATATTTTAATTCAACTTACAGCTGTTAAAAAATAGCTATGGACAGACCAGCTGATAGATCAATTCGCTGAAGACGTTTACTTTCTTCGGCACTATCGTATAAACCAAAAACATCAATAGCATACCCAGCACTGGCAAAAATTCTTGTACTCTCATCAAGCGCATAGCTCGCTTGTAGTCCAGCTTCGGCCAATAATCCTATTTTCTTAAATTGGTTTTCAAGGTCAATCTCAAATTGTATAAAGTTATTTTCTGATATTCTTTGAGAATAGAATTCCCCATCATGCCCGGAAGTGATCACTCCCCGAACAGCTGATTGCACACTAATATCGAGATATTCACCGGAAATCGTGTACATTACCCCCAAAGGAAGCTCTACCATTTTGAATGAATAGAATAAGTCGATTTCCTCTGGAAGGGCCTCATCAAAATTATTCGTAAGTGAGGCTGATCTATATGTACGATCAAAATTATTTTCGGAAAAAGCAGGCCCGCCCCAAAAACTCCACTTTAATGAAGGCGTATATCTCAGATATACTCCAATGTGAGTGCCATTAGCCATCCTGCTTTCAAAGTCGGTACTTGATGTACCGGTTAAAACAGAAAAATTTGGTCCTGCTTCTATCCCAAGATTTACTTGCTGAGCTTTTAATATTGTAGTTGATGATAACAGAAGTGTAAGCATCAACCCAAAGTATCTCTTCATTTACACTGTTTTAAAAAATTTAAGAATAACGTATTTACTGGTTGGAAAATAACCTGGAGCAAACTCGAAGCAAATAACCTCGCAACGTCCAAAGATCCTGCGAGCGTTACGGGCACTTTGCTGGAAAGCCGAACGCTGTCCCAAATTCTTGAGAGGCGCTCGCTGGACGTTGCTTCTAACAGGTTAACGAGTTAAGAATAGTCTTTTATTACCAGGGGTTTTCCAGGTCTTCCTTTTTATAAGTATGCACTCTAAACTCAAACAAACTTCCTTTATTATCTTTTAACCGCAGCGGATCATTCCCAAAAAGTCGGAACAGAAGTGCGATCGGTGTTACTATTAGAAAATACACGAGTGAAAGCAGCACTCTGGAATTGAACCATCCAAGTCCTTCTGCGAGTTTATACCATCCCCAAACTATTCTATTTCCTATTGGAGAAATAAAAGAAAGGAGTCCTACTATACCTGCTGCATAAACTAAATAGATGCTGCTAAAAAGCCAGCCCAATACCAGCAAACCTGTTACCATCACCAATTGGGTTTTTGGTGTGGCAGTATCTTGTTCTACAAAGGAAAGTGTTCGAGGTTCAAGCATATCAAAATAGAGTGTATATAAATGGTGCGATTGATGAACCACCACCAATGACGATCAAAAATCCAAGCATCAGCAGTACGATTATAACCGGTGCCAGCCAGAATTTTTTCCTTTGTTTCATAAAATTCCAAAGGTCTTTGAGTGTTTCCATGAGTTAGTCTTTTTCAAAATTAATTTTCTGTTCCCATTCGGGTTGATCAGATTTATTAAATATAAAATTATTCATCACAAGATAATCCATTTCTGTGTTCATAAAACAGCGGTACGCATCTTCTGGAGTACACACAATCGGTTCACCCCGAACATTAAAGCTTGTATTCACTACCATCCCCACTCCGGATAATTCTTTAAAAGCTTGCAATAGTTTCCAATATTTTTCATTGGTATCGGGGTGAACTGTTTGAATGCGAGCTGAGAAATCAATGTGTGTGATCGCAGGAAATTCAGATCGCCTGTAGGCTAGTTTATCCCTGAGTGGAAGTTTATGATAATTTTTTGGCAATTCTTTCCGATGCTCTTCATTCACATCCTGCACCAAAAGCATATATGGAGAGTCTGTACTTAATTTGAAATACTCTTCAGCTTCATCTGCCAGCACAGATGGGGCAAAAGGCCGAAATGATTCCCGGTATTTGATCTTCAAATTCAACTTTTTTTGCATATCAGGATTTCTCGGATCTCCAAGAATACTTCTGTTTCCAAGTGCTCTTGGGCCAAATTCCATGCGTCCCTGGAACCAACCAACTACATTTCCGGCATCAATCCATTTTGCAACTTTAGGGTACAGATCTTTTTCATTTACTTCCCTGCACTCTGCATTATACTTTTTGACTATTTGCAGAATTTCAAAATCATGAAATTCCGGTCCAAGATAAGCCCCTTTCATACTATCTGGTTTTTCCGGAATACGGTCTTTTCCAAAATAAATATGTTGTGCTGCCAAAGCCGCTCCTACTGCGCCTCCTGCATCCCCCGCGGCGGGCTGTATGTAAATCTCATCAAATATGCCTTCATTTAAGATCACCCCATTTGCTACACAATTCAGTGCCACCCCTCCTGCCAGGCATAAGTTATTTGATTTCGTGAGATTCTTGGCTTCTCTGGCCATTTTAGTAACGATCTCTTCTGTTACTTTTTGAATAGCCAATGCAAGATCGGCTTCATGTTGTTCAAGTTCGGTGTCAACTTCTCTTTTAGAAAACCCAAATAACTCTTCCCATTTTTTCTCTTCAACCATTTTTAGCCCGGTTGCATAGTCAAAATATTCCTGGTTCAAAAAGATAGAACCATCATCCCGAATTTCAACTAACTCAGATTTAATTTTTTCAATGTATTCCTTCGTTCTCTTAGAATTAGGATTCCCATAGGGTGCCAGTCCCATCAATTTATATTCACCTGAATTTACCCTGAATCCCAAATAATAAGTAAATGCGGAGTACAGAAGCCCCAAGGAATGCGGAAATTTCAACTCTCTGAGTATCGTGATGTCTTGGCCTTTTCCAGAGCAAATTGAAGCTGTTGCCCACTCACCCACACCATCAATGGTCAAAATAGCCGAATGCTCAAATGGGGAAGGATAAAATGCACTTGCCGCATGACTCAGATGATGTTCGGGAAATAAAAATTTAATTTTCTCCCGGTCATAGTTACCTACCTTTTTAAGCCCCTCGTACATCTCCCTTTTCATAAACATTTTTTCTTTTAACCATACGGGCATGGCTGTGTAGAACGACCGAACACCCCGTGGAGCAAAAGAAAGATATGTTTCCAGGAGTCGCTCAAATTTCAAGAGTGGCTTATCATAGAAAACGATCACATCAAGCTCATCAAGGCTCATTCCGGCAAAATCCAGACAATATTGTATTGCATTAACTGGGAAGCGTTCATCATGCTTCTTCCGAGTGAAGCGTTCCTCTTGCGCTGCCGCAATAACCTCCCCATTCCGTAAGATGCAGGCAGCGGAGTCGTGATAAAAAGCTGAAATTCCAAGTATGATCATAAGCGTAATTAAGTCGCCTGAAGATAGTAAATCCTAAGCACCTTTCGCTAATTCTTAAAACCTATCTCACTACTAACATATATGTGAATTTATCGTGTTTTTATTTTTGCGATCACTTTTCCTATAGCTTGATTCCTATATAAAACTGCTTATCTACAAAACTCGGGAAATTTGCGACTTGAAATTTCTTATAGGCAACATACTTTTGTATTTTTTGCCTCAATTTTCATCACCCCAATATTTATGATCATATCGATGACAGGCTTTGGCCGTGGAGAAGCCAATGAACAAGGAATCACGGCTACGGTGGAGATCAAATCTTTGAACAGCCGATATTTGGACGTCAGCACCCGATTACCGAATCAACTTCAGGATAAAGAATTGGAGGTAAAGGAATTGGTTCAAAAGACCGTAAATCGGGGCAAATTAAATATTACCATTTATGTTTCTGAGTCAGATGAAGCCGGTCCTTCTATTAAAGTTGACGAAAAGAAGGTTAAAGGATACACACAGATCCTTAACAACCTGAGAGAAATAGCACATATCGATGATCCGATCACTATTGATAACATTACCCAATTTGGTGATGTTTTTGTTAAGGAAGAAGAAGATGAAAAAGTTATTCAGCAAAAATGGTCTATCGCACGTAAAGCTCTTGCAGATGCCATAGAATCATTATTAAAGATGCGTAAACAAGAAGGGGATCAGCTTAAAAATGATCTTGTTGATCGCATTGAGTTTATTGATGAAAACCTGGAGATCATCACCTCTAAGACGAATGGACGAGGAGATGAAACCCGAGATAAACTTTTGGAGCGCATCCATAACCTGATCGAAGATGAAAAAATTGACGAAGAACGACTTGAAATGGAAGTTGCGATTTTAGTAGATAAGATGGACGTGACTGAGGAAATCGTACGTTTACGTTCTCATCTGAAGTTTTTCCTCGAAGCTGTTGAACAACCCGAACCAGCCGGCCGGAGACTTAATTTTCTTACGCAAGAGATCAACCGGGAGCTTAACACCATTGGTTCAAAAGCTAATAACTCTGAGATCGCTCAATATGTGGTAAAGTGCAAAGAAGCCCTTGAACAAATTCGTGAGCAAGTACAAAACGTAGAGTGATTTAATTCAAAATGAAAAATTAAAGTTCAAAATTATCTTTCTATTTTTTCATTTTTAATCTTGAATTTTTAGTTCCAGAATGGATAGAAAAGGAAAAGTAATAATCTTAGTTGCACCCAGCGGAAGCGGTAAAACTACACTTGCGCGCCGTCTGTTTGAAGAATTTGATAACATTAAATTTTCTGTTTCAGCAACAACCCGCCCACCCAGAGTAGATGAGGAAGACGGAAAACATTATTATTTCCTTTCTGATGCTGATTTTGAGCAAAAAGTGGCCGCCGGGGAGTTTTTAGAATGGGAAGAATTCTATGGTGGAAAGAAATATGGTACACTGCGTTCTGAAGTTGATAAAAAACTAAATTCAGGCTATTTTGTAATGCTTGATATTGAGGTAAATGGAGCCGTAAACATTAAAAACATTTATGGGGATGAAAGCTTAGCTCTATTCATCCAACCACCGTCAATTGAAATATTAAAGCAGCGCCTGATTAACCGAGGAACTGAAGACGAGGAAACTCTGGCTTTACGTCTGCAACGCGCAAAAAAAGAACTTACTTACGCTGATCGGTTTGATCAGGTAATTATTAATGACAATTTGGATTCGGCTTATAATGAAGTCAAACAAGCCGTTATCAAATTAATGAACCAAAGTTGAAATTATGTCAGTTAAAACATTAGATGTTGAAAAATTAAAATTCAAAACAGGTAACAAATACGAGTTACTTGTGATTCTTTCTAAAAGAGCCCGGCAAATAGCCGCTCAGGAAAAATTAGAACTGGATGAAAAGCTGCAGTATTTCGAAGGTTTCGAGGAAGAAGATGAATTTTCTTTCAATGAAGAGCAGGAGAATATTTCCAAAGCTTTTGAAAAACTTGCCCACCCTACCCAACGGGCTGTCGTGGAAATGGAGAATGACGACATCTATTATCGCCATCCTGAAAAAGAATTGTAATTATGCTTTCCGGTAAACGCATCATTCTGGGTGTGACCGGAGGTATTGCAGCTTATAAGGCTGTTTATTTATTACGTGATTTTCAAAAAGCGGGAGCTGAAGTACGTGTTACTATGACACCCTCGGCTACCCGCTTTATTGGTTTAGAAACTTTTACTTCCCTTTCCGGCCACGAAGTTGCTGTAGACATTTTTCCTGATAAGGCCGGTTCAAGTGACTGGACCCGCCATATAAACTGGGGGGAGTGGGCCGACCTTTTTGTGATTGCTCCCTGCACTGCAAACACACTTGCGAAAATTGCCAACGGAATTTCGGATAATATGCTAACCAGTACCGTGTTGGCTGCACGCTCACCAATATTGATCTGTCCTACAATGGATGGTGAAATGTATGATTCACCTGGTGTATCCAAAAATCTTCAGATCGTGAAGGATCAAGGCTATCACATTTTAGAGCCTGAAAGTGGCTATCTGGCAAGTGGGCTTGAAGGAAAAGGACGACTTCCTGAGATCGAAGAAATTCTTGATAAAGCTTCGGATATCATAGGTACGGTTGAGGGTCCTTTAAAAGGAAAAAAAGTAGTTGTTACTGCAGGTCCAACCCGTGAACACATTGACCCGGTTCGATTTATTTCTAATCCCAGTTCCGGAAAAATGGGTGTTGCAATGGCCGAGGCTGCTAAAAGTCTTGGTGCGAACGTCACGCTCATTCATGGTCCCATTTCTACTCCTAAGCCGGAAGCCATACACACAGTTTCTATCACAAGTACTGCTGAACTTTTCGAGGCCGTAAAAGAATATCAGGATGCGGATGTAATCATTATGGCTGCTGCAGTTTCAGATTTCACTCCGGCAGAAGTTCATCAACATAAGGTGAAAAAATCAGCAGCAAACAGAGAGATCAAACTCAATAAAACGCAGGATATCTTAGCTTGGTTGGGCGATCAAAAAGATGAATCACAAATTTTGATCGGATTTGCTATGGAAACGGAAAACCTGATCGAAAATGCCACTTCAAAGCTGGATAAGAAAAATGCTGACTTCATTATTGCAAACTCACTCTCTGAAAAAGATGCAGGATTCGAATCCGATTCTAATACCGTACATTTATTGGGAAGGGAGTCTGAACAGATATTCCAGGGCTCCAAAAAAGATATCGCTATTGAGATTCTCAATACAATTTTTCGATAACCGGTTGATGTAGTGTTTATTGATGCTTTGCATCATAAAACAATAACTCAGAACATCATTACCTAATTAGATCAGCCATTTATATACACGGTACGTTTTAGCTATTTTGCACCCTAAAGCTTCCAGGCTGCGCCGCATGATCCAGTTCTTTTCGCTCACAAATCCGCCCTCCAAAACTTTTAGATTGGGATAATACTTTCGCGTCCATTCAACCCCCTTGATAAACACCATCGCCTCAAGTCCCCTGCCCCGATATTTTGGGTCGGTTCCAAATGCCAGCGGCCTAAATTTCTTTGCCCTTTTTCGGAACCCTAACAATTTTGGGAGATGCCACCATTTTAATCTTCCTCTGGTCTTAGCCGTTATTTCATGCAAATCGGGCACACTTACTAAAAACGAAGCGGGCTCATCATCAACAAAAGCAATTGGTGAGGTTTCCGGCATTAAAACAGGTTTCAATTTTTTCACCATTTGACGAATAGTTTCCTCTGTTATACCAATAAATTCTTCTTCCCGCTCTTCAATGATCTGGTCGTTAAAAGCCCGGTTATATACTTGACGAATCAGTTCTCCATCCCTCAACAAATTTTTCTTATCGATGGGCCTGATCTTTATGTTTTCCTTAGAATTTAGTCGTTCAGTTATTTTTAAGAGCCTATCAGGTATGGGTTGATCCAGAGAAAGCTGATACATGTACAGATCATCAAACTTTTCCGGATTCGTTTCATTGATCAAGCTTTTATAATATTCTGGATGATATAACATCCCATACACATTATGATCTTTAAAACCTTCGATCAGGAAACCCCAAAACGTATCATTTTCGCCAAAATTTATAGGTCCCCTAAAACCACCATTTCCCATTTCCTGATGCCACGATTTTGCAAAATCAATGATAGCATGAGCAACATTCGGATCATCCTTCATCTCAATGAAACCAATGCCTCCTAATTTTGGCTCGTACACGATATCCTTTTCCGGATCAGTAAAAACAGCAAAGCGCCCAGCAACATCTCTCCCATCAAATACCAAGTACCTTTCACACACTCCTCCTTTAGCGAAGCGCTCATTTTTGTTTTTGTCAAAAATATTTTCCACTTCAAACCGAAAAGGCGGGCGATACCAAGAGTTTCCCGTATTTAACCTTTCGGGGAGTTCGTGAAAAGCATCAACATGCCGTTTTGTTTGTACTTTCTGAATCTTAAATGACATATCTTTTTTTGCACAGAAGTTTATAGATTCCGTTGAAGGTAAATTAATGAAATTAAGGAACCAACATTAGGTTGATGGAGTATTTTAAAAACGGAAAAATCATTATAACAGCGTTGTTGGCATTCACTTGTTTAATAAGCGGGATTATTTTGGCTTCTACCCCTGCTCCGGTAATACACAGATTGGAAAATTACCGTCAGCTTGATTCTTTGATTCAGGAACAATTTCTGGAATCACGCATTATGAACACCCAAATAAGAACTTTTACAGTAAAGATAGATTCCAACCTGATCAGAAAAGAGTTTAGAATTAAGGTGCCATCCGATTTTTCCAAGACCTTATTTCACATTCACCTTGATAGAAAACTGACCCCTTACGGGTTGGATACCCCGGCCCGGGTCCAATTTCCATCCCGCGACATGGATATCTATCTCTATTTCCAGGATACTGTCTTACGGACATTGAGAATTACTACCGATCCTGAACTTGATAGTCTCCAAACGAAATGATCATGAATATGCCTAACCGTAAAAACATACTTAAACGTCTTGAATTGCAGGAATTTCCCCAACCTGATCTTATACGATTGGAACATCCTGTTTTTTTATGCCATGGGTATGGGGCCATCGGCTCGGTTGTGAAGTCGGGGCCATTACATGATCCCTGTATGGAAATACGAGGACATGGTGTAGTATCAATTGCTCCAAATACTGTCCCATACGCTAAAATAGAGACAAGAGCTGAGAATTGGGTCCGTCTTATAAAAAAGTTCTGCGAAGAACATGGATATAAAAAAGTGAATGTAATAACGCACAGTATGGGAGGACTTGACATGCGTTGTGCGCTCTCAAAAATGGATATTGCTGATCAAGTTGACAGTCTCACCACCATTGCCACTCCCCATCATGGTTCCAGTCTTGCTGATTTGATCTTCAAAACTCCTGAATTAGTGATGGAAAAACTTAGTGAGATGTTCGATTGGTTTGGTGACAGTATGTATCCAAAAACAAAAAGTGATGTCCTCGGGTCACTCGAACAGCTGACGTGCATGTACGCTAAGCAAATATTCAATCCGGAACACCCCGATGTTGATGGAGTGTCATATTACTCTTACAGCGCGGCTGTGGGTAAAGGCACAAAATTTCCTATAAACCCCGTTCTTCGATTTCAAAACAACCAGATCTTTGATAAGGAAGGGATCAATGATGCTTTTGTATCCGTTGAAAGTGCAAAATGGGGGAAGCATCTGGGTACTATTCCACTTTCTCATCTCTCCCAGATGCATCTTCAAATGAACAAAGACACCACAAAGATCTATCACGAATTCTGGCTGGATGTGCTAAAACATTTAGCAGATAACGGCCATTAACAGATTTTTGCTACTCATTTTCATTAAGACTTCGCTCATCTACATTTTTCAATAAATTATATGCCGTAAGGTCATATTGTATTGGAGTAACGGATGCTTTACCTGAATTCAGCACGTGAATATCAGAATCCTTTCCTTCATCCAGTAATTCAAACTTCCCGGTAAGCCAATAATAGGCTCTGTTAAAAGGATCTGTACGGCTTTCATATTCTTCTACATACCGACTATCAGCCTGTCGTGTCCATTTTATTCCCGTGAATTCACCAGCGGGTGCATTTACATTGAGGGTAATTCCGCGAGGGAGTCCATTCTTTAAAACAAATTTTATAACTCGCCTTGCTGCCTCCTGACAGCCTCGAAGATTTGCTTCTTCACTGTATTCTGTGCAACTCACAGCTATAGAAGGATAACCGAGGATAGTTCCTTCCGTAGCTGCACTCACCGTCCCGGAATACATGATATTGATTCCAGCGTTACTTCCATGATTTATTCCGCTTACAACCAAGTCTGGTTTTCGATCTAATAGTTGCCCATGAGCTAATTTTACACAATCTGCTGGTGTACCACTCACTGCCTCTCCTTCATATTTCTCAGCAACCGTAAACTTACTTGACCGTAACGGTAGTTGAATCGTAATTGAGTGGCCAACTGCGCTTTGTTCCTTATCAGGAGCTACGATATATACATCTCCAAATTCGGCCGCTACCTCTGCAAGTGCTTTTATACCTGGTGAAAAAATTCCATCGTCATTACTTACTAAAATAAAAGGTCTTTCTGTTTTGCTCATCCGCCGTACTGCTCGTCTTTATTTGGAAAATCTCTGCTTTTAACGTCTTTGATGTAATGTTGAACGGCATCAGTCATCACTGAGTTCATATCAGCATAGCGCCTTAGAAATCTTGGATTAAACTCTTTATTCAGGCCCAACATATCGTGAATCACTAAAACCTGGCCGTCACATTCAGGTCCAGCACCGATGCCAATGGTTGGAATAGAAAGTTCTTTTGTAACTTTCGCTGCAAGCCCAGCCGGTATCTTCTCCAAAACCAGTGAAAAGCATCCCGCCTCTTCCAGCAGTTTAGCATCCCGTATAAGTTCTTCCGCTTCCTGATCTTCGGTGGCTCGCACTTTATATGTACCGAATTTATAAATACTCTGTGGAGTTAAACCCAGATGCCCCATCACTGGAATACCAGCGTCTACAATGCGACGAACGGTATCAACGATAGATTTGCCGCCCTCTAATTTTACAGCGTGGGCTCCCGCTTCTTTCATCATTCTTCCAGCACTGATCAACGCTTCTTTCGTCGTAACCTGATAACTCATAAATGGTAGATCTGCGATCACTAAAGCCCTGTCAACTCCCCGCACAACACAGGAAGTGTGATAGATCATATGCTCTAACGTCATTGGGACTGTGGTTTCGTGACCAGCCATCACATTACTTGCTGAATCACCCACTAAAATCACTTCAATACCTGCCTGATCAATGATCTGTGCCATGGTAAAATCGTACGCTGTTAGCATGGAGATCTTTTCTCCCTTTGCTTTCATGTCTACCACGGTTTGTGTGGTAATCTTTACAGGTTTTTCTGACTTTTTCTGCGTACTCATACTTTTTCCCGGGGCACTAATGCAGCTGAAGCTTCCAGTTCACAGGCTATTTTGCCGTCAACGGTTGCTTTGCCAGACATAGTTACAAAGTTTCTTTTCATACTTCCTAATTCAACCTCCAAAACCAGCTGATCTCCCGGAACCACCTGCTTTCTGAATTTACATTTATTGATCCCCGTAAATACCATGATCTTATCATCAGAATCGTCAGTATGTTTTTTCATCAACATGATAGCACCGGCCTGAGCAAGTGCTTCAACCTGTAAAACACCTGGCATGATGGGCTGCCCCGGAAAATGTCCGTTAAAAAATTCTTCGTTTGCAGTCACATTTTTATAGGCCTTGATGTGCTCAGCTTCTAATTCGACAACTCGATCAACCAATAGAAATGGATATCGGTGTGGAATGATTTTTTTTATTTCTTCTATCGTCATGTGTTTTCATTTTATTCAAGTCTCAAAATCAAATACATAAAATTTTGCTATCCTATGATCTTGCGACAATTAAATTCGGTAGAATATACTATTATTGAACCACTCCAACATACACATAAGCAATTCCACCCGTTAGCTTTACTGCACGGCTGCTTTTATAGGAGTTTGCTTCTTCCATGAGAGCTAAAAATTTATTTCCGGCGGGAAATTTAGCACTCGTCCGGGGAAGATAAGTGTAAGCTTCACGATTACCGCTTAACCAGCCCCCTATGGCTGGCATGATATGTTGACTATATAATTCGTAGGGAAACTTCATCAATCCTTTGGGTTGTCCAAATTCCAAAACCACCACCCGGCCGCCAGGTTTAACGACTCGGGCCATTTCTGAAAGTGCAATAACTGGATCATCCACATTTCGAATTCCAAATGCGATACTTGCGATATCAAATTTATCGTCCTCGTAGGGTAGGTTCATTGCATCCGCTACTTCAAAATCTATTTCTAGACCGGCATCTTTAGCCTTTCCAGGCGCCGGTTCGATCATAGGAGCACAAAAATCAGTTCCCATGACATATCCGGATTCCCCCACTTCTTTCTTAAACGCAATAGCCAGATCTCCGGTGCCCGTTGCACAATCTAAAACATGATCGCCTTGATGTGCCCCACTTTCTAAAACTGCCTTTTTTCTCCATGCATGGTGCACTCCAAAGGAAAGCACACTATTGATCCGATCGTAGTCATCGGCAATATCCGCAAACATGGATCTTACTTTTTCACTCATTTTGTTGGGTTGATTTCACTTTTGACCTCACAACACAAAGCCAAAAGAAATGGTTCTTAGGACGCACCAAAGATAAGGAATTATTGTATTCACAAGGATCTCATTTATTAATTGCTATACCAACTCCAGGAGATGCTCTGTTTTATTTAACTCCACCGCTTTGAAAAAGCCATCATGCCAAGTCAGATGATTTATAGCCCCATTCTGATGCTCGATCTGGTGCATGTTTTTTAGCCCAAGTCCCAGCCATTCGGAAAGAAGGATACGGGTAAGCCTGCCATGGATCATGAACACAATACTCTCCTCTGTTGAGTTTTTAAGGACATCTTCTACTTTCCCGTTTGCTCTTTGATAGGTTTGCTTTGGAGATTCTCCGTTTTTTGGGGCAAAATCCACATCTCCTCCTTTCCACTTTTCATGTACCTCCATTACATCATCTTTTATATTAGTAAACGAACGTCCTTCAAGAACCCCAAAGTCAATTTCATCCAGTTCGGGATATGTATAGATTTCAAGCTTCCTTTGGTTCGCCAATGGCTGCGCTGTTTCATGGGTTCTGCGTAATCCGCTGGCTACTATTTTTTGTATCTCAAACGGCTCTAATGCGTCACATATAGCCTTTGCTTGCATTCTTCCCAAATCATTGATCGAAGCATCCAAACTCCGGCCCTGAATAATACCCGCTTTATTGTTATCGGTCTCTCCGTGACGAATGATGAATAATTGTTTCATATTGAGCAATGATCTTATTTTTGCTTTTTCTTTTTTTTATGATAATTAGCTACACGAATCAGTTCATTTTCCATTTCTGAAACTTTACCAGTTAATATCCCATACTTCATTCCATATCGTATCAAAAGCATGTTTAAGATTCGATCTTGTTTAGGCACACTGGGTTTTTCAAAAAATTTAGTTCCTATAAACTTAATTGCCAGATCCAGCAACCCAACCTTAAATAGGAAGAAAAGTATTAATCCATACCAAAGGGCCACAAATTCGATGGTTATTCCAAGTCCTAAGGTGATTTCATCTATCGTGATCCCAATCAGACATAATCCGGATACCGTATAAACCACCCCGTCTTTGTTTAAGATCTTCGCTATTGGAGTAGCCGTTACATTTACAAAAACACTGGTATTGAAATACCATAACAAAAAAAAGACTAATGAAATAACAGTCGCGATCAGCGGATTAACTGATATATAGATGAGAATAAAATAAAGCATTAAAGCCAATCCATCTGAACTTTTAACCCAAACATCAGCTTCTTCAATAATGTATTCAAGAGGTTTTTTTTTAAGCAAACCTGGTAGATATTCTTCAATCCCATCGCGGGTGATATGATACCAGTTTCCATTACTCGTAGTAATGCCATCGGGAAGCTCAAGCATCTGCCATTCGAACCGACCTCTTTTAAAATTTTCCATACCTAAATATAGGCGATTTATACATTTCTTTCAGAAAGGCAGTGTAAAAGTCTTTAGACTATTTAAATGCATCAAGCTTGTGCTACCGTAGCGATCATAATGTTTGTACAACCGGTCTTTTTAAGTTCATTGCTTAATTCAAACGTTGTTGCCCCAGTAGTAAAAACATCATCAATTATCACACAAATACTATCCTTAATTTTTTCGGGTTTTGCTACAGAAAAGGCTCCTTCCATATTTTTTCTTCTTTTCTCCATTGAAAACCCGGTTTGAGTATTCGTGTTCCGGTTTCGGACTACAATACCTCGCTTAGAAATAGGTAATTGAGTTACCTCTGCCACCCCTTTTGCAATAAAAAATGCCTGATTATACCCCCTCATCCTTCTCTTATTAGGGTGAAGTGGTACCGGGAGCAATCGCACTTTGTTGTTATTGATGGCCTCCATAAAATGTGTATTCTGAAGCAAGCTTTTCCCTAACTGACGTCCTATATCTATCCCAACCCCCGTTAAACGATGATACTTAAGCTGATGCAGGAGTTCCTGTAGATAACCGCCTTTATCAAAATTCCATAGTGCATGCTGTAGTATAATTCCCTCTGGTAAAATTGTACCGCTGGTTGATTTTTTTTGGGTTTTAAAGGCCTCTTCAAATTTTCCATTCAAGCACTCAGCACACACAAAATGCTCTTCTTTTGATATACGCAACCCACAAACACTGCAAACCTTCGGAAACAGAACTTCTAAAACCCCTTGTCTTATAAATTTAAACGCCATAATACTGGAATCCAATAAAGCTAAAAGTTTGCTTTTCCTGTCACATTTAATTACTTAGCTTCCTGTAATATTGCAAGCTGATTTTTAAAAACAAAACTATGTCACTGGGAAAAGACCTCGCATCCATACGTAAGAGTAAAAACATCACTATAGAGGATGTACAAAATGCTATAAAAATTCCGCTCGATATACTAACAAGCATTGAAGACGATAGTATATTTTCTGATCCTAATCGCAATAAAACATATCTTCGTAGTTTTGTAAGAAGCTATGCAAAACTTCTTAAAATCGATGATGAAGATATCGTTCAGGCGCTGGATGAAGTTGAGGCAGGCACCTATTCAGGGAATATATTTCCAGAATCAAAAAAAGACACACCACCCATTGACATAGAGGATAAAAAAGAATCCGACAATACCACAAGAGAAAAATCCTCAAAAAAAGAGCCGGTAGAAGTATCTCCTTCTCAAGTAAATGAAACTGCTTCTCAATCTCCTGAAATCAATTCGATAAACTGGGCGGATATAGGCAGCAAATTTTCAACAGCCAGCCGATACTCAAGAATTTGGATCATTGCCATTTTTGTAATTGTAATTTTAGGCCTTGCAGGCACCGGTTATTATTTTTGGAATAATTTTAGTACTTCTGAGGAAACCCCGGAACCTGAAATAGTTCAACAAGACGTTCAAGAAGATCAGACAATCCCAATTCCACCCCCTACAGCTGATACAACGAGTACTGAAACACCTGCGGCTCCAACCCAAAACCAGCCTGTTAATGAAACTGAAGAACCGTCAACAGAACCCATCGTTTTAGATGACACCATCACAGTAACTTTATACGCGGCTTATGGGCAACTGGAACCCGTTCGTGTAACCAGTGATTTAAACTGGCGAACGAATCCATTTTGGATGGAAGAAGGCGAAGCGTACAAATTTGATTTCAGAGATACTCTATTAGTTCGAGGCCAATACAGCCGGTTACTTTTACTGTTCAACGATCATGTGATCGAAAACCCAAGACAGAATCATTTTAGCCCCTCTTTTAATTCCATTTTGCTCACAAGGGATATCTTAGATCAACCTAATTACCTCTCCCCACCACCAGATGAATTTCCCCTCGAAGTGGGCCCTCCAGATAGTAGCGTATACAGAATTAGATTTTAGAGGCAGAACTTTATGAACAAGAGTGAAGCCCAGGATCGAGTTGCTAAACTCAGAGACCTGCTTAAAAAAGCTAATCAGGCCTATTATCAGGACGCTCAGCCATTTATGAGCGATAAAGAATTCGATGAGAAGCTAAAAGAACTCGAAAAGCTGGAAAATAAATTTAGTTTATATGATCCGGAATCTCCCACCAAAAGAGTAGGTGGTGAAATTTCATCAATTTTTGAAACGGTTCAGCACCCGGTGCCCCTACTTTCTTTAGATAATACCTACAATGAGGAAGAACTCAATGATTTTGACGGCAGGGTTCGGAAAATTCTTGGCCACCAGGATTATGATTATATGGTTGAACTGAAGTTTGATGGGGCTTCAATCCGCCTGCGTTATGAAAATGGGGCCTTAGTGTTGGGAGCTACCAGGGGCGACGGCCAACAAGGCGATGACATCACCAATAATATTAAAACCATTCAAGATATCCCTCTAATTTTAAAGGGCGAAGATATCCCGGAGGTTGTTGAAGTGCGCGGCGAAGCATATATGGAACGAGAAGCCTTTGCCAGAATGAACAAAAGGCGGGAGGAAGAAGGACTGAATGTATTTGCAAATCCAAGAAACTCAACCGCCGGATCTCTTAAAATGCAAGATCCAAAAGCAGTTGCACAACGACCTATCCGTTTTTTTGCTTTCGATATGCTTTTGGATGATAACGAAGACGAACTAACCCAATCCAGAAAAGCTGATTTACTTAAGCGATTTGGATTACCTGTTTCGGAACACTTTAAAATCTGTCAGAAAATTGATGAGGTTCACGAGATTATCAAAGAATGGGAAAACCTGCGTCATGAGCTTCCCTATGAGACTGACGGAGTAGTGATCAAGGTTAACCAAAGTAATTTACGTGAGCAATTGGGTACTACTTCAAAGTTTCCGCGCTGGGCCATAGCTTATAAATTTGAAGCAGAACAAGCTACAACCACCATCAATGATATCACATTACAAGTGGGCAGATTGGGAACCATCACACCTGT
>JAVLBT010000150.1:0-7367 GCA_031580945.1 Gracilimonas sp.
CATAGATAAATTCCACTTCTTTTTCTTCAATAGCATGTGGAGCATGATCAGTACAGATTGCATCAATTGTACCGTCAACAAGTCCTTCTACCATTGCATCCACATCCTGTTGTGTTCGCAAAGGTGGGTGCATTTTAAAATTTGTATCAAAATGTTGCTTTTCGATCTCCTCATCGGTGAGGTCAAAATGGTGAGCACATACCTCTGTTGTAATATTTATTCCTTTCTTTTTTGCCTGACGAACCAAGTCCACAGCATTTTTAGTACTAATATGTGCAACATGAATATGTCCGCCTGTATACTCCGCAAGCATGATATCGCGAGCTATCATGACTTCCTCAGCAATTCCCGGTGTTCCGTCAAGTCCTAATCTTGTGGCTACTTTTCCTTCATTCATGTGTCCGGGCCGAGATAAAGCCAGATCTTCCTCATGATTGATGATAGGTAATCCTAACATTGAAGAATACTCAAGCGCCACTCGCATAACTTGAGAATCATATACCGGGTCACCATCATCACTAAAAGCAATTGCACCTCCTTCCTTTAGATCAGCCATTTCGGCAATAGACTTTCCTTTTCGTTCTTTGGTCACACAAGCAATCGGATATACATGAACAGGAAGTTTTTCCGCTTTTTGGATAATATATTCAACAACATCGCGGGTATGGATTGCTGGTTTCGTGTTCGGCATGCAAGCCACTGCAGTGAATCCGCCAAATGCTGCTGCATCGCACCCCGTTTTTATGGTTTCTTTGTGTTCAAAACCCGGTTCCCGAAGATGCACATGCATGTCCATCCAGCCCGGGGAAACATAGGCCCCTTCAAAGTCATGAGTATCTTCAGATTCTTCTGTTTTTAGATCTTCTCCGATTTCTTTGATCACCCCATTTTGAATACGAAGATCAACTGTTTCTGTACCATTATACACACTACTTACAGGCTTTACATTTTTAAGAAGCATAGGGGCAATTTTTTGGCTTATTTATTCGACTGTAAATATACCGCCTTTTGGTCCTAAACCACAAAACAGTCTGAGATGTATTACCTCCCGATACTTCCCTAAGATTTTATAGAGGAGACAATGCAAGTGGAAAACCTAAATGGTTTTTGATTTTCAGGAAGGTCCTCTAATTCTGTATTATTAGTTACAACATGTCCCATTTTAGTCATGATGTTTGATCGGAATGATGGATTCAGAACTTCAATTACTGACTCTCTACACATTCTGAACATTCAACCCATTCTTCCTTAGGGATATGACTGATAGCCGCAGGACTATTTCCCTTTTCAAAAACTGGTTTGAAAACAATATTACCTTCTTCATTCTCAGCTCCGCAGGTATGACAGCTAACATTGTGGTCTGTCCTGCTCATAGTATAACCGGTAATCACCCAGCCATCGTGCCCCTGATGAGCAGCCAAACTCTCGAGTGCAGCTCGCACGGTTTGAGATTTATTTCCCTTATAAAATTTACCCGCCAGCTTATTCAATAATTCAACGGTTGCATCATCTAAAGTGAAATTAAGACGTTTCATGAGGCTGATCTTTATTAAATAAAGTTTCTTCTAAAGGATGATGGTGATGTGATGTGTTACTACATGTTTGATGATGCCGATAATTATGCCAATGCCCAGTGATCAAAAATATACTTCCAATCAAGGTTGCAATAGTCTCAAAAATATGGCCCAATATATAATGACCCAGCAACCATCCTGCTATGATGAGTATAAAACCGGTGGTTAACAGGGTAACTATTCGTTTGTTAAAGTGACTCCGCCTTACGGCATAAAAGATCGTTGGGGCAATCAGTAGGGCAAAAACAGGATGCAACCAATGTTCAACAGCAAGGGCAAATGGACTCAGGGGCAAGACTGCAATAATAACCGGAATAAATAAACAATGAATAGCACATAATGCGGATAGGCTCAAACCCAGTTTATCCCAGATATTTGTGATTGAAATATTTTTTTCTGACAATTTTTTTACTTAGGTGTGAATTAAAGTGTGTATAAATATACACACTAATTGAACACTTTTGCAATTTTGTTTTTTTGAAGGTTCAGCTTCATTAAGGTGCAGACATTCTCTTTTTTTTATGCGAAGGATTTAATTACTTCGTTTGCTTAAAGGAGGAAATCTTATTCGTTGGAAAGTAATTTTATCTCTTCCTCATATGATATGTTGGCATGATATTGTTCTTGTTTATGAATATATTTTTTAACCGCCATCAACCCATCATGGTTTACCGAAAACACTCCATATCCTTCCTAACACTTAAATTTTCTACTCGGGAAGTGATGATCATTCACCCATTTCGAGGAAGCTCCTTTTATGAGTTTCATTGTTTTTGCAAGAGACAACGTGGTAGGAAGTTTAAGTGATGCATACATATGATCCGGCATTCCATTTACCATATCTATTTGAATTCCCCATCGGGTTCCTTGCTTCTTTATGAAACCATTTAACTCGCTTCGAAAGTATCGTTTTATCAGCGGTTCCCGATATTTTGTACCTCACACTGCATGTACCCAAACCTGATTATACGTTTTCCCCATACGATTCGATTTTTTATTATTTATATGTAAGAATACTTTAAACCCAACTCCTTACGCTTTTTTTATAAATTTTTAAGCCTCAGCTACTCCATTTCTTAAACGTAGGATTTAAATCCTTCGTTATTTTAAAGGATGAATCTCTTTTCATTCCCTATTCATAATCATGCATTCTGAAGACGGTCTTTTTGCCCTGCGAACGAATTCAAACCTTCTTACATTATGATAAATCACAATTCTGATCCCGACCTAAAAAATGTCTAAAAACCAAATCCCATTTCTTTTTGATATTCCTACAGTCTCTCAGCTTACGGATCAGATCAAAAACCTGTTGGAACAAAACTTTGTAGATATTTTAGTTGAAGGCGAAACCAGTAACGTCAATCGAAGCCGCAACGGGCATTTCTATTTCACTTTAAAAGATGCCGACGCATCTCTGCCTTGCGTTATTTGGCGAAGTACAGCCCAGCGATTGGATATTGACCTTACCGATGGCCAAAATATAGTAGTTGGAGGAGATCTCCAGGTTTATCCACCGCATGGGCGCTACCAAATGATCGTTTCTTTGGTGCAGCAAGCCGGTATAGGGAAATTGCAGCAGGCGTATGAGAAGCTTAAAGCAAAACTTAAAGCAGAAGGACTCTTTGAAGATCATCACAAAAGGTCCATTCCCAAGTTTCCGGAAAATATTGGAGTAGTTACTTCTGCAACCGGAGCAGCTTTTCAGGATATCCGTTCTACGATAGAAAAACGATGGCCATTAGCCACCATTTCATTATACCATGCATCCGTGCAGGGGGTAAATGCAGCACCAGAGATTGTAAAAGGCATTGAATACTTCTCTTCCAGAAGGAATGTGGATGTCCTGATCATTGGCCGTGGCGGAGGTTCTTTGGAAGATCTTTGGGCGTTTAACGAAGAAGCTGTAGCAAGAGCGGTTTTTAAGAGTGAAGTGCCCACCATTAGCGCTGTGGGACATGAAGTGGATTTCTCCATTTCAGATTTTGTAGCTGACAGCCGCGCTGCAACACCGACTCAGGCGGCAGTAATGGCGGTTCCTGATATTAATGAAATTCGATTTTTAGTAGAAGAACATACCCGAAAATTAGAAACACATACCTCGGGTGCGATTGAACTGTATAAAGACAAGGTCTCTAACCTTGCAAAATCGTATGCGCTACAAGTAGTGAAGCAGAAGATCGAATCCGCTCATTCCAAAGTAAACAGATTACAGGAACATTTGACTCATCGCAGCTCAAACTTGATTCGTAATCATAAAGATAGGCTCACGGAACTGAATCACATTCTGGATATGAAAAACCCTAATGAACCGCTTAAAAAGGGTTTTACCCGGGTTTGGCAGGACGGAAAATGGATCCGTAATTCAGGAGCTTTCCAAAAAGAGAATACTTTTGATATTGAGTGGGATGATAAAAAAATCAGCTTGAATAAATAGGTTTGATCTGAGCTGTTAAGACGATTCTTCATCATCCGATAAATCAGCTTTTTAAACTTGGTTTCTTATTTCATGGTACTGAATTAAAGTGCCCGATTTTTGTTTAACACCTATCTTCATTTGCAAATACTCTTTTTTTGAACATATTGGAACGCTTATTAAAGTTATTCCGTAATTAAGTATAGTTTATACTTGTCGCTATTCCGACATATTGTTAGATTTATAATAATAAACAACATAAACATTAACTTTAACGAATAACCAATGTATTCACGGATAGGTATTACTCTGGTATCAGTATTTCTGTTAGTTACTACATTAAGCGCTCAAGACAATGGAAAGGTCGATTATTCAGGAAACTTGAGGTTAGCTTATGTGAGTTCCACTGATGACGCTATAAATCATTTTGAGGGCACTACTTTCTTAAGAATCCGACTTGGAGCTTTTTATACATTTAATGCGAATAATGGATTTAAAGCTCGGCTTGCTACTACGCAGTCATCAAAGTTACCAAAACCAAAATTTACTGTTTTAGCTGATGGTGGTGGCTTGAATCGAGGTAGTATTTCTTTTGATGAATTTTATTATCAGTTCCAGAATGATGTTACACAGATAAAAGCCGGTCGTTTTCGATACTATCCTAAAATTTTGTCGAATGCTGAAAGAAGCCATTTTCGTTTCATGAGTAATAATGTAAATGTACACTGGTTAGATGGTGTATACATTAAAAGAGATTTGAATGAAGAATGGTTTACAGAACTGGTTGGTGAATATCAGCCTCGAAATCAAACCTCTGTTCCCTACCGTGGAAACTTAAATTTTGGTAATAATGAACATAATTTTGCCTCTTATCTTGGGGTTGACAACCGTACTCGTGATAAAAACAATATCATCCAGAAGGGATTTGGACTTTTTGTAGCCCCTGATGCTTACTTAAAATCAGGTAGTTACAGTACGTATTTAGCCGTAATGAGCCGCATGGTATATGATTTACCCAGACCGGATATTTTGAAAGGTGGCAGTTTTAGGATTGCTGCAGAGGTTGGGCAAAATTTAAATTCTCCTTTTGAAAATGGAACTAATGCTGTTATTTCTTTTGGTGTCAATGGTTTTGCTGAGAAGCATCGGCTTATGGCGGAATTCGCTAAAACAGATGCTGAATGGTTAACTCCAAACGTTTATGTACCTAATGCGGACGAATTAGAGTTTAGATATCACTTTATTATGTCAGATAACATGAAAATTGAAGCCCGATATAGAATACGTGACTATCGTACAAATAGAGCAACAAATTATAATTTCTTTGCTCGCTTTACGTACTCATTCTAAATACTGCATGTAACCTGTTTTTACACAAACCGAGAAGGTTAATCTTCTCGGTTTTTTTTTTGCTCAACTAAGTTATCGGATACGTAGGAATTATTGTTATTCCATATTCTCTTCACAACCATGCAAAAGATGATAAAGGATATATTTATCTTCAGGATTTGCAAATGTTGTAATCATAGTATTACCTGGGGCCCATCAACATATTAAGAAATTAACGGTCCCTTCTTCATCAATTCTTTATCTGGGCGAGCTATTCTTCTGAAAAAATTAGGAGGATGTATGTGCCCGTTTAATATTACAGCTCAAAATTTTGAGATGAACCCAATTCCCTGCGTCGATTTGCAAAATCCGACTAATGGCCAATACTTCCATTACAAAAAAAACTGGATCCTTGAACGACTGAATGAGGGGCTTCAAATAAAGATATTGGATACACCTACTGCTTCATTTATTGAATATTTACCGGCAGAGTTATCATGGCGCGGTGTGTTGGCACCAGGCTATACCTTCATTCATCATTTATTCGTACAAGAAGACGACTTCGATCATAGACTTAAATCTGAGCTGTTACAGGCTTCTGAAACGCATAGCAATAATGCAAAGGGCATGGTAACGGTCATCGATCAGGATGATAAAAAATCGCTTTTCTCATTCTATAAAATGCATGGGTTTAAAGAAGTTGCCCAGCTTCCGGGTTTTAAATTAATGGCGAAAAAATTTGATCCATCTGCATCAGATCCCCGCTTCGCACTTTCGGTCTATGATTACAAAACACACAAAACGCACGATGTCATCATCACTTATGCCGACCAAAGTGAGTTCATTCTTTATTATCTTTACCGAATGAAATTAGAATTCGAGCGATTGGGATTCAATGTTAAAATGCGGAAACTTAAATCTGTTTCTGAGGCACGTCAGTCCGGTTCACCATACGGAACATTGGGCATTTTCCTGGATGGGCAGTTCCTATCTCATCGCCTCATGAATGAAGTTCAAATTGAAGAGCTCATTGGATCGCTTGATCTCTATGAAGTTTACCCGGAAATAAGAAATCTATATGCCCCCTCTTATAGGGAATTTATTTAATGAATTCCCGGCTTTATCACTTTGAACATCCCTAACTTTTAATAAAGTTAAAAATTAAAATACATCTACCTTCCTATGAAATTTTGCTATTGGTTCTTGTCATTATTTTTGATCGTTATTACACCCAATATTAATGCTCAAACCACTGAAAATTTATCGTTTAATGGAAGTGCCAGATTTGCCTATCTTGGGTCGGGTTCAGAAGCTGGGGACATTTTTAATGGTACTTCTTTTCTTAGGTTTCGCCTTGGTTCAAGCTATTCCATAAATGAAAATAGTACCGTTATTGCCGGCCTTGCAGTTACTCAAAATGATCAGTTTCCTGCCCTTGGTTTCACAATACAGCCTGACGGTGGTGGAGTTGATCAGGGTAATATTTCTTTGGATAACATCTATTATCAATATAAAGACGATGGGATTGGTATAAAGATCGGTCGTTTTCAACATACTCCAAATGTAAAAAGTAATGCCGGCCGAAGCATTTTACGTTATCAAAGTAATAACGTAAATAACCATTGGGTAGATGGCTTTCAGGTCCGAAAAGCCTTAAATGAAGATTGGACAGCTGAATTAGTTACTGAATATCAAAATAGAGGAAATACATCCTACTCCTACAGCCCATTACTTAACTTTGGTAATAATAAGCACAATGTAGCTGCATACCTCGGTGCTGAAAATTTAACCCGGGATGATAATAACTTCATTCAAAAAAACTTTGCTGTTTTTATTGCTCCTGATGCTTTCCTAAAACCTGATGGCTATTCCACCTATTTCGCAATTATGAGTCAACTGGCTCATGATACGCCCATCGAATATCTTAAAGGAGGTAGTTTTCGTATTGCTGCTGAAGCGGGACAGAATATACAAGCGAGTGAATTCAGTGAGGGTACTATATTAAATATCTCAGCTGGTATACATAACTATGCTGAAAAGCACCAACTTAT
>JAVLBT010000151.1:0-7348 GCA_031580945.1 Gracilimonas sp.
CTTTGAAGGTAGTGGCTTCCTTCAAGTACGTTGTTTCCCTATGCTCCCTCTTTTTTTTGAAACGCGGATTATAGGGATTTGCAGGATGAACGCGGATTATTTTGTTTTCCCTATTCCAGACCTAAAGATAATTTTCATGGATCAATAGATCTTCGAAGGCTGTGCCTTCAGAAGTTTAGCTTTAAGAGGCTGTGCCTCAAGTCAAGTACATTATTTCCTAATTCCCCGCTTATTTTTTGAAACTCGGATTACGCTGATGTTGGGATTTTCGCGGATTGTGGTTGTACTTACTGTAAGTTGTCATCCCGAGTCGCTTAAATTTTGCCATAGACCCGATGATCTCAAATATTCTTTTGGTTTTGGCGGTACAAGTTCATTTTTTAACCGCAATTTCATTCTACGTGGTGATGTCGGCATTTCGCCTGAAGGATATGGGATCTACTTTACGGCGGGGTATTTGTTTTGAATTAAGCCCTTTCTTACTTCTTCCAATCTGAACCTTGATTTGAAAGATTTTAGGATTCCCTTGATTTGCAAATCTTTGAAGGTAGTGGCTTCCTTCAAGTACGTTGTTTCCCTATGCTCACTTTTTCTTTTTATAACGCGGATTACTGGGATTACAGGATGTACGCGGATTATTTTGTTTTGCCTATTCCAGACCTAAAGATATTCTCCATGGATCTTTGAAAGCTGTGCCTTCAGAAGAGTAACTTGGCAAGGCTGTGCCTCCTACCAGCGCAGTAAGTTGATCTTGGTGACGTCTACAGACAGGTTATTCCTGAAGATTGCAATGATGATTGCCAGGCCAACAACTGCTTCTGCAGCAGCTACTGCTAAGGCAAAGAATACCAGGATCTGTCCGTCTATATTGCCATGATGGCTTGCAAATGAGATGAGGGATAAATTCACGGCATTCAGCATCAGCTCAACACACATAAAAATGACGATGGCATTTCGTCGGATCAATACCCCAACCAAGCCGATCGTAAACAAAATGGCACTCAGGCCTAAAAACCAGTCAATTCCTACCATAATTAGATCTCTTCTGTTCTTTTAATTTTATGTTGAGCGATCATCAGGGCGCCCACAACAGCGGCCGTTAACAGTATCGCTGTCATTTCAAATGGAAGCAGATATTTGGTAAATAGCACATCACCTACTGCTTCAACCGTGCCAACCGTTGCCATTTTATCTGAAATAGCCGGGAGCATTTCCGTAACTCCGGCAAGGCTATATATAATTTGTCCGGCCACGCCAATAGCCAATAAAAAAGCCACTACGTATTTAAACCGAAATTTATCAAAAAGCTTTTCTTCATCTTGTACGTTTAACAACATGATCACAAAAAGAAATAGCACCATAATGGCACCTGCGTACACTAAAATTTGAATGATCGCTAAAAACTGAGCATTCAGCAGAAGGAAGATTCCGGCTAATGAAACCATATTCAAAACCAGGAATAAGGCACTGTTAACCACATTTTTATTAATGATCATAGCCAAAGCCGTACCCACGGCCATAACTGCCAACATGATGAAAAAATAAACGGTCATATTTCTTTTATTTAGTGAGCGACAAAGGTAGCCATATTTGGCTCCGCCTTCAAGGTTTAGAATATCAAAATTCAGTTAATTTTAAACGGTCAGATCCACAGAAAATAGGTAAGCCCCACCCCGCCGATGACCCAACAGTAATAGGAAAAATAGTGAAATCCTTTTCTTTTCAAGATCATGATCAAATATTTGAGCGCGAAGTACCCTGAGATGAAGGAGGTCAGAAAGCCAACGACCAAACTCAACATCTGGGCGTCGCTCACCCCTATTTCTATCATCTCTTTCAGCTGAAGCAGCATTGCACCGGCAATGACGGGTATGACCATCAGGAAAGAAAAATTGGCAGCGTCCTCCCTTTTCACGCCTAAATACAGGGAAACGGAGATCGTTGACCCCGCCCGACTGACACCAGGTATCATGGCAAAAGCCTGAGCCAATCCGATAATAAAACTTTTGGGCAGGTTAATATCCTTGGTAGTGTCGCCCGCAAATCGTGTTAAAAACAGGATAAAGCCCGTAACGATCAACATGATGGATACCAAGAGCGGGTCCATAAAAATATCTTCGATATAATCCTTCAGCGTAAACCCGATGATCATGGCTGGAATCATGCTCACCAAAATAAAGCCAATCAATTTTACTTGTGGATCATTTTTTTTCTGTGACGGGGATTTCAGGAATCCAACTCCGGACATTAGTAACTCTCCCAGTAATTTTCGATAGTAGATCAAAATGGCGCACAAACTCCCAAAATGAACCACCACTTCATAAGTGATGCCAGCTTCCAGGTCACCCCCTAAAATAAATTTCCCCAAAACAAGGTGACCTGAACTGCTGATGGGCAGGAATTCAGTAATTCCCTGAATAAGTCCTAATAAAAAAGATTGTAAAACGTCCATTTGTTATATTTGATGACTTTTTGAAGCCGAGAAAATAATCATATCATCCGCTAATATTAAATAAAGATTTTTCAAATGAGTGAATACGCATTAGACATGGAAGCACTGAGCGAGAAAATCGAAAAGAATAGTGCCTTCATAGAAGACATCAGAAAAGAATTAGACAAAGTGATCATTGGACAGCGCTACATGATCGACCGTCTATTGGTAGGTTTGTTAACCAATGGCCATGTATTGCTTGAAGGTGTTCCGGGACTTGCAAAAACATTGACGGTGTCAAGTTTGGCCACCGTTTTGGATACTGCTTTTCAACGCATTCAATTTACCCCCGATTTATTACCTGCAGATCTGATCGGAACTTTGATATACAATCAAAAAGAAGCGGAATTCTTAGTTAAGAAAGGCCCCATATTTGCAAATATTATTTTAGCAGACGAGATCAACCGATCGCCGGCTAAGGTTCAAAGTGCTCTTTTGGAAGCTATGCAGGAAAAGCAGGTAACTATTGGAGAACAGACCTTTAAACTGGATGAACCTTTTCTGGTTCTTGCCACTCAGAACCCGGTTGAGCAAGAAGGAACATATCCGCTGCCTGAAGCACAAGTTGATCGTTTTATGTTGAAACTGAAGATCGATTATCCCACTGAAACGGAAGAAATGGAAATCATGCGTTCTCAGGCAAGAACCGGGAAAAAGATAGAACTTGATCAGGTTGTAAGCCCTGAGAAAATTCTGGAAGCCCGAGCTACGATCAATGAGATATACATGGATGAAAAAGTTGAACAGTATATTGTTGATCTTGTTTTTGCGACACGAAAACCGAAAAACTACAACTTAGATGATCTGGAAGACCTGATCAGTTTTGGAGCCTCCCCACGGGCTACCATAAACCTAAACCTTGCTGCAAGAGCTCAAGCGTTTATGGAGCACCGCGCTTATGTAACTCCGGAAGATGTACGAACCATAGCCATGGATGTACTTCGCCACCGGATCATCCCTACTTTTGAAGCAGAAGCAGAGGATATTACCCCTGAGGATATTGTCACCAAGATCATGAATAATGTTCAGGTGCCTTAAGAACATCGAACAAGGAACACTGAACTCCGAATGATGAGGTTAGTTGATTTTCTATCTTGATAGCGAAAGCGTCCGCTATTGCGGTGGTGATTATTGGTGATTTATTGCTATTTACTCTGTCCAAGAGAACGCTTGAATTAGTTCAGGACATCATTTTTTCATTCACACAAAAAAAGCCCAGCACAATTTAGTTGTGCAGGGCTTTTATCTCACGAATTAAATTGGTTTTAGCCTAAATATGCTCTTAAGGCTGCGCTTCTGTTATGGTGTCTGAGTTTTCGAAGAGCTTTTTCTTTGATTTGACGCACGCGCTCTCGGGTCAGGTCAAACCGTTCTCCAATCTCTTCCAGGGTAAGAGAATGTTCCCGTCCGATTCCAAAATACAGGCGAATTACTTCCGCTTCCCGGGTGGTCAGTTTTGAAAGTGCACGTTCGATCTCCACTTTCAGGGATTCCCCCATCAGGTCAAAATCAGGATTTGGGATCTCTTCATTCTCCAGTACATCCAGCAGTCTGTTATCCTCGCCTTGGGCAAATGGTGCGTCCATTGAAAGATGGCGTCCCGAGATCTTCAACGTATCAGCAACTTCACCGACGGTCATTTCAAGGCTTTCCGCAAGCTCATGGGCAGAAGGAACCCGCTCATATTCCTGCTCCAGCTTCGACAGCTCTTTACCGATCTTGTTAAGAGCTCCTACCCGGTTCAATGGAAGCCGCACAATACGTGATTGTTCAGCTAAAGCCTGTAAGATTGATTGTCGGATCCACCAAACAGCGTAAGAAATAAATTTAAAACCACGGGTTTCATCAAACCTCTTAGCCGCTTTGATTAGCCCTAAATTTCCTTCATTGATCAGGTCTCCAAGTGATAGTCCTTGATTCTGATACTGCTTAGCTACTGATACGACAAAACGAAGGTTGGCTTTGGTAAGGTCTTCAAGTGCTCTCTGACTTCCTTTCTGTATCTCTTTTGCCAGACGAACTTCATCATCCGGGGTTATAAGTTTCTCTTTTCCAATTTCGTGCAAATAGCGATCTAATGACTCTGACTCGCGTGTAGAGATTCCTGAACTTTTTGCCACTGTATTTTACCGTTTAATGAATGTTTGCGTACGCTTTGCGGCGCAGATGATATGTTCGTTTTTATCGCATTTGAACTACGACAAAAAAGTATGGATATTGCGTCTGCGACTTAATGAATTTACAATTAGGAAATATACGAAATTATCGCTCTAATATAAATTCATTAGCTATAAAATATCTTCATCTCAAAAAGGAAGTGCCGGGGAAATCATTCTCCAGCTCAAAAAACCCGGCGATGCTTTTGGCAATGTTCGAAAACGTTTCACCGGTTCCAAGATCCACCGATTGGGCACTCCCCTTTGGAAATACCAATAAAGGCACGAATTCCCGTGAATGGTCGGTGGAGGTTGAACACGGGTCATTGCCGTGGTCCCCGGTGATGATAAGCAGATCATCTTCTTTGATCTTAGAGACCATCGCAGGAATAGCACGATCAAATTCTTTAAGGCATTCCGCATATCCTTTGGGATCCAGCCGGTGCCCATACAATTGATCGGTATCAATCAAATTCACAAAAACAAAACTGTTGTCAAGATTGGCAGACATCAAGCTCAGTAACTGTGAAATTCCCTCCGCATTACTTTTGGTATGGCGATATTGGGTGAACCCTTCTCCGGCAAAAAGGTCAATGATTTTTCCTATAGAATAGGTTTTCACTCCGGAATCATAGAGTTTCCGTACAATATTATTGTTGGGTGGAACGGATGAATAATCGTGCCTTTTATCAGAAATTCGCTCAAAATTCCCGGGTTCACCGGTAAAAGGCCTTGCTATAACTCGTCCTACTTCGTGTTCACCAACACAGACCTCATTTCTGGCAAATTCACACCACTCATATAGTTTTTTCACCGGAACAACGTCATCATGACAAGCTACTTGAAAAACACTGTCTGCGGAGGTGTAAACAATAGGATAACCGGTATTCAGATGTTCCACACCGTAATCCCGTATCACATCCGTTCCGGAATAAGGTTGGTTGCAGAGTGCTTTATTTACGCCGATGCCCTCACAAAACTTTTTTAGTACGTCGTCGGGAAATCCATTTGGATAGGTTGGAAATGGTTGGTCTAACTGTATGCCGGCAATTTCCCAATGTCCCGTGGTAGAATCTTTTCCAGCTGAGACTTCACGGAGTTTACCATAAGCAGCAAGTGGTTCTTCAATTTCCGGGACCGATACAAGTGGAATGATATTACCAATCCCAAGTTTATGCAGATTGGGTAAGCTTACCTGCGTCTCAGCGGATACGTGTCCCAGCGTATTCATATTCTCATCGCCGTAATCCAAAGCATCTTCCTGGGCTCCCACACCTAAGCCATCTACTATGATAAGATACACGTTTCCCATTATGCTACCACAACCTCAATTTCATCGTCGTTCATAACTTTAGTGAGTGCTTTTTTTGCTTTTTCAACGACTTGGTAAGCATTTACAGCATCCGAGGCTATCTGGGTACATCCTACCTTAAACTGTACGGGTATGGAGCCTCCAATCGATAATTTCAGACCCCCACTTAATGTTCCTTTCATTTTTTCCATCCAAAAACCCACGGCGTCTTCATCTTCACTTTGAATTATGAAAGCATAAACATAATCGGAATGATAGCCAATTATCCCAGGGATGCCATGTCGAGACGGATTTAGCATCGACACAAAATCACTTTGGATCTGTTGGAGGTCTTCTAAACGGTATTTCGTTCGTAATCCTGAAACATCCTTCGGGGTCACCAATCCAAACCACGTATGTTGCGACGCTCCCTTTTTGATCCTTGCCATTTCGGAATGAAGGGCTAATTCCCATAATTCGGGCATAAAAGCACCAAATTTCTGGGTAAGAATTTCATCCAGAGCACCAGATTTCTTTAAAGAAGATTGCATACTAAGAGAAGAGATACGAACTAAATTACCGAGCTTATGTTTGGTAGATTCTTTGAAGGTAAGCGGATCGTTGTCATAACACACCACCACTCCCTGCCGGCGGTCGTGTACCATCACGGGAATAGCATAGGTGGCTCCTTCACTTCGTTTTTCGGCAGATGTTATTCTTCGCGGATTATTATTGAAATGCATCGTAAAAACCGGCTCCCCTTTTTCAAGGGCCTCGTAAGCTACACTTTTTTCCTCCAGCTGCAGTCCCAGACTTGGTGCCTGTACCGCATTGGGGGGGCGGTATACCACATTCCAGGAATCCATGCCGGGCGCTAAAAGCACCGCTCCTCCATTCGTCATATATTTTTGCATTTCTTCCATCATGGTACCCAGAACCTCGACCCGGTGCTGGTGATAATCAATCTTATTTACTGCCGTTTCATAATCTTCCCACTCCTGCTGATTTTCATGGAGGTCAACCACTTCCAGATAGGTGTCTAAAACATTCACCAGAGCATTATTATATGCCATGATACGGTCTTGGATCTCTTCCTGGTCGACCTGATTTTCACTTTCCAAAATGGTAAGGGCAACCGTTTCACCTTTATTGATAAAAGGAACAATTAGAATGTGTTCGGCCTGTACAAAATCGAAATAGTGCATCAATTTTGCCTTTGGAATATCTTCTCCAACCTTGAGCTGAATCACTTCTTCAGCATCTTTGAATTCATTTAAAAAATGATTTCCAAAAGCTACCCGATCCTGAAACATCACATTGGGCAATCCGGTGCTATTAGTTTCCCAAACAAACTGTTGCCTCGAACGGTTTACCCAACACAGATACGTTAATTGTGCACCGGTCGAAGTT
>JAVLBT010000152.1:0-7288 GCA_031580945.1 Gracilimonas sp.
CCTAATTTGTCTTCCAGTTCCTGTTGAATCCCGATGAACTCCAGCAAGCTCATCTTTTTATCGATTTTGACAAGTAGGTCCAGATCGTTCACCACAGATTCACCTCGTGCAGAAGACCCGAAGATTCCGGCTTTTTTAATACCGTACTTTTTCAGAATCGGTTTAATCTGTGATTTGATGTGTTCGAGGTTATTCATACTGTCTGGCTTTGAGTATAACCCCAATATAAAAAAAGATAAATGATTTTAGGTTTCAGAATAATTCAGGTTTAAAGTGTCATTAACGGTTTGGCGGTTGTGCTGCCAGCCCGTTTCTATTTAGTTGACTCCGAAGACCAACCTGGTCAGCACGAAGCCATTGTTAACCAACCTTGTGCGGATCATCTGGTCCCGAAATTCGGGATCTCGTATGCCAAATGGTCAACATATCAATTTGATTGGTTTTTAACTCGTATACCAGTCGATAATTTTCATGTATAAGCTCTCTAATTTCAGGCCGTCTAAACTCAGGAACAATCCTTCCCCTTTCCAGTAGATCGCTTAGATTTTGGCAATGCTCGAATACACCTTCTGCCCATTTAATAGCTGTTGGTATATGATCCAGTGCAATATAATCGGTACACTCTTCAACCCGAGTTAAAAACCGATCCGTTAGAACTATTTCCATTTAGAAAGATGCTTTTCAATTCTTTCTCTTGCCTGATCCATAGTATACGTTTTGCCTTGCTCGACCTGTTGCTTGGCTTCGAGTAAATCCTCAAGCATTTCTAATTTTTTGGTGAAGCGTTCATATTCTGATACATCCATCAAAACAGCAGCACTTTTGCCATGTTGAGTAAGTATAATTGGTTGCTTCTCTTTTTTTAAGCGTTTTATAAAATCCGCAGATTTCTTGCGAAACTCGGAGAGAGGTTCTATATCTTTTGAAATTGAAATATCCATATCAGTACTTTAAAAGTTTTTCTATGCACTAAAAAGATACTGATTGAGATTTTAACTTACAACATTAGGGTAGGTTGGTTAACGGTTTGGCGGTTAACGTAACCCAGCGCTCGATTTAGGAGGATCTTGGCGAACATGCCACACAGTTTGAATATAGATCGTATTCTCGACTTTACGTATTCTATAAATTACCCTGTAATTCCCGAATATCAATTAACGAAGATTCGACTCGTTATACTCAGGTACAATACGGCCTGATTCCGGCTGCTCAATAAATTGATCGGTTTTCTCAATCAGTTTTAAGGCCCACTTTTCAGCGATGAGAACATCATCTTGGGCAATGTAGTCGACAAACTTGTTGAGTTTGTGCAATGCTTATTTGGTTCAAATTACTTCCACTTAGCCAGGTTTTCTTTAATCCGTTTTTTAGCTTCTTCATGCGAAAAGACTTCACCTCTTGCAATTTGTCGTTCTGCTTCGATCAGCTCTTCCATCAGATCAAGCTTATCAACCATGAGCTGATACTCAGATACATCCACTAAAACAGCAGCACTTTTTCCGTGCTGTGTTAAAACAATGGAACGTTTCTGTTTCTTGATTCGGTCTATGAAATCAGCCGCATGCTTTCGGAATTCGGAAAGTGGCTGGATATCTTGGTCTATTTCAATTCGGGCTGTGGCCATAATAGTCAGCGTTTTCTTTAGGGCGTATTTATATTGTACAAAATTAATACGTAATAAGATAACGAAAAGAGTAATCTGAATTTATTTGAGGAGGGTACGTTAACGACCCAGCGTTTAAGCGGCGAGCCGAGTTGTTAAAATCAAGATTCCGAATCCTAAACGAGTCCGCTTGAAACGCTTGTGTGTGCCCGGCATGGGTGCCTTGGCTTACAGGAATGTAAGTCATAAATCTTGAGGGTGCCACAAAGTGATCCCCATGGGAAAAGTCCCTTATGGGCAGGGGTGACGTCCTGAACTATTAGCAAGTCGCAAGGGCGTTGCGGGTAACCGCAGGTCTGCCCCGAAGGGATGGCCATGCCAAAGGAAGCGAGACTGTCCCGAAGGGATGCCCGTGGCGCAAACTCCGGTCCTGACGAACAGCCCCAACGGGATGCCGAGGGCAGAACCGCATAAGAGGCTTGATGAACTGGACGAGCAAACACATCATTGTGATGTCCAAAACACCGTGAGGTGCACGCTCATTAAGTAGATGCGGCAGGCATTGGAGGAAAGAAGGCACTCTTATCCGGGGAGATCCCGGCTCTGCTTTGGCAGGGTTGGGAAGTCAGCCGACGTCATAGTAGTCCCGACTGGCTGGTCGGGATGAAGGACGGAATGTTACCCGGCATTCGATGGAGGCCAGAGTTCATGCTCGCCAAGGATAGATTTCCTTGAGTTCGAATAGCTGCCACTAAAAGATGCCATCTGAACAAAACAACGATGATAGAACAAGTAATCCAACAACGGAATCTGAACAAAGCCTACCAAAAGGTCTGCGCTAACAAAGGAGCAGGCGGAGTGGATGGGATGGAAACACCCCAGCTGAAAGCCCACCTGCAAACTCACGGCCCGACCCTGATAGAGCATATCCGCAATGGAAGCTATCAGCCCAGCCCGATCAAAGGCGTGGAAATACCCAAACCGAACGGCAAGAGGAGGATGCTTGGCATCCCGACGCTGACCGACCGGGTTATCCAGCAAGCCCTGCATCAGGTGCTTGAGCCTGTATTTGAGCCGGACTTCCAGCGGCACAGTTACGGATTCCGTCCCAACCGCAACGCCCACCAGGCTGTGTAACAAGCCCAACGGAACATTAATGACGGCTATCAGCATGTGATAGACATTGATTTGAAGTCATTCTTCGATCAGGTCGACCATGCCATACTGCTGGAATTGGTACACCAAAAGGTCACGTGCCAGCTGACGATGAAGCTGTTGCGAAAGTTCCTGCGCGCTCCGATGCAGATCAACGGAACCTTACACAAACGCAGAAAGGCAATGCCGCAAGGCTTCCCCTCAGTCCGCTGCTATCCAACATTCTGCTCAATGAACTTGACAGAGAGCTGGAAAAGCGCGGACATCGCTATGTGCGGTATGCCGACGATTTCAGTATCTACGTGCGCAGCAAACGAGCCGCCCGACGGGTAGGTAACAGCATCTACCTGTTTCTCAGGGATGTACTTCGCATGCCGATAAACCGGGAGAAAAGTGGGATTCGACGCCCCTCAACATTCAACATACTGGGCTATCATTTTGTCCCGGTATTCAAGAAAGGGGTCAGAGGGCAATACCAACTGGTGGTGAGTGCGAAGAGCAGGAAAGCCTTCAAGCGAAAGCTTAAAGAGCTGACCCGCAAAACCATTCCCATAAGTTTTGCCGAACGAATCCGGCGGCTCAACCGGCTGATACGAGGCTGGCTGAACTACTTCAAACTGGCAACATCCACGGCAAATTACAAGCACTGGATAGTTGGCTGAGAAAACGGCTGCGTACTGCATTTGGTCCCGAGGCCTCGGGAGAAGAAACCCGACCGCAAACGGAAGAACCTGATGCGCCTGGGAGTAAACCCTGAAGATGCCTATGCATGGAGTCCCGACAGCTGTCGGGATGGGAGGCTGGCGAGTCGCCCAAAGCCCCATCCTGAAAACGACCATTACCTTAGCCCGGATGAAGAAAAGGGGCTATATCGCTATGTTGGAACTCTATCACCAAATCAGGTCAACGTAGCAAACCGCCGTATACGCGACCCGTATGTACGGTGGTGGGAGAGGCGCACCGTGGGCTTATTGCTCACGGCCGTCTACTCGATTAGGTTTCCCGACTACTCGGTTCTTGTTTTCCAAGACTCTGGACTTCTTCTCTGATGTAAAATTGCAAAGACTGTAATTGTTTCTTCTTCATTGACGAAATAGATAGAAAAGGGAAAGCGGTTGGTTAAAGCGCGATGAACTCTGTCTTTATAAACAACCTGGTGATGAAGAGGATTACGACTGATTTCTGAAAGTTTTGCGTCAACGCAGCGAATGAACTCTTGGCCTAATCCATGATTCTGTTCTTGATACCACTGGAATGCATCATCTAAATCTTGCTGTGCATCTTCGGTAAGTATTAACATTTTGGGCACAGCGATCTATAGATACTTTTGACGGACTTCTTTCCAGGAAGAACCATTCTTTTTGTCTTCTTCTAAAGTCTTGAGGCGTTGCTCTAAAATAGATTTGTGATGATCAGGAACTTCAACCTCTTCAGGGTCAGAAGCAATAGAATCCCATAAGGCTTCGACTAAGAGCAATTTTTCATTTTTGTTAAGCTGTGACAGCTCGTTGATTAGAGTCTTTTCCATTACAGAAACTTTGTTTTGCAATTACAGACTTAAGTTGAATAAAAACGAGCTTGAAAGCAATTAATTGAGATAGAAACTAGCAAAAGTTGGAGGGAACCTAACGGTTTGGCAATTATACTGCGCTTTTACGACACTAATAGTTGAGCTAATGCTGGGAAATATGGAGTTAGCACTGTTGTGTGATTAGCAGCAATAGCCATAAATTCAGCATATTTTTCAGAAAACGAAGGTGTATTCTGGGCTTTTTCTAAAGCGTTAAGCCTTCTTATCAATTCCTGACGTTCTTTTTCAATTTCGATATTTTCTTCAACTTTTGATTTTATCTCAGCAAATAGGTGCTTCGATTCCATATTTATTATGTTAATTGAAGAATCATTTGAATTGATATTAACCCGAGAGTTATCTCCTAAATTATATACAGTTTTGTCATTGCTTGATGGTTTACTACCAGTAAGTTTCTTGACTTTGACCTGGTAATGAGCTGGCATAGACGAAAATTTTTCATGAAAACCTCTATCTAAGACCTCGTATTTCTCAACAAGACCATTTGGAAGTTTTCGAATTATAGTATCACCTTCTTCTATTGGGAGTGAAGTGTCATCAATAAATATCATATCTGATTGAACAGACGCTTCAATGTCTTCATGTCTTTCTCCATTTGCTTTAACAAGAGTTACATTTTCGTTATTGAATTGCTTGAACATTGACATGAACTGTTAAATTTTTAATTAGCCTTTATGTTCAAGATACGAACGGTTCTTGATGGCGATTTTATTTCAATTTCTACTTGACCAACTGTTGTCTTACCACCACTATTGAAACTGCTATCAACCCATCTATTAAATTGTGACTCTCCACTATCCCTGTAAAGAAATAAAACTGATCCAACATATTTTAAGAATTGCTTTACTTCAGCTTCATTTCTGTTAATATTCATTGCTGTAGCACGAATACTTTGTACATTGCTTGCATTATCACTTTCTACTTCAACTTTATAATCAATTCCACCATTTGAGTTTGTAGAAATCCAAAAGTTACCATATTCAGACCCCAAATCTTTTTCTGTTTCAAAGCCAATATTTTCCAGATCAAATAAAGAGCAATTACTTCATCAATACCTAAGCAAAATCCTGGCCACCATGCCGGAACACCTGAGTTATTCAAAAGATTTGGGTGAAGTATGTCAAAGAAGCCGTGTAATGCGTATCCAATAGGAATCCATAATTTACTGCCTTTAAACCCCAATATTGCACATGATATAAAGAATGCTGCTATTAATGTCTCAACTAATATAACAGAAAAACCTTGATCAATAGAAGCAAACAAGATGTACAGTAAGGAGATAAAGATCAATATCAGTGGATAAAACGACTCATCATTATCGAATTTCGTAATTTTACCACTAATAATTATTACCAAAGCTACAAGTATTCCAATCAATATTTCTGTCATAATTATAAATAGGTAATGACTTTACGCAAAAGGTGCTTAAAGTACATTATTTACTCAATTTCTAAGGTGTTTTTAGACTCACAGTTTTACCCCAATGCTCCCAACTGCATCAGCAGGCTCAAGTTATCTACTATTCCCTTTTCTTCTATAACCTTCCCGTTTTCACATTTCAGAAAAGTCATTCCACGTACGGTCACTTTTTTTCCTGATGATTCAACGCCAAATAAGTTACCATTTTCATGAGTTCCATTGTATTCCCAGATAATCGTAGCGCCCTCTATATCCTCACTTGGAATTACTTCTTCTAATTAAATTTCCAAATCAGAAAAAAATTATGAGTTTGTTTAAGCATTGCTTTGTATTCAGAAATGCTGTTATATGTTTTCTCAAAATGTGTATAGTTGACTGTTAAGTCATCCACGGCAAATTGGTTTAGCAAATCTTCCTCTCCTGCGTTCCAAATTTTCATGTAGCTCGATGATAGTTCTTTGACTTCTTTAGAATTCATAAGTGAACCTCAATAAAAACGTTTTGGTTTGAAAGTTGATTATTTAGACTAAATTTAAAATATGAAGTATAACGGTTTGGCAATTCTGCTGCCGGGCAATCAATTTCAAATTTAAGCAAGGAACCGAAACCGGTCAGCAGGAATTGCTGGTTATACCCAAATATTTCGTTTAGACTGTGTACTCAATCAAATCCAGCTTCTTAATAAAGCGAAAGTCTTTCCGGTTTTTGGATAGTAAAGGGATTTCGAGGGTCAAGGCTGTAGAGGCAATTAACATATCCGGAATCAGTACACCATGACTTAAACGATATTTCTTAAATAGACCAACAGCAATCTCCGAAGTGGATTTACTTAATTGAACAATCTCAAAATTGGACAAGAATTTTTGAAGGGATTTGAAATCGGCCTTGTTTTCACAGCCAACCATCAGTTCAAGCTGAGTAATAACACTTATTGCAAGTACGTGATCAGACTCCAGAGTTTTTAGGATTCCTTTCGTTTTTTCAATTCCCCGACTGTAATCAATAAGGACATCAGTGTCGATAAGCAACAATCCGGTAGCCATGTTTATGGATTAGACCACTGTGATTTGCGAACCTTCCTGACCCAATCAGTACTATCCTGCATATCTTCCCGATCTTTCCACATACCAAAAAACGAACTCTCTAAAATGCTTTTCTTTGTTGATTTTCTTGTCTCATCATTTACATATCGCTCATAAAGAAAATCCACAAAATCCTGGGCTTGCTGTTTTGCCTCAGGAGGTAACTTTTTGATTTTTTTTGAAACCTTTGATTCACTCATAGTAAAATTGTTTATATGTAATCTAATAAATGAATTCTAAAGATGAGAATAAATTGTTCGGACTGTTTCAAGCTACATGATTATTCTCGCTGGGTATAACGGCCCAGCGTTTAAGGGGCGCAGAGATTATAGATTCTTAAAAGGCTACTCATTTCATCGATTATAAACAAGAATGTGAAACAAAGCAGCGTCTGCGTCCCCTTGAAACGCATTGTTAGCCTTTTTTAGCTCTCTTTTG
>JAVLBT010000153.1:0-7232 GCA_031580945.1 Gracilimonas sp.
CGATGCCCGGCTTGTTGGGCATTTCTTATACGTGTTAAATAATCTGCAATAGGATCAATCATCGATTCCTTATTTAAATTTTACCAGCTTGCTTTTCGTACACCGGGAATTTTACCCGCAAGGGCAAGCTCTCGGAATTTGATACGCGAAATACCATATTTGCCTACATAACCCCGGCTACGACCGGTAATACTGCAACGATTACGAACTCTGGTTGGGCTCGCATCGCGCGGTAATTTTTGCAGGCCTTCATAATCGCCAGCTTCTTTAAGCTTACGACGCTTCTCGGCGTACTTTTTTACAGTTTCTTTTCGTTTTTTATTGCGTGCTATCCAAGCTTTCTTAGCCATAATATCTGTTAATTTCTTGTTTTGAATGGCATTCCAAAGTGCTTAAGCAGAGCATAAGCTTCTTCATCCGTCTCGGCAGATGTCACAAATGTCACATCCATGCCGTGTACTTTACTAACTTTATCCGTGTCAATTTCCGGAAAGATCGTATGTTCTTTAATGCCCATGGTATAATTACCACGTCCATCAAAACTTTTATCCGGTACTCCCTGAAAATCTCGAGTTCTTGGCAGGGCCAAGTTGATCAATCGATCCAGGAATTCATACATAATGCGTTGGCGTAAAGTAACTTTACAGCCAATTGGCATTCCTTCACGTAACTTAAAGTTAGAAATAGATTTTTTAGCCTTTGTTGTAACTGGTTGTTGGCCAGTTATTGCGGCAACATTGTCTACAACCGTATCCAATAACTTTTTATCGGTTATAGCATCACCTACACCTACATTAATTACAATTTTGTCAAGTTTGGGTATGGCCATAGGGTTTTCATACTCAAACTCTTCGCGAAGCTTTTCGCGAATTTCTTCTTTGTATTCTGTATATAATCTTGCTTCAGCCATTGCTTCTTATCTGCGTTATTTGTCCAGCATTTCGCCACTTGTCTTCGCATAACGAACCCAACGGCCCTTGCCGTCTTCTTCAATTCGTTTGCGACCAACACGAGTGGGTTCGTCTGTTGTTGGATCTATGACCATAACATTTGAGATATGGACGGATCCTTCTTTTTTCAGACGTCCCCCTTGTGGGTTATCCTGGGTTGGCTTTTCATGATGGGTTTTCATATTGATCCCTTCAACGAGCACACGCTCTTTTTTAGGGAAAACCATCAATACACGGCCTCTTTTACCTTTATCGTTACCGGCAATTACCAATACTTCATCGCCTTTTTTAACGTGTAATTTCTTTTGTTTGTTGAACCTGCGTGGCATACTCTAATCCTTTTTTAAAGTACTTCCGGTGCAAGCGACACGATTCTCATGAAGCTTTTTTCACGAAGCTCTCTGGCCACCGGGCCAAAAATACGTGTACCTACCGGTTCTTGATCTTTGTTTATGATAACCGCAGCGTTTTCATCAAAACGGATATAACTTCCATCTCCTCTGCGGTATTCTTTCTTCGTTCGAACAATCACGGCTTTTACAACGTCACCTTTCTTAACGGTGCCGCCCGGGATTGCTGTTTTTACAGATGCGGAAATTAAATCGCCAATGCGTGCATATCTTCTTCTGGAATCTCCAAGAACTTTAATACACATCAGCTTCCTGGCGCCGCTGTTATCTGCTACATTTAATGTCGTTTGAGTTTGGATCATCGCTAATTCCTAATGCTCTATTCGTTACTTAGCTTTTTCGACGATTTCAACTAATCGCCATGATTTACGCTTTGAAAGTGGGCGAGTTGACATAATCTGTACAGTATCGCCTACATTGGCATCGTTATTTTCATCGTGTGCCATATATTTCGTTGTTTTGGTAATATATTTTCCATAAATGGAATGCTTTACCTTACGATCTACTGCAACCGTGATGCTTTTATCCATGCTGTTACTCACAACACGACCAATTCGTTCTCTTCTTCGGGCTCTTTCTACTTGTGCCATAATTAATTCCTTATTGCTTATTCCGCACTACTTTTTTCATTAATAATTGTCTCTAAACGAGCAACTTCTCTACGATGATTTTTTAATCTTGCAGGATTCTCTAACTGTCCTGTCACTGATTTTGAGAACCGTAGATTTTGTAGTACATCCCGCTCGTCTTTAAGTCGAGCATTTAATTCAGTAAGTGTCAAATCTCTTAATTCATGTGCTTTCATCAGATCATCCTCCCTGGTAATCTCTACGGACTACAAATTTTGTCTTGATCGGCAGCTTGTGAGCAGCTCGCCTTAATGCTTCTCTGGCTCGTTCTTCATTAACTCCAGCGATTTCAAATAAAATACGACCGGGCTTTACCACAGCTACCCAATGGTCCAATGCACCTTTACCTTTACCCATACGGGTTTCAGCGGGTTTGCTTGTCATAGGTCGATCTGGGAAGATTCGAATAAATGTTTGACCGTCTCGCTGCAATGAACGTGCAATTGCGATACGACATGCTTCAATTTGGCGTGAAGTAATAAACTTAGGCTCCATTGCCTTCAATCCGAAATCACCAAAGTTTATAACATGGCCGCGCTGTGAATTACCTTTCAGCTTGTCGCGATGAACACGGCGTCTCTGAACTCGTTTTGGTTCTAACATCGTTTCTAATTAACTGTTTTTATGATCGATTTCTGTTTCTACTGCGACGTCGGCTTCTTCGCCCTTTGTCGTCACGGCCTCTGCCACCTTTTCCTCTCGAGTCAGAATCTCTGCCTGACTGAGTACCTGGTGTCAAGTCTACATCACCAATAATTTCACCTTTAAAGATCCAAACCGTAACTCCAATTGACCCATAAATGGTATTCGACGTAGATAATGCGTAATCAATATCTGCCCGTAATGTATGCAGTGGGATTTGTCCTTCTTTGTACTGTTCTGTTCGAGCCATTTCAGCTCCACCTAAACGACCGGCACAACGAACTTTTATTCCTTTAGCACCCATTCTCATAGCCGATGATATTGCAGTCTTCATTGCTCGTCTGAATGACACACGGGCCTGAAGTTGTTGTGCAATATTTTGGGCTACTAAACTGGCATCCAGCTCTGGGCGCTTAATTTCACTTACATTAATCTGTACTTCTTTGCTGGTTATTTTCTTCAACTCTTCACGAAGTAATTCTATTTGCTCACCACCTTTACCGATGATCACACCGGGACGGCTTGTTCTGAGCGTTAGAAGAATACGCTTTGGAGTTCTTTCAATAATCACATTCGAAAGTCCGCCGTTGCGAAGTCTTGTATGCAAATACTCGCGAAGTTTTTCGTCTTCGATAATCAGGGAAGGTTGATTTTCTTCAGAAAACCAGTTGGATTCCCATCCGCGAATAATGCCTAATCTAAAACCAGTTGGATTTGTTTTCTGTCCCAAAGTATTGTTCGTTTAATTTACACTTTCTTGATTACGCTTGGCCACTTTTACTGTGATGTGGCTAGATCGCTTGTTGATTCGGTGTGCACGGCCCATTGGAGCAGGTTGAATGCGCTTCAGGGTTACACCCTCATCAACATAAATTTCTTTGATATATATATCTTCATTATCGAAACGCTCTTCCTGAAATTTATCTCTCAGGTTAGCAGCTGCAGATTTAACTACTTTAATAACATCTTCTGATGCAGCCTGCTTTGTGAATTCTAACGTCTTCAGCGCTTCTTCTACTGATTTTCCACGTACTACATCAACCACAAGGCGAACCTTACGGGGTGCTTTTCTTAAATGCTTTTGTACGGCTCGTGCTTCTAATACTGGAGTATCCATCTCTTAAATCCGTTTAAATTATTTAGCTGCTTTTTTTAATGGATGACCACGAAATGTTCTTGTAGGTGCAAATTCACCTAATTTATGGCCTACCATGTTTTCAGTTATAAAGACAGGGATAAATTGTTTACCGTTATGGACAGCAAGTGTTAATCCAATAAAATCAGGAGTAACCATAGAACTTCGAGACCAGGTTTTGATCACTTTCTTACTTCCACTTTCTTGTGCAGCATCAATTTTACGCTGCAGCTTATAGTAAACAAAAGGCCCTTTTTTCAGTGAGCGTGGCATACGTTACGATTTATTTTTTCTTAGTTTTTCTTCTTCTTACGATGTACTTAGAAGACAGCTTATTACGATTTCTTGTCTTCTTACCTTTGGCTGATTGCCCCCATGGCGAACGCGGATGTCCACCTGAAGCTTTTCCTTCACCACCACCCATTGGGTGATCAACCGGGTTCATCGCCACTCCGCGAGTTTGTGGTCTGCGTCCTTTCCATCTGCTACGGCCGGCTTTACCAACGGTAGTGTTCATATGATCAGGATTACTGGTAGAACCAACGGTTGCATAACAGGAACCTAAGATCAAGCGTACTTCTCCAGATGGAAGTTTAACACTTACATATTTTCCTTGTTTTCCAAGTAATTGAGCTCCTGTTCCTGCACTTCTGCAAAGGGTTCCGCCCTGTCCGGGATTCAGTTCAATATTATGAATGAATGTACCTGGAGGCATTTTGATCATTGGTAACGCATTGCCCAAATCCGGTGCTGCATTATCACCTGATACAATAGTATCACCAATACGTAACTTGTTGGGAGCGAGAATATATCTTCGTTCTCCGTCGGCATATGCTATTAATGCAATACGAGCTGATCTGTTAGGATCGTACTCGATGGTTTGCACTTTCGCTGGTACTTCATGCTTGTTACGCTTGAAGTCAATTACGCGATAGCGACGTTTGTGACCGCCTCCTCTGTGTCGAGAAGTAATTCTTCCGTGTCTATTTCTACCCGCCGTATTCTTCTTACCGGCTAATAAGCTTTTTAATGGCTTATCAGAAGTAATGTCATCAAACACAGGAGCAATTCTGTGTCTGGTTCCCGGCGTCATTGGTTTTAATTTCCTAGTAGGCATGATTCTCTAATTCTTAAATTTCAGCAAAGAAATCGATTTCGCCTTCTTTGATTGTTACAATGGCTTTTTTCCAAACTTTTGTTCGTCCACCCTGATATCCACTTCGAGTGTAGCGCCCTTTTGGTTTGGATGGCATGATAGCCGTATTCACTTTTGCCACTTTTACACCCGGATAAATAGATTCTACTTCTTTTTTTATCTCAGGCTTAGTTGCGCTTTTTGCAACTTCAAATGTGTACTTATTTTCTTCTTGAAGGCGGCTTAGCTTTTCTGTTATAACAGGTTTAATAATTACACTCATGCTGCAGCCTCTTCATTTTTTGGTTCAATACTGTTTTCAAGTCCTTCAACAGCACTTTCTTGTAGAATAACTACATCTGCATTCATGATCTCATAAGTCGTTGGCTTGTAAGATTCCAGCACATAAACGCCAGGAATATTCCGGGCGGACTTATAGATGTTACTTTCCGTTTCTGCAGTTAAGATCAATGCTTTTTTTCCTGATGCATTAAGGGCACCAAGTAGATCAGCAATTTTTGCTGTTTTAGGTTCATCATATGTAAAATCTTCTACTACAATGATCCCTTCGTTAGCTGCTTTCAATGATAATGCAGACTTACGGGCAAGCTGTCGAGTCTTTTTGTTCAGTTTAAAACCATAATCTCTTGGCTTGGGGCCGAAAACTGTGCCTCCTTTGCGAAGCAGAGGTGATTTAATATCTCCTCTTCGAGCATTACCGGTACCTTTTTGTCGGTACATCTTCTTTGTGCTTCCGGTAACTTCACTTCGTTCTTTCGTTTTAGCAGTACCTTGCCTTTTGTTTGCTAAGTGACGGCGAACATCTTCGTATAACACAACTTCATTTGGCTCTACTCCAAAGATCGTATCGCTCAGCTCAGCTGACTTACTGCTTTTACTTCCGTCTATTTTATATATATCTACTTTCATGATTAGTTCAGAACAGACGTTTTATTATGAATTTCTACGTATCCGCCTTTTGAACCTGGTACTGATCCCGTGACCAACATCAAGTTGGAGTCTTCCAGGATCTTAGCAACGTTAAGATTCTTGATCTTAACTCGTTCGTTACCAGATTGTCCAGCCATCCTCATTCCCTTAAATACTTTTGAGGGATCTGATGCATTACCAATAGCACCCGGTGCTCTCATTCTGTTATGCTGACCGTGCGTTGCATCACCAACACCAGAGAAATTGTGGCGTTTTACAACACCTGTGAATCCATGACCTTTTGAAATGCCAACAACATCAACTGTATCACCTACAGTAAATACGTCGCTTATGGTCAGCTCATCTCCAATTTCAAGTCCTTCAGGGAGATAATCTCTAAATTCTACTACCTGATACTTCGGACTAACTCCGGCCTTTTTAAAATGACCGTTTACGGCTTTACTTACATTTTTTTCTTTACGATCAAATGAAGCTAACTGAACGGCATTATAGCCATCCGTTTCTTCAGTCTTGATCTGGGTAATGGAACAAGGTTCAATTTCAATAACAGTAACCGGAACATTTCGGCCATTGTTATCAAACACGCTTGTCATACCAATTTTTTTTCCAATCAAACCACTCATCGTGTTCTGGTCCTTTTAATCTTCTATACTTTAATTTCTACGTCAACACCAGAAGGTAATTCCAGCTTCATTAACGCATCCACGGTTTGTGAACCTGTTGAAAGAATATCGATCAAACGCTTGTGAGAGCGATATTCAAACTGTTCGCGGGATTTTTTATCCACAAATACAGATTTATTAACCGTAATGATACTCTTACGAGTGGGCAATGGTATCGGTCCTGACACTACTGCTCCTGTTGATTTCACAGTCTGGATAATCTTTTCTGCAGATTTATCTATCAAATTGTGATCGTAAGATTTTAATTTGATTCTGATTTTTTGTTGTGTTGCCACGATCAGATCCTTAATCTAAAATTTTAGTTACAACTCCGGCACCGACGGTACGGCCACCCTCGCGGATCGCAAACCGAAGTCCTTCTTCCATCGCTACAGGCTGAATAAGTCCTACATTCAGCTTCACGTTATCGCCCGGCATAACCATCTCTACACCATCGGGCAGCTCACAAGCTCCCGTTACATCGGTCGTCCGGAAATAAAACTGCGGTCGGTATCCTTTGAAGAACGGCGTGTGGCGCCCTCCCTCGTCTTTGCTCAGCACATATACCTCGCATTCAAATTGTTTGTGCGGGGTGATCGATCCCGGCTTACACAGCACCATGCCGCGCTCGATCTGCTCCTTGTTGATCCCGCGAAGCAGGATACCGGCGTTGTCGCCCGCCTGCCCTTCATCAAGCATCCGGCGGAACATCTCAATC
>JAVLBT010000154.1:0-7181 GCA_031580945.1 Gracilimonas sp.
ATTATCGTTCATGATAACTAAAAATTCCCAAACTTTTTTTTGCGCAATAACCATCGAAGAAGTTGATTTAAAATTTAAGTTTTATCATATACACCAGCGCAATACGAAGGAGTGACGCTCAGCCATTGTTAGGTTACTGCGGAAGGATCTGCACAAGTCTGAAGAAATTACTCAATTCATACAAGTGAAGATTCATCGCTTTCGCTCAGAATGACTTTGAAAATACGTTTTATGATTTAGTGTTTTCGTGGCAAAAAAGAGAATAGTTGGTAGAAAAATCTCCCTTCGAAGGGAGTACGGCTTTAGCCGGGAGGGATGTTGGTGCCAAGGTTTCAAGGCTTGATTTACTCTTAATTCGAAGCCGGAGCTTTGGAACGAAGGGTTAAATGGCTCGAGCCATTTAACATTTAACATTAATCACTTAAAATTTCCTAGCCAGCACCACCGTCTCCTTAAACGTCCGGTTCTTTCCATTGGCACTGTTGTACGCCTCAAATAACACGATATAAATTCCCACTCGATTCTTCCGGTTGTCATCAGTCAACCCATCCCAGATCAGGGAACCCTCAAATCCAGCTTGTAACCCATCAGCAAGCTCGCGCACTTCCCGTCCGTACCGATCAAAGATGCGCACTCGAAGTAAGTAATCCGGCTCCTCCAGTTTGTAGTTGATGAAGAGATTATCATCAAAACCATCGTCATCCGGAGAGAATGGATTCGGGGAAAATGAGATGCCTGTTTCCTCCGGTCCACTTCCGGATTCCTGAAAAATGGAATTCTGCTCACCCGGAGTTCCGCCATTAACGCGTGTGCTTGAGCTCCAGTTAGATTCATCGCTGCTGGGTCCATTTGGGTCGATGCGTTCCAGTGCCACACCATCAGTATCAAATAGATTAGGGTTTTGCCAGCTTTCATCATAGAACACCGAGTCGATGGTGGCACCGGTGCTGTCAGCTATATAAATGGTATCATCCGAAGAAGCCAGGCTCAGGCTGGAGCGGTCAATTTGGATGAAAAACTGGTCGTCTGCTTCTTCCATTTCAAAATAAGAAGCCAGCTGACTTTCAGAAAATTCGGTGGCTTGATCTTCCGCATATACGAGCGCATAATCCCCGGAAGGGATCCATTTGAATTGGGAAGTGATCGGAAAAATATTCCGGGTCTCATTGTTCTCATCCGGCTCATCATGCAGGAAAAATCCCTCCAGGGAAATCGCATATTCGGATCGGTTGTAGAGCTCAATGTATTCGGTTTGATCCGGCAGATTGTCGTCCGAATTGGCGAGCGGATCAAACAGAATTTCGTTGATGACCACATTGCCCGGCGCCAATGGTTGGGAAACTTCTACCGAAAGATTTGAGGAAATATTTCCCCTGAAATCTTGGACCTGATCAAAAGACACCAAAAGGGGTTCTCCGGACGGAAAGGCATCTTCACCTAAAATCACGATATTAGCCGAGCTTTCATCATAATCGGTGATAGCTACAGGTTCCTCATTGACAAAAACATTGGTATTAGGAACGGAAATAAATTCAGAAAAAGCCACAAAGATCTTTTCATCCGGTTGCAGTTTGGCGAAGATTATTTCGGGGGAAGTTTCATCCGGTTGGAATACGGAACTTTGCTGTCCTGCAGAATTGCCGCTTTCAGAAGTATTGGATGCCCAGTTGCTGGCATCATTGGAAGCAGACAACGGATCTTTTCGCTCCAGAGAAATGCCCGGTTGGTTTCCGCCCCAGGTTTCACTATAAAACAAACTGTCGATGACCACACCACTTTCATTTTTGATGACCACCTCATCTTCGTCATCATTCAAAGATGGAAATCCGGGGACATAAACCGCATTCGTCAACTGATTTTGACTGGAGCCTCTTTTCACTCTTAAGGCATTTTCATTATCAACGGGTTCTGAATCCGTAAGTACCAAGAATTCTCCACTTCTGATCTGCGTGCCTTCGGGAATGTCGGTGGAACCGGTAGCATCAGAAAAGGTCCATCCGGAGAGATCAAAGTTTTTGTCTGTTCGGTTAAATAACTCGATGAATTCTTCAGAATTAGCAGAGGCCCGTCGATATAAAATTTCATTCACGATGACATCTCTCGGCTCAGCTCCGGAAAGCAAGACATAATCAAAAGAAGCTTCTCCGCTGTTCATCATATTTCCAAAAATGTCCTGCTGATTTTCAACTGTTACCGTATAAGTAGTGCCATCTGCAAGATCAGTATTCAAAATCAAATAAAGCGCGCTTCCGGAATATCCTGCGACCTCGCGAATACTAACGGAAGGAGAAATAGAATAGGAATTCAAATCATGAGCCAGGGTTGAATCAACACGTTCACTAAAAGTAATACGGATGGAATCGGCCGAAGAATAACTTGCCTGAAGCACATCGGGAGGGGTCTCATCGGGTTGAACCTGGTTTTGTCTTCCAGGTGTGGATCCTTCTTCAGCCGGAGAATCGGTCCAATTTTCCCTATAAATAGAAGACGCAGTTGGGCTGAGCCGTTCGAGAGAAACTCCTTCTCCGCCCCAGTCGGAAGAATAGGTTAGCGAATCGATGATCACACTATCTGCATTGCTGATGACGATGGCGTCGGTGGAATTATTCAAAGCTGGAAAACGGGTTCCCATCACAATGATATTTCGAGTTGGAAACTGATCGACCAACGAACTGTCCGGTGCAAGAATAACATACGAATTGGTTGGTAGCTCAAAATTGGTGTCGGAGATTGTTCTGCGACTGCCGGTATTATCATTTAACATCCATCCAAATAAATCGAAATTCCGATCTGTATGATTGTACAGTTCTATAAACTCACTGATCATTCCTTCGGGGTCATACATGAACTCATTGATAACGACGTCACCTGGATTTGAGTCACTCAGATCAATAAGGAAGAATTGCGCATTCAGAAGTTCAGCCACATTTCCGAAAATATCGGTCTGTCCCTGGATGTTTAGTCCCAAATAAGTACCATCTTGTTCCCGGGGTATCTTTTTCTCATAGCGAATAATAACCGTATCGGGCTGGTTAATATCTATAGACTCAATTTCAGGTAAAGACTCCTCAAAATTCAATGGAATACTGAAGGAGTATTTGTTGTGATCCTTGGCTGGCCCCGGTTGTATACGTTCGCTGTATAGAATGCGGAGTGTACTGTCATTGACAACGGTCAAATTTTGAATCAGTGGGGGCGAGCGGTCTTCAGGAACCTGATTTGGCAGGCCCGGAGTAGCTGAATTGTCGGCTGGAGAATTCCCCCAATTTTCACGATAGAGACCTGCAACCAGTGTGCTGCGCCTCTCAAGGGAAGTTGATCTGCCACCCCAGCTTGGCTGATAGGTCAAAGAATCAATGAGCACTCCTTCAGCATCTCGTATCACAATATTATCTGGAGTGGTGCTGTTTAGATTCGCAAAACCACTTCCCATGTCCTGCAGCCTGATGTTTGGGAATAAGTCAACTATAAGGCTGTCGGGTGCAAGTACGATATACTGGTTGGGTAAAAGCGTCAATTCTTGGTCAGATATGATCCTGCGATCTCCAGAATTGTCGTTATAAGTCCAGCCCTGCAGGTCAAAGGGCTGCTTGGTTGCATTATACAGCTCAATGAAATCAGTAAACCCATCTAAAGGATTGAACATAAATTCATTGATAAAAACATCTCCAGAATCAGCACTTGAATACTCGATTACAAAAAAGTTTTGGGTAATCTTCTGGGCTGTATTATTAAAAATATCAGACTGTTTGGTGACAGATAACTCGTAAGTGGTTCCTGACGCTTGAGAAGGTAAGTCGCTTTCAAACTCCAAAAAAATGGAATCTGGAGCTGAAAAGGCAGTACTTTTGAGGGTTGGAGGATCAGAAACGTTATTCGCAGTGAGCATAAAATTTGATAATGCTTCAGCAGGTTCTTGTTGTAGTCTTTCAGAAAAAATAAGCCTTAACTGGTTCGAAGATATTTGCTGAAGATCTGATAATTGGGGTGCCATGGTATCGGGTTGAATTTGATTTGGCAGTCCCGGAGTAGCTTTATTACCTGATGGAGAATCCCCCCAATTTTCTTGAAAATTTGCGGAGAATTTAACATCTCTTCTTTCCAGTGAAACTTCCTCACCACCCCATTCAGAGTTATAGGTAAGGGAATCTATGATCAATCCAGCTTCGTTTTTGATCACTATGGCATCGGTTCCATTATTGAGCGCAGGAAATCGGCTGTCCATTGTCAATAATGAAGTATTTGGAAACTGTGGCAGCAAAGAGCTGTCGGAAGTTAGAATCAGATAATCGCCGCTGGGTAGCACTCGATCTGAAACGGTAATTGTTTCAAGCGTACCTCTGTTATCGTTGAGTGTCCAGTTTCGCAGGTTAAAGGAGCTATCCGAATGATTATATAATTCGATGAATTCGGATAATTCGCCAGGAGGATCGTACATGAACTCATTGATCGCAACCTGGCCTTTTTTTGCTGTAACAATGTTAAAATAATTGAACTCAAAAGATGTAGTTGCGGTATTTCCAAAAATATCAGTGAGGTTTTGGGCTTCGAGGGTCCAGCTGCCATCGTATTCCTGAAGATCATTATCCAGTATCAGCCGAATGGAGTCTGCTGAAAATTGAGATGCCGTAGTCACAGATGGTAAAGTTGGGATAACAGCTCCGGATTCCGGGTTTTGCCTTAGTATGTAATTTGAAGGGTCTTCAGCGGTGGTATTATCAACCCTCTCAGAAAAAACCAGTATTATGGTTTCACTATCCTCAATGGTCAATTCATCAATTTTGGGAGGATCAACATCGGCCTTTATTTCGTTTTTGAAGCCGGGTGTTCCGAATTTGCCGGCAGGACTATCTCCCCAGTTCTCTTTGAAAATAGAAGAAACGGATGCCTCTCGTCTTTCAATGGCAACATCAATGCCACCCCAGTCAGAAGTATAGAACAGGGAATCAACGAGTGTTCCATTCTCGTTATAAACCCGGACTTCATCACTGCCATTGTTTAGAGCAGGAAGAGATGAAAGTGTATAGTTTGCTTCACCAAAATAAGATAAAAGAGTCATTGTATCAGCAGAGATCACTACAAAACTATCGGGAAAGATCGTAAAGTCAGAATCTGATATATCGGTAAAGGCGTTATTGTCACCAACTTGCCAATCTTTAAGATTCAGGAAACGGCCTGATGTATTCCGCAATTCTACATATTCAGCAGTTCCGGGCGGAGGGTCTTTCATGATCTCATTAATTACAATGTCGCCGGGTTGATACCTATCATAAATGAATATTTGAACATTCGTTCCCGGTGGTATAGCCCAACCATCAGAACTTTCAAGGTCTGTTATTTCAACCCGCAATGAACCAGATGGAAGTGGGTCCGGAAATTCAAGCAGAAGTTGATCAGCTTCAGTTAAAGTGATATTGGTTTCAGAACTGATCGGGTCATCGTTTATAATAAAATCTGTGACATCAACTGTTGAAAAATTAATTTCCTGATTAAATTCCAGGAGTATTTCATTATTTTCGGAAGCAATAGCGTCAAGTAGTTCAAATGGATTTTCGAGGGTAAATTCCAGTTCTGTATTTGCAGGAATAACGTCTCCGTAAATACTTTCTATATCATTTACTGAGATTGTGTAATTGCCATCAGGGATATTTGTACTATAATCAAGGCGCACTGAAAAGCCATTATTTATCCGTGTAGTTTGCTGAGGAGATCCAAGTTGGGTAACCGCAAAGCTGGAAGGAGAGATGGAGTTTTCGTTAAGCTTATAGTTGAAGTTCACAATTAATTGCCTGCTGGATGAAGCCAAAGCAGAAGTGACCCGAAATTCCTCGCTGTTGGTGATGATGATATCATCGAAATAAAAATTTTGGCTACGGGTGGAGGTGTAATCTGTTCTAATGCCAAAATGGGAAGACACTGTATGCACGGTATCTTTGATAGTACCGGCTGAAATTGGTTCAGAGCCATATCCAGAAGACTCAAAAAGTTCCCAGGTTCCATCTTCGGTTCTTGTGACCTTGATCTGAAAAGGCCCGCCCGAGGAAATGTCTAATTGTCCTGCCAATAATTCTGAAGCTGATCCATCATCAAACCTAAAAAGTCGAAAGCGGTCCTCTGAGCCGCTTTCACCGGTTCTAATGGCATATCCATTCATGTCATCCGATAGGTCATCAGCGTCTGCAATCAAAAATAAAAAAGCCCGATTGCTGTTGGATGGGGCAAAATCCTGATTTATAAAAAAAGTCCAGCTTCCAAACGCTGCCCCTGATTCCGTTACAAGCTGAGAAGAGGTATTGCTTGCATCAGCATCATTTAAGCGAAGTTGGTTATTGTCAGCTTCATTTACAATTATAAACTCATTGGTATCTCCGTTCCATTCGGGATTGTTTGTAAGGTTTCCATCTGTGAAATTTTCATCAAGTATGGTAACCTGGGAGAAAAGTAGTACCGGCCAAATCGAAAAAATAAAAATTAATAAAGCTTTCATACCCGAAAAACTTTGACTAATGAGTTATGAATTGTAAAATGTATGAATCCAAATTGAAAGGCAAAAAATTAGGGTAAAAGGATTTCCACCTCTTACCCCTGGAAGGACATTGAGGATTTGCTCCTCAAAGCAATACATTTTGTTCTCTTTGTTAGCTGTTTAGTTAGAGTGATGAGATGAGAACTCCTTACAGTTTTTTTATACTTTTTTTGTGATTATTTTAACAGAAACTAAATTAAATAAAAACAGTTATTAGCATGCGTAGTTTGCCATTTATTATTGATAATTTGAACGGCGGTTTCATGAAAATTGAAGGAATCCTGCGCGTGGAAGAAAATTTGTTGGTCTTTGAATACCAGAAAAAAGACGCTGTTTTTGAAGCCTATCAGTCTGATTTACAGACTATAAAGATCTCGTTATCAGAAATTGACATGCTCGAACTCAAAAAGGGTTGGTTTAGTACGAAATTGATATTGCATGGTAAAAGGGCGAAATCATTAGAAGACCTTCCCGGAAATGAACTCACAGTGCGGGTGCTGAAAGTAAAACGGAAAAACCGTGATATTGCAGCAAGTATTGCATCCAACTTAAATCTCAGGCTGTCGGAAGAAAAATTGAAGGAGTTGGACGATTAATCTATGAGTATTCCCTACAATTATTCCATGTATGAAAACTTTGATGTAGAAGTTCAGGT
>JAVLBT010000155.1:0-7135 GCA_031580945.1 Gracilimonas sp.
CCCACCACCAACCTGATCGCCAAAAAACTAGCCGAATGGAGCGGACTTCCCTGGCTAGCCGATTTTCGCGATCCATGGACCAACATCTATTATTATGATGACAATCCTCAAAGTCCGAGAGCCCGAAAAAAGAACAAACAGCTTGAAGCGGAGACGCTCCAAAAAGCAGATCATATCACCTTGGTGAACCATGGATTTTTCCCAGAGCATGAGAAGGATATCGCAGACAAATCAACGGTCATTCCCAATGGGTTTGACCCGGATCATATTGTCCAAAATGATTCCATTTCAGCAGAAAAAAATGAGAAATTCACTATCCGGTATTTTGGGAGTTTGAAAGCCAATCAACATCCGGCAGCTTTTATTGAGGCGTTGGAAATCATAGGAAAAAAGAACCCTGCACAAGCCAGGGATATTTCTTTTGAATTTTATGGAAATATTGATCCAAATATCATGAAAGAAATTGAAACTGCATCTAAAAAAATTGAAACTACGTTTTCAGGATATATTTCTCACGACAAAATGATGGATCTTGTAACAACAACAGATTTATTATTATTAACTATAGGAAGAACAAAAAACAGTAAGTTTGGTCTGTCAACAAAGGTTTTTGAATATATGATCTCCGGTAAGCCGGTTCTTGGTATTGGGCCAGTGGATGGATCTGCAGCAGAGTTAGTGCAAAATACCAATATAGGACGTTTCTTTGATCATGAAGATACGGAAGGTGTCATGGCCTTTATTCAGCAAGTTTATTTTTCTGCTAAGAAGAATGAGCCTTTATTTTTGTCAAATCAAGAGGCTATTGATCAGTATAATTTCAGGCGTCTTACAGAAAACTTGGCAACAATTATGGACTCTTTAATTTCATAGCGTTATGTATGACGATCTAAAATCTTTAAACAAAAAGCGTACCGAAGTTTATCAAAAACCCGAACAGGAAGAATCTTTTCTCCAACAACTAAATGACAATCTTGAAGGCAAAGAAAAAGCAGAATACGCAACAGTAGATATTGAATACCCGATTATTTTTGTGATAGGGTTACCTCGGTCAGGTACAACATTACTTTCCCAGATTTTAGCTCACGGGCTTGATTTAGGCTACATCAATAATATAACAGCACGCTTTTGGGCTGCCCCACTGCATGGGCTTAAGCTATCAGATATTTTGATCGGAAACAGCTCAGTTCCTGAGTTTCATTCTGAGTATGGCGCTACACAAGACTTAAGCAACATTCATGAATTTGGGTATTTTTGGCGAAAATGGTTGAAAAAAAACAGCTTTACTGGAATTACAAATGCTAAAGAGCTGGAAAGTGAAATTGATTGGGATGGGCTTAAACGAGTTCTTGCAAACCTACAATATTACCGGCAGAAAGCATTTATATTTAAAAATATTTTTGGTACACATCATATTCAAAAACTTGATAATGTACTCAAAAAAACACTGTGGATATATATTGAAAGGGATATTCTGGATGTAGCCATTTCGAACCTAAATGCTCGAAAAAAATTTTATGATGATCCTTCTATCTGGTGGAGTTCGGCACCACCAGAGTTTGAGGAGCTGAAAAAACTGGATACCTTCCCCCAAATTGCCGGACAATTACATTATCTTAAAAAATTCTACCGAACTAAAATGAATAGGCTTCAAAAGAATGGGAATAGCCTTGTTATTTCTTATGAAGAATTGTGCAACCATCCAGCAGCTGTTTTGAATAGTGCTCGGGACATGTTAAAAAAACTGTATGGCTTTGATATTCCTTTCCGAAAAGTTGTGCCCGATACCTTTCCTTTAAGTCGATATAATAGCGTTGAAGAAACTCAAATGAAAGAAAAATTTGAATTACATTTTAAAAAACTACAACAAAATGACCCTATCCCAAAACTCAAATAAAACAATAGCTATCCATCAGCCTAATTTTCTACCATGGCTTGGTTTTTTTGATAAAGTTGCAAAAGCAGATATCTTTGTACTTATTGATAATGTTAAATTTATAAAGGGGCACATATGTAATCGCAATAAAATAAAGAATAATCAATCTGAGGCTGTATGGATTACTGTTCCGGTTAGTCATAAAAAGGGAACGGATGTCAATTTTAATGAATTGCCTATCGCTTATTCTCAAGACTGGGGGATTAGCATCGTAAATCAGATCAGAGGAAGTTATGGAGGGGCTCCATTTTTTGAAAAATATATGAATGCCCTCAGCCATTACCTCATTGAACGGGAATATCCTTCGCTTGGAGCGCTTAACATTGACCTAATTAAATTCTGTTGCTCAGAGCTATGCATTAACACAAAAATAGAAATAGCCTCCAAGATCGATAGAAACTTTGGCAAGAATAATGAGTTGAATATTAGAATTTGCCAACATTTTGGAGGAGACACCTACTTTTCTGGGCAAGGAGCTAAAAAATATAACGACCCAGAAATGTTCAAAAAAGCGGGAATCAATCTAACTTATCAAAAATTTGTACATCCAACTTATTCACAATTGTTTGACGGATTTATTTCCAATTTATCTGTTATTGATTTGCTGTTGAACGAAGGCCCGGAGGCGGCCCGTTTCTTTCATTAGATTTAAACTTTGAGGCGAATAACTTCAAAAGCCTCGGCAAACTCTTCTTTCACTTGTACTCCCCGCACTCGTGCTAAGCCATCCATAAATTCTTTAGTGAAATAATTTCTCTGTTTGATGAGCTGAGATTCATATACCGACATCATCTCCCATTTTTTCTTCATATGCTTTTCCTTTAAAGTCACAAAAGACTGTGTGTTGAAAGTCACATGATTCCAAGGCAGTTCATATCCCCAGATGCTGCTCTCTTTAAATGCCCTTAGGCCTTCATTATATACTACCTGATGGTCTTGGTGAAGATCATTTCCTGATGGCAATAACACCATATCTGGTTTTATTTGATTCTTAAGCTTCACCATCTCTTCCAATACCTCTTGCCGGGAATAATTCAGTTTTCGAACCTGGTAGTCATAAATGAAATACCGGTCTTCGTTCACCCCTAAGATCTCCATCGATTTGATGAACTCCTTACGCAGTATATCAGGATCAGATCCTTCCGGTACTGAAGCCCGTGCTGTAGAAAAAGCCGCTACATAGATTTCGGTACCTTCTTCCAAAAATCGAGCCATCGTTCCGCCACAGCCCAGCTCGGCGTCATCAGTGTGAGGGGCAAGTACTAATACTTTGTTCATTACTTTATTGGTCATAAAACATTTATTTGAGAGTACTGATTTCTAAAAAAATATATTGTTCCTTTCTGCTCACCATCTTTTATCTTTATCGGTAAGATAAAATTTTATCTACAGAAGTTAACCAAAGTAAATAGCCGTATAAGCTCATTAAATTATGATCGTAACTGTAGTAGGAGCCCGTCCTCAATTTATAAAAGCCGCTGTTGTCTCCAAATCTCTTTCTGAACATTCAATTTCAGAGCAAATTATACACACCGGCCAACATTATGACCACGAAATGAGCACGATATTTTGGGATGAACTTGAACTGCCCGTTCCTACAGTAAACTTGGAGATCGGCTCTGATTCGCATGGTAAGCAGACCGGGAAAATGATTCAAGCAATTGAGAACTTTATTCTCAACACTTCTCAAAAACCTAAGGGTTTGCTTGTTTATGGGGATACCAACTCTACATTGGCCGGAGCTATTGTTGCTTCTAAGTTGGATATTCCAGTGATACATGTTGAAGCCGGACTTCGAAGTTTTAATCGTAAAATGCCTGAAGAAATCAACCGCGTGCTTACCGACCATGCCTCAGAGTTATTATTTTGCTCATCAAAACAAGGTGTTGAGCAGTTAGCAAAGGAGGGAATCATGAAAAATGTGCATAATGTAGGAGATGTGATGTACGACGCACTGCTCACATTTTCGAACATAGCCGAACATAAATCTTCTCTTTCTAATGTTATTCCCTTCAAGGGTGACGAATATTTTTTAGCTACTATTCATCGTCCCTCAAATACTGATCAGCCCGATAATTTGGCAGCTATTTTAGAGGCTTTATCAAAGCTATCACAACCTGTTGTATGGCCGGTTCATCCAAGAAACAAAAAGCATTTAGATACCCTTGACATACCCGAAAACCTGCATTTGATAGAGCCTGTTTCTTACTTCAAAATGATGTTGCTGCTTAAAAACTCTTCTAAGGTAATTACAGATTCCGGCGGACTGCAGAAAGAAGCGTATTGGATGAAAAAACCTTGTATTACGGTACGGGAAGAGACAGAATGGACCGAAACTCTTCACGGAAACTGGAATCAAATTGTAGGTTCAGATACTCAAAAGATCATCAAAGCGGTTCAAGACGAACCCTCAACAAATTGGCAGAATCTTTATGGGGATGGAACAGCCGCTGGAAAAATTGCTCAAATTATTTCTGAAGAGATCTATTAATCGGAAAGGCTTTTGTAATAATTCACCAGGGGTTGAACGGTATTGTCCCAATTGAAAACTGAATCGGCTGCCTTTTTTCCATTTTTCCCTAACTTTTCAGCTTCTTTGGGATGATCCAATAAATAGCGAATTTGCTCAGCCAGATCTTTGATATTTTGGGATTCAAATACTTTTCCGGCTTCATAATCCAGAACCATTCTTTCCAGTGAAACACAGTTTGAAGTTATCACCGGAAGAGCCTCAGACATATAATACCCCAATTTATGAGGTATTGAAGCGTCAGTTTGAACCGACTTGACGTGAGGGATGAGCCCTATATCAGCCCGTTTCACATAACTCCTTATATTTTCCTGATCCTGCCAGCCTTCGAACTGCACAAAGTTTTCCAGTTTTTCGTACTCCGTCAACTCCACCAATTCCGATTTATTTCTTCCGTCCCCAACCAGGACCAGCAATGCTTCAGGATGTGTTTCAGAGACAATTTTCATAGCCCTGATTGCCGACTCCAGTCCACGGTGGAGATCAAAACCACCTGAGTATAACAAGACTTTTCTATTTTCGAATTTGTTTAAGATTTGTTGTTTTAAAGGAAATGCCCGAAAAGCATTTAAATTGGGTGTATTTGGAACCACCATAATTTTGTCCTCTGCAAATCCTAATTCCAAATACCGATCTTTCATTTCCTGGATTACAGAAATAATCTTATCCGCTTTCACGATCCATTCTTTTTCCATCCGCTTCCATTTTTCTATAGAGGTAAGCCATTTTCCAGGAAATCGGGTGCTCCAGGCATATTGCGTAAGAGCCTGTACATAATTTTCGTGCAGATCCAGAACCAATGGTACATTCAGTTTCTTTTTGGCAATAACTCCCGCTTTGGCTAAATACAGGTCATGAATATGTATCACATCAATCTGCCGCTCCTTTTGCACTTTAATAATATACCTTGCTAATATATTCCCATAAATATTAAAAAAACCCACCAGCCCTCTGAGCTTATCTCGTAAAGAGATTGGCATGTTGATCCTGTGTATTTTCGTTCCATCAAAATTATCGCGAACCGGTCTTTCGTCTTTACCAATTGCCAACACGGTAACCTCAAAACCACGTTTCACCAACGATTCTGCTTCATTCTCCACTCGTTGATCTGGTGGGTAATTGTGATCTAATAACATCAAAATATGCATGTCAAAGCCTTAAAAATGTTTTAAAAAGGTTCAATTTTTCGTCTAAAAGCCAGTGGTTATGCCACAATAGTACAAACTCTCCACCTATTTGCTGTAACTGCTCGTGATAGTGCACTATTTTCTCTTCGGCTTGTTCCAATGTTAGTCCCATATATTTTTCACTTAATAAACTTGCTTCCATCACAATAAGTGGGTGCAATTTTATGTCCAGTGATTTCATTTCCTGCCAATTAAATGCCCGGTAAGGAAATGCTACTCCTGTCCGAAATCCAGTTCTATCGGCGTATCCCACAGTATAATCATGTTTTATACCTGCTTTTTGAAGTATAGAAGGGGTTTTTTTCCAGTCCCAGCGTAAATAGTGTTTCCGGGTCTGATCAATTTCTGCTTTAACTCCAATTGAATTGCAAACTTCTTTAAGCGCTTTAAGCTCGCTTTTCAATTTTTCCTCATCATTCATTGTATCATAACTTGGGTGAAGACCAATACGATGTCCTGTTTCATACAATGCTTTTATAATCTTTTTTAAGGCCGGATGATTGATCTCATAGTGCACATCATATTTACTTTTATTTTCTCCTGACACAAAAAAGAATGTACTTTTGATCCCTTCCTTTTTCAGCAGAGAAATCAACTCCTCAAAATTGTTGTAAGGATCTGACAGGTAATTTCCCTTTTTGACCATTCGATATTTCTTAAATCTACTTTTAGCCAATCGGAAACTTTTTCTTGCTAAGAGATCTCCCGTCAGTCTTTTTACCAATCTTGGTTTCGTGTAAAACAAATATTCAAACGGCTGATCAACATCGTGGGATACATGTTTTGAATATCCCGGAATTTGCTTTCCCGGGCGAACTTGCTCTTCCACATAAAGCATTTGGGCGATCACCCTAAACCACTCCTGAATAAAGGGACGGTCGATCAGGTTATTTTGAACCACGAAAGAAGTTTCTCCTTTACTTCTCATGTGTTCGTCTTTTTCGGAAAAATGAATATCTGCATAGCCGGTAAGCAAGAAAAAAGCCATCCCGATCACATCTGCCGGCAGTTTTTCGGAATGTTCATTTACTGAAAAGGAATTGGACTTATCATCAATAAACCAAGCCGGTATTTTTTGGGTTAAATAAGAAGATAATTTAACCTGAATCTCTTTGAGACTTGGCAATTCTGGGAGGTCTGAATCATACTTTTTTGAAAAGAATATATCTGGTATAAGTACTTTATTGTTTCCTTTTTGAATGAGAAAACTCTTGGCCTTGCTGTTTACCTCATAGGTGTAGGATAACTGAAGGAAGTCTTTTATCAATACATCAAAGATATATTTCTTCTCTGAAAGATTAGTCGGGGTAAAAATTACATGCACTTCCGGGGCACTCATTCCTTAAGTTTCTTTAGCAGTTGTTTTCCATAATAAATAGGGGCAAATCGCTTGCTGACTCCCCGAATATTATGGAAATGAATCGGTTTTGACCCAAAAGAACTAAAATAATATTCTATGGACTCAATGCTTGACCCTTCAAA
>JAVLBT010000156.1:0-7081 GCA_031580945.1 Gracilimonas sp.
ATACGCTGATATAGAGTAAGGATGTGTGTTGGTGTGTGCTTCAGAAGATCTGTAAAGCGACTTATTATTGATTTCAGTTTGCAACAACCCTTTTATCCAACGTATTTTATTTAATAAATGGCAGGTTTGGGAAGCAGTTCATTCCTATTTTTAATTCTATCGAAAATGAATCGGTTTTGTCTTTAACGGTTCATGCATGTGCATTCACCTTACAAAAGTGCAATTAATGAGTAATAAACTTGAGAATCATCAGGTCATTTTAAAAGACCTTGTAGATGAAATCGTATCAGGAACTCTTTTTGAACTTCAGCTTGCTTCTTTATTAGATGAAGTAGCCATCGAGGAAGATATATGGGTTTTAGGTGCAGGCAAGGCTTCGATTGAAATGGTGAAGCAGATCGAAGATTACTTTGGAGATAGCATCAAAGATGGAATGATCATTGCACCGGATAAAACTAAGAAACTTACAAAGACCCAGGTGTTCAGAGGAAGTCATCCTTACCCGGATGAAGATTCCATTTCATCCAGTTATGAGCTTCAACAGCTGGTAAAAAAGATCCCGGAGTCTGATACCGTCATTTTTTGCCTTTCAGGTGGTGCATCTTCCTTATTTTGTATTCCCTCACCCGGAATTGAAATTGAAGAGCTGAAAGAAAGCTATGAGTTATTACTGAATTCGGGTGCCTCAATACATGAAATAAATGCTGTCCGGAAACATATATCTGAAACGGCGGGTGGTAAACTTGGACAGATGCTTGCCCGTCACCGGCTGTTATCCATCATACTTTCGGACGTACCCGGCGATAATGTAGATGTGATTGGTAGCGGACCAACCGTGCAGGATTCGACAACGTTCAGGGATGCTTTCCAGGTTTTAAAAAAATACCAGCTTTGGGATCATATTCCTCAATCCGTTCGCATCCATATTTCAAAAGGCATGCACGGAGATATTGCGGAAAATCCTCAAAAAGGCCAGAAAAAATGGTGGCAACATCAGGTTGAATTAATATCAGGTGCTACCGTCTTGGCTCAAAATGTGGGACAATGGTTACGGGGTAAAGGATTTAATGTGGAAGTAGCAGAAGATGCATATGACATTGAGGTGCAAAAAATTTCCAAGAAAATTTGTGGAGATGCCATTTCACTTTTAGGGAATACAGCCTCAATCAAATCACCGGCCGCGCGGGTTTATTTTGGCGAAAGTACAGTAAACGTAAGCGGGGAGGGCAAGGGAGGCCGAAATCAACATTTAGCCTTATCAGCTGCGCTTTCCATCGAAGGCCAGCATTCGGTCTCATTATTGAGTTTTGCTACAGATGGAGCGGATGGACCGACCGATGCTGCCGGAGCTATTGTAAACTCGCAAACCACATTATCCGCCCGAAAACAAAAGTTGCAGCCCGAAAAATACCTTCAGGAATTTAATTCCTATCACTTTCATCAAGAAATGGGAACCTTGGTAAAAACCAACCCTACCGGCAACAACCTCATGGACCTGCAGGTAGTACTTGTAGAAAAATAAGGTAGCTTTCTATAAGGTTATCCTGCTGTTTTACTGGAATGTAAATTTGTATCGGATATCAAGCCCCTGTTACTAAGCTCTGACAGGATAAGTTCGGTTACATCACTTTGGAAAGGAAACTCATACCGGATATCCAATACATACGCTTTTACTTTTAATTTCAGGATAAATCGGCGTTCATGCATCTCATTCTCCGTCATAATACTGATCGGTTTTTTGAGATATATAAATCGAGATGCAACGACGGCTTTGTATGCAATTTCTTTTACTTCTTCAACCGGGCAATTTGCGGGCAAAAATATATTTGTTTGTACCAAACAGTCGAGAGCACCTGAATTTGTATTAGAAACTGCTGTACGAATGAGTTCACCATTTGGGATGGTAACAACGGAGTCTCCAGGAGTAACAATTCGGCTTGAACGTAATCCAATTTGTTGTACCTCACCATAATGTTCTGCAAACTGAATTTTATCACCAACCTGGAAGGGGCGGTCTAAGATCAGCATCACTCCGCCAAATAAATTTTTGAGTACATCCTGAGCTGCCAAACCCACCGCTATACCTACAGAAGCTAACACGGTAATGATGGTAGCAAAAGGTGGTTGAATGATGCCTATGATGGCAATGTAAATGGCGATGGTCCAGGTAACGACCCGTACGATCGGTATCATCCGCTTTATTTTTAAGCGGTATTTTGAAATACTCTCAGAGAAGTTGTCTAAAACACGCCCTATGAATACCGTAAAATAATACGTGATGATGAAGAAGAGGATGATGAAAATTACTTTTTGGACCGATATCACTTCTTCTAATTGTGCAATAGCTTCTTCTGTATCGTTATCCGCAGCGGCGGAATCCACAGTGGTGGCCGTTGAATTACCAGCATACTGATTTTCGATCCGTGCAGTTAAGGAATCGAGTTTTGAAAGACGTTCTTTTATCAGGGAATCAACCCGCTGGATCATGGTAGTATCCTGTACAACGGGGGCATCATTAGGCCCGGCATCCTGGAAAGCAAATGCAGGGGAAGAAGGGATACTTAAGAGCACCGCTATAATCAGTAAAGCAAAATAGTTTTTTAGGTTCTGCATAGACATCAATGTATAAAATTTGCTTCTTTAAGTACGCGGGCTATTTGTCGGTATATAAGCTGATTGATCGTAAATCCATACTCGGATTTAACTAAAATGGATTGAGAACTGAGGCGTGAAACGGTTAGCTGACTTTCTCTTTTTGATTGGTGAATAGCCATCGAGAGTTCTTCAGGTGTGAGTGAATCATGGAGAATAAAGGCAGCAAGGGCAAAGAGTTCATTACTGTCCAATTCCTGAATGCGATTGACTTCCCCAAACTCAAAAGGGTTAATATGAAAGTGTGTGTCATCATATTCCTTTATCGACCGTATCCAGTATATCATTGCAACAGATGAATTCCCTTCCGACATTTTAGCCAGCTTTTCGAAATACCGCTCTTTTAGATAGGCTTGTGATTTTTCATTATCATCAAGGTGCTTTTTATAGGTTCTACTACTTTTACTGGCTTCATCGGCTAAAAAATTCAATTGATACCCACTTGCCCTGTGACGTTTCAGAATTAGCTCCTCAATTTGTTGTGCAGAAAGATTGTCGGTTTCAACAGCGTGGGTGAAATAATCGACTACATTTAGCACTTTATCAAGATATAGCCAACCATACCGTGTGCTGCTTGCTATCCATAAAATTTCTTTATTGGTCTCTGAAATTAATAATAACAGCTGTTCCATCGCTTCAAAGCCAGAAATATTTCGAATAAAGCAATTCTGAACATTCTCTAAAATGACAATCACGCGTTTTTTCTTGCGCTTAATGGCCGCCATGAGATCTTCAAAAGTTTCAGCGTCATCAATTTTCAGGTTTTTGGCTATATGAGCAACCACTTCGTTGGGTTTCCAGACGGTATCTTTAAAATTGACCTCTACAATATCATGCTTTTTCAGTACCTCATTCATCATTAGCCGGATAAACAGCGTTTTTCCACTACCTTTTTCTCCTACAATTGAGAATGAAGAAGGGAAGTTGTTCTGCCAAAGTTCATACCCTCTTTTAATCCTTTCGAACTGTTCAGGTTTTCGGATATAGAATCGATCTTCAACTTCTTTATTGAAATCAAACAATCGCCGGTAAATAAAAGGTAAGCCTGCAATTTGTTCATCTGTTTTTGATAAAAAGGTGGCAAGGTCAGTGGTGTCACCTTCGATGGGGTCATTTTTTGAGAATCCCAGAAAATTTGAAATTAGCTCGTAGTAAGATTTTAATTTGATCCATATAAAACGACCAAATAATTCAGCTTTTTCTGAGATTACAGCCCAATACACCTGGAATTTGACCTTCCAGTCAACAGCCGTTTCCTTAGCCATGTATTGTGCTCCGGTAATGCGCACCTCATTCACATTTTGTTTTTCCAAAAGCATGGCTAATTTTGAAAATGCAACCTGTTTTTTATCAGATAATTTTTCTCTGAATTCGGTCTTCTTAGTAGATATTTTGGTTATGACTTCTTCAAGTTTTAATCGTGCTCTCTCAAGCCCTTCCCTTGCAACTTGTAGAGGCTCTTCTTCATCGGTTTTCTTAACCTCATCAGCAACTTCAATATTGGTGAGTATAATCTGGGCAATCTCGTGTATATCCCGTTGAATGGTATTTAGAAATTCTTCGGGTTTAGTTTCTTTAGGAACAAACTCTTTGGCTATCTGATTATTCAATACTCTTTGTACGAGGGATTGCCAGTCTACTTCTTCAAGCTCAAAGGCAGGGGGAAACATCGTAAGATCTAATTTCTCAAGAAGTACGGCATGTTCACGCTGGTTTTTGGTCCATTCTGGAATGGCGGATGTAAATCTTTCAAGTTTTGTTCCCAAAACAGCATCCTGTATAAGCTCATCACCTGGTTTTAATAAATTATTTTCAATATGCTGGTCAATTTCTTTGAGGCGCTCTTGTGAGAGCTTCTGAATTTCCTTAGTGGTATGTTTCTCGGTATTTTCAAATAAAGCAGCTGTTTTCTGTATTTGGCCAAGAAGATGTAGAGCGGGTTCTTCAAAGTTAGTTGCAAAAAAGTCCTCTAAAGATGCACTAAAACCGTCAATTCTTTCTTTAGACTGATTATAGAGGGATATAAAATCCATTGACAGCTGACAGCGACTCAATAAAGAACCCAGAAGTTTTTGCCAGTGATCTCTTTCGGATTTTATTGATTGGAGAAGCTTTTGTTCTTTCTGTTCAAGCGATTGGTCTGAATAGTCAGAAATTGAGCGTTCAATGGTATCAGTAACAGAAATAGCTATTTCTATCTGGGACTCAATTTCAGATATCGTATTCTGAATTTCATCCTTTATTTTTTGTTCAACATGCTCAAGTTCGTTCAATGCTTCTTGAAAGAAAGTCAGTAAATCTTGCCGATTAGGGTTTTGAACAACATCTTTTGAGCTTGTATCGGGTTCTTTAGTACTTGAAGCCTGATCATTTTCTTGCTCACTGGACCCCGTGGCTTCTTCCTGAGACTTTATGAGTCCGCTGGAGTGTAAGGTCCATGCATCGGTTTCGAGTAGAAACTCTGCCTTAAGTTTGAACAGTTGGTTGGACCATTTTTTTTGAATCGGGGCAATATCTAAGAGCATGTAGCTGATGATATTCTGAATTGGCACCCTTTGTGTCCAAACCGGGTCAGGTTCTTTTTCTGATTTTAAAAGAGATCGAATGGATCTTCCTGCTTTTTGAAAATTACGCAGTGTTCGCTTACCCGTTTTACCGATCTTAAGCACAAAAGAATCTGACTTGTCGGATCGAAAACGAGCTTCCTCTTGTGGAAGCAGGATTTGTGCTTCCATCTTTTTTGAATGCTCATGAATCATATCCACCCATTCAACAGTAAATGAAGGGTCTTGATCTCCGTTGGGACTGTCTGAGGCTTGTTCACCGAGCTGTTCGCTAATTACACCGGTCAAGTTTTTAAGTGCCTGAGTAGTATCACCGTCAGCGATCTGATTCGATGTTTTTTCGATCAGTGAAGCAAAATTTAGCTTTTCCTCAGATACCTCTTTTAGCAGATATTCCTGAAAAGCCCCTAAAACCTGTGCTTTAATTGTACTTAATAATTCTTTTCTGGAAAAGTCTTTGTTCATCCGATATATCAGTTATATGCATTATTTAGTCGATATAAGCATTCCTTGCACATGTGTGAAAGCAGGCTTATGTGAGACCCAAACAACCTACTTTATCCTTTTTTTTGAACTCTTTCAATGGTTAATAGAATATCTTACATTTAATCATCATCTATTTAAGGCATTTATAAAATACCAATAACACCAACGGCATAAAATGCGCACAATATTAAAGAACTTTCGAGCGCTTTTTTTACTGATTTTATGTTTAAGCTCATTTGCACAAGCAATAGCCCAAACCAGCCATCTTCAGAGAGTGTCAAATACAGCAAGAAGTGATGGAAATGGGTATGTGGTTCGTTATCACCTAACGGCAGCAGTTGACTCATTTGATATCATTCAGCCCGCTCCAGACCTCATACAGATGACATTGTATTCCAATGATATTGACACCACGGGTATTATTTTACCAGAACAAAGTGATATCCTAAAAGAAGTACGATTGTATGAACTAACCTATGGGTACGGTGTTGATATTTATTTGGACGAAAACACGTTTCTAAAGTCAAATGCATATCTGGATCAGAATAAGAAAGATATTTTAGTTAGCCTTGTAAACTCTACAAAAATTGAGCTTGAGCGCTATGCTCAGCAATTTTTGGCCATCAACTGGTATGAAAAAATCGTTTCTCAGGATGCATTAAGCGTTGACTCCCCAGACCCAGGCCCCAGCGAGAATTCTTACAGTAATGTGAAAGACAAACTGCGTTTTGACAAAGTTGTAATTGATCCCGGGCATGGAGGAAGTGATCCGGGTGCTATTGGCCATAAGGGAGTTAAAGAAAAGGAGATTACATTGGCAGTGGGCTTAAAGCTTGGTGAATATATTGAAGAGCATCTCCCGGATGTAGAAGTCGTATATACCCGTACCGATGATTCATATTTAGGCCTCGCTGAATTAGGTCATTTTGCAAACCTTGCGGAAGGTGACTTATATATTTCTATTCACTGTAATTCCTATCATAATCAGTATGTGAGCGGTTCGGAGGTTTATTTTTTGGGACTTCATAAAAGTGATGCCGCATTTGAAGTTATGAAACGTGAGAACAGTGTTTTCAAAAATGAGATTGACCGTGAACTTTCCGAAGAAGACCTGTTGGTTTATGAACTGGCGCACAGCGGTTACATAGCAACGAGCGAAAAGATCGCCTACATGATCGAGGATCAGTTTAAAAACAGAGCTCAGCGGAAGTCAAGAGGGGTAAAGCAGGCTGGCTTTCAGGTACTATTCGAAGCTTCTATGCCAGCGGTACTGGTGGAGCTTGGATTTATCTCAAATCCGGCGGAACAGCGATTTTTAACCAGTGAGTATGGCCAGAGTATCATGGCATCTGCGCTGTTTCGTGCAATACGTGATTACA
>JAVLBT010000157.1:0-7026 GCA_031580945.1 Gracilimonas sp.
CTGTTTGGACAAATGTGTACAGAGCCAGGAATGGTCAAAAACACTTATGGAACGGGCTGCTTTATGCTGATGAATGTGGGAGAAAAACCGATAAAATCAGAAAACAATTTATTGACCACCGTAGCCTGGAAGATCAATGGAAATACGGAATATGCCCTGGAGGGATCTGTATTCATTGGAGGAGCCGTAGTGCAATGGCTTCGGGATGAAATGAGCATCATTCAGGAATCAAAAGACATAGAGTATTTTGCTAATAAAGTGGAAGACTCAGACGGAGTGTATCTCGTTCCCGCTTTTGCCGGATTGGGAGCACCTCACTGGCGACAACATGCCCGAGGTATAATGGTAGGCATCACAAGAGGCACCAATCGCGCTCATCTTGCGAGAGCCGCTCAGGATTCAATTGCTTATCAGGTGATGGATCTGCTCAACGCTATGAAAGCCGATGCAGGTATTGACGTGAGAGAACTTCGGGTGGATGGGGGTGCAACTGTGAATGACACTCTGATGCAGTTCCAAAGTGATTTACTTGCTGACGTACCAGTTATCCGTCCTGTGATCACAGAAACGACAGCCTTGGGAGCGGCTTATTTGGCCGGCCTTGCTGTTGGATACTGGGATGATATCGAGGAGATTCGAAAACTTTGGAAGGTAGACAGGCAGTTTGACCAGCAAAAAGAACAGGCAGAAGTGAACAAGCTTACCAAAGGCTGGCAAAGAGCCGTGAATGCAGCCATTACATGGGCTGATGACCGGTAACTAAAACAAAAACTTGACTATAACTGTCAGAAAGCACGAGTTATCAACTGACAGTCTAAAATTAGAAAAGAACGTGAATGTACCGGAAGTATACCCGGGGGACACGTCAAAAAAAGAATACGAACTTAAATGGAGAACTAAATTATGAGTCCGATTTTAGCTGAATTTATTGGAACTGCTATCCTGCTGCTTTTTGGATGTGGTGTGGTAGCAAATGTGATCTTAAATAAAACCAAAGGAAACAGTAGTGGGTGGATCGTCATTACCTGGGGCTGGGGTATGGGCGTTTTTATCGCAGTTTACACCATGGGACAGTTTAGTGGAGCCCATATTAATCCTGCAGTAACGTTGGGTTTGGCTACCGCCGGTTTATTTGATTGGGCGATGGTAATACCCTATATCCTTTCCCAAATAGCAGGAGGTTTTTTTGGTGCTTTCCTGACCTGGCTGACCTACAAAGATCACTTTGAGGAAACCGAAGATGGCGGAACCAAGCTGGCCGTCTTTTCAACCGCTCCTGAAATTCGGAATTACGGCTCAAACTTTATGACTGAGGTGATCGGTACGTTTATTCTCATTTTTGGGGTCCTCTATCTTAGCAGTCCTGGTTTTACAGATGGAAACGGTGAATTTCTATCTACTATCACGATTGCCGGCGAACAGGTAGGCTTTGGATTGGGTTCGCTATCGGCACTGCCAGTAGGGTTATTGGTTTTTGGAATTGGATTGGCCTTAGGTGGTCCAACGGGATATGCTATCAATCCGGCGCGGGACTTAGGACCGCGCATTGCACATGCTGTTCTGCCCTTTTCAAATAAAGGAAGCAGTGACTGGGCCTACTCCTGGGTACCAATTGTGGCTCCATCAGTTGGAGCTGTGCTGGCAGGGCTTTTGTACCTGATGCTTTAGCAAGAATCAGGATCGATCTCGAAAAGTTGTCATACTGAGCGCTCAAATGGGTGATTTGAGGATAGTTGTGTAACGTGAAGGATCTCAAAGTGTGATCAAGCTGAGATATGGAACTGACCTTGAGACTCTTCACTTAAGGAAAACGAATTCAACCAAACTTAGGGCGCATAGGCTGACTACAACCCTCTCTGAATCTCAAATTCATCCCAAATAAACAATCTAACACCTTAAAAAGGATCAAAATGAATTTTTCAAATACACTAAAAACGCTACTTGGAATCTCGCTACTACTTTTAATGTCTCTATCAATGCAGATGAAGATGGTAAAAGCGCAGGGCATAAATTTTGAAACAGATGAAGGATGGAGCTTCAGTGTAACCGGACAGCTTCCTGTATTCCTGGTGGCATCAAACCATGAAAATTATAGCAGTAACGGAGAAGATCAGGTTGCGACTCGGGTGATGTCGGGTTTTAATCCTGGTGGTATTAATTTCAACATCTCAGCTCCTGAAATGAATGGTATTACAGTGAAAGGAGTCTTTCAGATCAATCATCACCTACAAGGGCCGAGTGTGCAAAATGCCGGTTTATTTGAGGGACGTGTAGCAGATATTCAAGTAGCTGGTGATTTTGGTACAATTTATATCGGTAAAAATTTAGGGATTTTTAACAGTAGTTCCATTGCAGACGCCGGAAGTGGATTGGGAGTAGGGCGTTTTGGCGGGCCTGATGCAGCAAATGCCACTCTGGGCCGAATTGGAACAGGCTATACCTATGCAAATTTCAACCCAAGGATCATGTATGCAACGCCCGATATGAATGGAATTTCAGTAAAAGCAGGGCTTATTAATCCAGAAAAACCAAGTGGGCCTGCACAAAGTACAATTGAAACCACACTTCCAAGGTTTGAAGCTCAGACGAACTATATATTAAACCTGGAAAACGGAGCGATTGATTTTTGGGTGGGAGGAATGTTGCAAAATGTGAATGTCATAAGTGTTGATTACGATTACAATATCTCTGGCTGGGATCTGGGAGCAAGATTGAATGCTTCCGGGTTTGGACTAACAGGCGCATATTCACAAACAAAAGGAGTGGGAGCCGATGGTTTAATTGGCTTAAATTTAACGGGCACCGGAATATCACAAGCAGATGTAGATGCGCAGCAATGGTACACAGAAGCTACTTATGATATCGACCGCCTGACGCTTGGAGTAAGTTATGGGGAAGGATCTCAGGATGCTAAACAGACCGTACTTGGTTCTTCACCAGAGATCAAAAACACACTCACGATGCTATTCACGCGATATGAACTGACCAACAATCTCAATCTCCTGGGAGAGCTTCAAAATTTCACTTCCGATGCCCAAAGCGATTATCAGGCAGTTGTGGCAGGCATGCAACTGAACTTTTAGAAATTATTTGTAAATCATATAAACTGTAATCTCATTGAATTAAAATGCCATTATGAAAAACCTGACCACTTTAGAAGAATACATCATCCATGCACAAAATAGATTTCCAGGGGCAAGGGGTGAATTATCACAGCTTCTCCGGGACATTGCATTGGCTGCAAAGATCATTTCCCGGGAAGTAAATAAAGCCGGCATTACAAATATTTTGGGATTTAAAGGGGAATCAAACGTTCATGGTGAATCAGTGAAAAAGCTGGATATATTTGCAAATGAACAGCTTCAGTCTGCTTTAGGAAGATCCAATATTACCTGCATGGTTATTTCAGAAGAGAATGAGGGCGTGGTCAGATTAAGCGATGAGTCGGGAAAATATATTGTATATATAGATCCACTCGACGGATCTTCAAACATCGATATCAGCGCAACCATAGGCAGTATCTTTTCAATCTATATCAGGCCAGATGGTAAACAAAATTTATCCGAAACAGATGCACTCCAGTCTGGCACAAAACAGGTTGCAGCAGGATATGTTTTATATGGCTCCAGTACGGTAATGGCCTATACGACAGGAATGGGTGTGCAGCTTTTCACTTTAGATCCAAGTATTGGAGAATTTATACTGTCTGAAAAAGATGTGAAAATTCCTGATGAAGGAAATATTTATAGTACCGACGAGGGAAGTTACATTTACTGGGATGAGGCACTCAAGAAGTACGTCAAATACTGCCAAACTTTTGATCCAGACTCAGCCCGTCCCTACAAAGCCCGGTATATTGGATGTATGGCAGCTGATGTTCATCGGACATTACTTCAGGGTGGAATATTCATGTATCCTGACAGCACCAAATATCCAAATGGGAAATTACGGCTCATGTATGAGTGTAATCCATTGAGTTTTATTATTGAGCAGGCGGGCGGGTTATCAACCGATGGAAGAAAAAGGATCATGGAGATCGAACCAAAGGCGATTCACGAATGCACTCCTATCTATATTGGATCGAGGAAAAATGTGGAAAAACTCAAAACATTTTTTTGAAGACGGTAAAGAACCAAAAGCTCCCCTATGAACGTCATTTCGATATAAGGATCAGTTTTTTTATGGATTGAGTGGGCATTTCCCTACGCACCTGCCCCTACACTTTTGTCGGTGATGTCGGAAATCATATTGCTTTTCAGGAATCAAGAGCTTTTTGTATAGCTATAAATAGATTCCCTCCTTCGATGGAATGAGCTTTACTGCGATTCTTTAGTCTGCTAAGCTCATTTATTATATCCAACTCACGGTATATTAACGAATATGCGATAGTTCTATCTCACGTTCCCCATTAATTTCCGAATAGGTTTGCTAAATAGAAATAAAACTATACCACCACCTACCGTAGTGATCACGATGATCCAAAACAGATCGGGTAAAATACTCGGGTCATTGGCTATAGATTCCTGATCAAACTGTCCCGCTACCCGACCTGCGATCAGGTTTCCAAAAGCGATAGACATAAACCAGATCCCCATCATTTGTCCAACCAGCTTTTTTGGGGCAAGTTTGGTTACGGCACTCAGTCCAACAGGACTCAAACATAACTCCCCGATAGTATGGAATAAATAGGTCATAATTAACCAGGTGGGCAGTACTTGTGATCCTTCAACTACATAATAAGAAGCAAACATCATGACTAAAAAACCAACTCCAAGGAAGATCAATCCTAATGCAAATTTTACGGGAGTGGAAGGCTCCAGGCTACGTTTTGCGAGCCAGACCCAAAGCCAGCCAAATACGGGCGCAAGCGTGATGATGAAAAAGGCATTCACAGACTGGAGCCAGCTTGCCGGCATCAGCCATCCAAAAAGATCCCGATCTGTATAGCGTTCTGCAAAAAGGTTCAGGGAAGACCCAGCTTGTTCAAACCCGGACCAAAAAATCGCTGAAAAGACAAATAATGCGGCGATCACTCCAATCTTTTTCTTCTGATCGGTATTGAGTTCTTCAGCCACAAATACATACACAAAATAGGCGATCACCAACCCAAAGATAATGACTCCGGAGGCATCTGCGATAGCTACCGGATCTATACTAATAAATCCGGCCATCACCAATCCTACAAAAATTGTAAGGGCTGAACCGATGACCCATAACCCGGTTTTAATTCGGGATTCTCTTTTAGATTGTTTTTCAGGATCGGCCAGTTTTTCAGGTTCTACCCCAATATCGCCTAAATACTTTTCAGTGAGCTTGTATTGAACCAACCCAAGAACCATTCCGACACCAGCCAATCCAAATCCATAATGCCAGTTGATACCTTCGCCCAACCAACCCGTTGCAATCGGCGCGATGAAAGCTCCAATATTGATCCCCATGTAGAAAATTGAAAATCCAGCATCTCTCCGGGCAGGTTCATCATCAGAATATAAACCACCAACGATAGAACTGATATTAGGTTTAAGAAACCCGGTTCCAATGACAATTAAAACAAGGCCAAGATAAAATGTTTGATCAGTGGGAATGGCCATTGCAAAGTGACCGGCTGCAATGATGATTCCGCCATACCAAATGGCATTTCTGAGTCCCATGAATTTATCAGCGAGCCATCCACCAGGTAGTGCCAGCAGATAAACGAACATGGTATATAAACCATAAATAGCTGTTGCAGTCTTATCATCGAGACCAAGCCCGCCGGTATTGATAGCATCCACCATGAAAAGAACCAGAATAGCGCGCATTCCGTAGTAACTAAACCGTTCCCACATTTCGGTAAAAAAGAGGGTGGCTAATCCACGCGGGTGACCAAAAAACGAGGTAGAATGGCTGTCTTGTTCGCTTGCCATAAGAAAAGAAATTAGGTTAAGGTGAAAATCATAAGCAGCCCGATGATACCCAAACGCCTGAACGGTTGCAAGAAGGGATTGAATTCCAAATCTGGCTAAATCATCCTCATTGCAAAATTGCGGCAGCTTTTATTTCAGGCTTCGAAATGTTGTAGTACCGAGTGGCAAGGTACCTGCTAAGGGTTTTGCTGGATACGAGAGATCTCATACCTGCTTCATAAATCAGGGTATTCCTGGGTAAAGAGTACAAACCAATTTTATATCTACTTCAAGTTAATTAGATTATCACATACAGTGAAATTGTGGATTTATGGCTTTACTGAACTGGGTGAGTAACTCGAGCTAAATATCTTGAGAATATTTACCGAATACATCACTAAGATACTTTATTTGAAATAAGATGAGTAAGAATAAAAAATTAGATTGATTCGTAAGGTCATAGAAAATTGAAATCATGAACTTTTTACTATCACGAATCCGCTGTAACTAAATAGAACTCATATCGTTCACTACTTATGGAAACGATCATACTTATTATTGCTGCTTTATTAATTGTAATAGGATTTATTGGTGCTTTTCTGCCGGTTGTACCCGGACTGCCAATAAGCTATGCCGGATTATTAATACTACAGTTAACAGCGGCTCCTTTCTCCCTTACTTTTATGTTGGTTTGGGCAGGTATAACGATTTTGTTTGGGTTCGTATTAGATAATGTGATTCCGGCCTGGGCCACGAAAAGATCTGGAGGTTCTGCTTATGGTGTTACAGGAAGCATTGTGGGCTTAATAGCAGGGCTGTTCTTTCCTCCAGTGGGATTTATTATCGGTCCGCTTGCAGGAGCATTTGCCGGAGAAATTATTGCAGGACAAAAATCAGACCGGGCCATAAAATCGGCCTTGGGAGCATTTGTTGGCTTTATGGCAGCAACAGGATTAAAAGTGATTGCTGCAGGAATGATGGGATTTTATTTTTTTACGAACATTTAGCTCCATTTATAGATTAGAATATTATTTCATCTGTTTTATTCATTTATTCGAGAGGAATAGTAACAAACCTTATTCATGCGCAATCTTATCATAATTCTATGTATAGCAGTTGGGTATACTGCCTGTACAAATCA
>JAVLBT010000158.1:0-6960 GCA_031580945.1 Gracilimonas sp.
GTTGACACAGAGCCGATCACCATGGATGTAAAAGAGGAACTCACGCCAACAGTAGACAAACCTTATGCATACCTGGCAAAATGGAATTCACTGGAAGATCTACGATTCCTGGCGCGATTGCTGGATGAGGGAGTGGCCGTTCGTTATGCAGAAAAAGCATTCACTTTGAACGACGAAAGTTATGCCCCTGGCACCTTGATCATCACCCGTAATGGAAATGAAAAACTGGGAGCTAAATTTGACCAGCTTGTAAAAGATGAAGCAGCATTTCTGAATCGTGTTATCACTCCCGTTGAAACAGGATTTGTTGATTCAGGAAAAGATTTTGGTTCATCCTCAGTTCGGTTTTTAACAGCGCCAAAAGTTGGTCTGCTTTCTGGGAAAGGAACCAGTTCGTACATGGTGGGTCATATCTGGAATTACTTTGATCAGCAGATCAATTACCCAATCAATTTAATTAACGTGGATGACATACGATCAGTGAATTGGCATACTTATGATGTCCTTATTCTTCCTGAGATGTATGGAGGTGCATTTGGAGACAATGAATTGAATGCCGTGAAGGAATGGGTACAAAATGGCGGAAAACTGATAGCAGTCGGAGGTGCGAATCGACAGCTGGTTGATAAAGAGGGATTTGCGCTGAAGCGAAAATCTGATGACTCTGAAGAAGAGGCCAGTCCAGAAGATAAATTGAAAACGTATGCCGATGCCACCCGCGATAGGATCTCCGGATTTAATACCGGTAGTATATTTGAAGTCTCATTAGATAATACGCATCCACTGGCTTTTGGATATGATGATACCTACATGTCTCTAAAAACAGGATCAGCTTCCTATGAGTATCTGGATAACGGCTGGAATGTGGGAGCTGCTAAACCTGGTGCACATCGCAGTGGGTTTGTAGGTCATGAAGCTAAGAAAGACCTTGAGCATAGCTTGGTATTCGGAGTGCAAAACATGGGCCGTGGAAGCGTTGTATATATGATCGATGATCCTTTTTTCCGCGGTTTCTGGCACAACGGAAAGTTGCTGATCGGGAATGCGGTTTTCTTTGTAGGGAATTGATTTTCAGTGTCACAGTGTGATGGTGTTACGGTGTTACCATTTTTTCAATTATGATAACACCGTAATAGCAAAACACCGAGTCAATAGTATGAAGACTTGCAATAAATATATCTCGACAATTCACCCACTAAAACTATATCTATGAGGTCTCGTTATTCGGCCTTAGAGAAAAGAGCGTTAAAAAGATGATGAAATGAAGCGTTAAGAAAGAAATCATTCAGCTGAGCAGCTAAGAAAATGTTTATTATCGTGAAGGAGCATTGGTTTCTTTTAGCGCAATGGAGTCAGCTTTAGCTCTTTTTTCGCAGCCGGGAGTTTTTGTTTCTTTTGTCGGTACAAAAGAAAGGTAGAGGCTGGAGCTTCCCAGACTATATCAGGAAGTTATATCTCTACAACGTGCGCAAAATTTAGTGTTTGAGTGTTGTGGTGTTATAGTTTGCTGTGCCTATAACACCGTAACACAATCGCACCATAACACTTTAAACATATTGTTATTTTCGTGCCACTCACTCAATAATATCGAAGATCATGAAGCGTAAAGAAACGCAATCCATTCGTACTCAAACTGAACGCTCAAAATTTGGAGAACACGCTTCACCTATCTACATGACCTCAAGCTATGTGTTCGAAAATGCAGAGCACATGCGGGCCATGTTTGCAGGGGAAGAGGAAGGCAATGTGTACAGCCGCTATTCCAACCCCACCGTGGATGAATTCGTTGATAAAATGGCGATGCTGGAAGGCGCGGAAGCTGGCTGGGCAACAGCTTCAGGAATGGCTGCCGTTTTTTCTACTTTTGCCGCGTTATTAGATGCAGGTGATGAAGTGCTTGCCTCCCGTTCTGTTTTCGGCTCAACCCATAAACTGTTTACGCAGATCTTTCCAAAGTGGAATATCAAGACGAATTATGTGTCCGCCACAAATTTGGAAGAATGGGAAGCAGCCATCACCCCAAAAACAAAGATCTTGTACTTGGAGACCCCCTCGAATCCTGCGCTGGATATTATTGATTTGGAAAAAGCGAGTGAGATCGCGAAAAAACATAACCTGATCTATGTAGTAGATAATTGTTTTACCACGCCCATCATCCAAAATCCGATCAAGTTTGGGGCCGAACTGGTAATTCATTCAGCTACCAAATACATTGACGGACAAGGTCGCGGTTTGGGCGGAGCCATTGTAGGAAAACAAGAACTGATTGATGAGATCGAGGCTTTTGCTCGTCACTCAGGACCTTGTCTTTCCCCTTTTAATGCGTGGATGTTATCCAAAAGCCTGGAAACCTTACAGATCCGTATGGAGCGGCATTCTCAAACGGCCTTCGAAATAGCTAAACGCCTGCAAGAACAGGATAAGGTAGAGTGGGTTAAATACCCGTTTCTTAAAGATCATCCTGCTTTCGAAACAGCTCAAAAACAAATGACCATGGGCGGGGGGATTGTAACATTTGGGATTAAAGGCGGACTGAAAGCCGGGCAAAATTTCCTGGATTCATTGAAGATGCTTTCTTTGACGGCCAACCTTGGCGATTCTCGAACGATCGCTACGCATCCGGCTTCAACTACCCATTCAAAACTATCCGAAGAAGAACGCCAGAATGTTGGCATTACCCAGGGACTCATTCGCCTTTCCATTGGCCTCGAACACGTTGAAGACATCTGGGAAGATGTGGACCAGTCTTTATAGTGTTACGGTGTTAATGGTTTGATTTATGAAGAAACCTTAACACCATAACACCTTCAAACTGTAACACTAATCCGATAGTTCAGCCTCACTTGCTATGTATCCAAAAGCCGCCCAATTCCCGGAATCATAAACTTGCCGCCAGATTCTTGCCGCGCGTTCATTTCTTCCGTTTATGTCGTGCCAGAAACCAAGTCCATAGCCTAAGGTGGCATTATCCAATTCCGAGTTTTCTTGAGATAATAGTTCTTCAGGGGTGAATATGCCTTTAAAAACCATAATTAGCTCATGGTAGCTGGTATTTTCGATCAGCTCCATGTTTGCTGAGATAGTCCCCAAAAGATTCCCGGCCTCCACGTCACGCCCTAATTTCCGTAGCGTCATATATTTCCAGTAGGTGAAAGCAACGGTCATATCGTTGTTGTCAGAAACCTGAAGTCCGTTTTCATAGGCAAGGTTGGCTTGCTCGTATTCTCCTTTCAGATAATGAGCTAATCCTAAATGATACCATGTATTCGTTTGAAGTGTGCTGAGCGGTATATTTTGTTCATTGGGAAGCCCATCCTTCTCGATGAGATCCTGTTCTCCTTCAAACAAACGCACTGCTTTCTGGAGGTCCTTAATAGCTAAATCGAAAGCTCGAAGTGTGATATATCGATGCCCACGATGTCGATATAATCTGGGTTCTTTAGGAAACTGCTCGATGGCATCTGTAAACAACTGAACGGCCTGCCTATAATCGCTTTCATACGCCATTTGTCGTGCTTCCCAGATCAGGTGATCCACCATCCTGTCTGCTTCTAATGCTTCTGCACTCAGAGAGTCGATTCGAATTTGGAGTCGTTCTGGTAAAGTTTGAGGAGCCGTTTTTAGCGTATCTCCAAACAAAGAAATAGTTTGGGCTGAAAGCGGGAGTGATTCGAATGTAGGCTCTTCATTTTGTGGCTCGCAGGAGAACAGAAGAATTGGTAGTAAAGCAATAGTCAGGAAGCGAAGTTTCATGATTTCATTGGTTATATAGAAAAAGTCTCCCTTTGAAGGAGATCAATTAATCAGTTGTTGCTGATTAATTGTTAGGGATGTTGATGATAAAGAATATATTATTTTTGGGCATACATTTCCTGCTGATGGCCACAGGCACCCTCCGCATATTTTGAGGTGTCAAAATATGGCACCTCCCTCAAGGGAGGACTACTTAGTGTAGAATTCTAACTCATAATTCGTTAGGGTATCAGAAATTATTTCTGATAAGAATAGTCTCTCCTTGAGGCTGCGAATGCTCGGAAGGCTTTAACCGGGAGAGGTGTTGGTTGCAAATGGAATTAAGTTTTGATAAGAAATGAGCTAGTTTTTTGGAGCTCGAAGCCGGAGCTTCCTGGATTGCATTGCGAAGGATGACCTTCGCAACGAGTCTTAATACAATTGCCCTCTTTCAACCCTTCCAGGGTTACTTGGAATACATTGCAATATGACTCGATGTAACCTTGAAAGGGTTAAGATTAAGAATTGAGGCTGCCCACCATCCGCTCCAACGCAGAGCGCAAGAGCGAGTCAGTCAAGAAAAGTTCTTACTTCAATGTTCCTTATTGAATATTCAATATTCTTTAGAGCACATCCTCCACTTCATCCAATTTCACCCCAACCAATCTCGAAATACCGGTATCCGGCATGGTCACTCCATACATCATCTCGGCCTTACTCATGGTCTTTTTGTTGTGGGTAATGATGATGAACTGCGTTTTTTCACTGAAGTTCTTGATCATCTTGGCGAAGCGTTCAATGTTGGCATCATCCAGCGGAGCGTCCACCTCATCCAACACACAAAATGGTGATGGTTTTACCAAATAGATCGCAAAAAGAAGGGCGATGGCTGTCAGTGTTTTCTCTCCACCGGAAAGTTGTGAAATACCAGATGGACGTTTTCCGCGAGGCTGCGCTTTGATCTCAATCCGAGCTTCCAGCGGATCTTCCACATCCTGTTCTATCAGTAGATCACAATAGTCATCTTCCTCAAACAGCGTTTTAAAAACCTGCTGAAAATTCGTTCGGATCTTCTCAAAGGTCGTATTAAATCGCTCGGTGGCCGTTTCGTTGATCTCGTCAATGGTCTCAAGCAGTTGTTCTTCTGCTTCTTCCAGGTCATTGATCTGTTCTTCATAGAAATCGAGTCGTTCTTTTTCTTCTTTATACTCCTCAATAGCCAGTGGATTCACTTCCCCAATGCGATTCAATTTCTGCTTTAACCAGTTGATGCGCTCTTTGGCCTCTTCCGGCGTTTTATCTTCGGGAAGTTCACCGGTTACCTGTTTCATCAAGATGCCATAAGTTTCCCAAATGTGATCAGAAAGTGCCTGCGACTGCATTTCCATTTTTTCCCGGGCCATATCCAAGTGATGGACGAGCTCCATATTCACTTCTTTTTTACGGCGGACTTCCTTTAACTCTTTCTCGATCTCGTTGATCTTTCCACGCTGTTTGGCCGCTGTTTCTTCAGCCTTTTCAAGGGCTTCATCGGCTTTTTTCTTTTCCTCGCTTTTTACAGTGATGATCTCCTGAAGCTCTTTGGTTTTGGCAGTCAGTTCTTCAATACGCTCCTTACTTTCTTCGGTGAGCTGCGTGCGGTTTTCGATCCGCTTCTTCACATTCTGAATACCGGTCTCGGCGCGTTGCACATCGCGCTCCAGGTTATCGACTTTATTTTTAAGGTCTTGGTGCTTCAACTGCGTATCGTTATAGCGACTTTGAGCTATGGAGCGCTCATCTTCCAGTGTTTCCAGCAATTCTTTTTTCTCCTGCTGCTTCTCATCCAGTTCCAGCATCTTCTGCTGTAATTCCTTCTGTTTAGGCTGAATGGAATTGAGTTCTTCCTGTGCTGTGCCTTCACTGCTTTTCAGGTGATCTTTACGATTTACCAACTCACCAATATTCTTCTGATACACCGACACTTTTGAGCTCAGGCTCTGTTGTTGCTGCTCAAGGCGGCGGACTTCCTGTTCCTTTTCTTTCAGCATCTGGGAAAGCGTACTGATGTCGAGCTTCTCGTATTTTTCCACGATCTGCTGCAGGTAGTCTTCCAGCTTGCTGATCTCTTTGGAAACTTTGGCTTCCTCTTTCTCCAGTTTCTCGATCTTGTCCTTCAGCCCAACCCGGATGCCCGCATTTTTACTCTTACTTCCGCTTTGGAAGAATTTGTTATCGGTGACCACTTCACCATCGAAGGTTACTCCAACTGCATCAGCCTGTCCTTTGGTGCCTTTATAGGCTTCCCTTACAGAATCAAAAATAAGGACATTCCCAAGCAACAGTTGTTTCAGGGCCGAATAATCCCGCTTCGATTTCACTTCATCAAAGAGGCTTCCATCTTTTACCGGATAAGTGGCAGCTAATTGGTCTAAAGGAATGAAAGTAGCTCGGCCTTTGTCATTTTCTTTGAGAATTTTGGCTGCTCGCTGAGCTTCATCCAGCGTTTTAACGACTACAAAATTCAGCATATCGCCCAGTACCGATTCCAGTGCCACCGCATGTTTCTGATCGGTATCAAAGATCTCCGAAACAGTGGTCATGTCTTTGAAATCAAAGCGATGATTTTCGATCAGAAATTTTACGCTTCCGGGAAATGCTTCGTTGGAAGCGGCGAGATCATTCATCAGTCGGATCTCAGATTCCAGCGATTCTTTTTTACTCTGAAGCGATCGTTATTCGTCCTTGATCTCATTTTGCTTTTCACCAAACTGCTCTCGTTTTTCCCGGGCGGTTTCGAGCTCTTCCTCCAGTTCATCCCGATTTACAACCAAGGTATCGAGTTTCTTTTCAATGAGCCCTTGCTCACCATTCATGTTATCGATCTCGTCATTCAGGTCGGTTATTTCATCATCAATACGTGCGAGGTCGCCTTCCGTATTCTCCAGCCGACTTTCAATTTTGATCCGTTTGGTCTGCAGCTGATTCAGTTCATTATTGCCTGCACTCAGCTCCACTTCAATTTCATACAATTCGCTTCGTTCGCGATTATACTGCTGCTGAATCTGTCCATATTTCTTCTTGGAATCTTCAAGTGCTTGTCGCGATTTCTCCATCTCGTCGTCATAGCTATTCAGCTTATTTCGACTCGACTCCAGGAGTTCTGTGAGTTCTTCAAGGTCCTCCTGCCCGCTTTCAATATCCTTGGCATATTCCGTGATCACCTTCTTTTCATTCTCGATCTTTTCC
>JAVLBT010000159.1:0-6733 GCA_031580945.1 Gracilimonas sp.
CTGATTTCTGTTACCAGCATTGATGAAGTGAACATGATCTCCGGGATGATCGGCAAGAGATTAGGAGCAAAAATGGTGATCGCCCGTATTCGGAGTGATGAATTTTCCGAGAAAGATGCCCCACTCACTCCTTCTGACCTTGGGATCGACGTCATGATCCACCCCGAATTAAGTGCCTCTCAGGAAATCGCACAGCTATTAAAACGATCTTCTGCCAGTGACGTCATCAATCTTGCCAATGAAAAAATGCAATTGATCGGCATAAGGCTTGAAAAAGATTCTCCACTGATTAATATAAATCTCCATCAATATGCTTCACAACATTCTGACCTTACCTTCCGGGTGGTGGCCATAGGCCGGCGGGGAAGAACTATTATTCCTAAAGGTGCTGTTAAATTTCAGAATTACGATCAAATCTTTATTCTGGCTAAAACCAACGACATTAATGCGATCGTTAAAACTACCGGAAAAAAAGAAACAGAGATCAATTCCGTGATGATTGCCGGTGGTTCTGGAATGGGACCAATGATCGCACGACTGCTTTGTGCAGACAAGACCAAAAATTGGTCTATAAAGCTCATAGAACCAGACTACGATACGGCAGAAGAATTGGCTATTGAATTAAAAGACGTTATGGTTCTACATGGAAATCCCACTGACCCTGACCTGTTAGCAACTGAAGGCATTAACGATATGGATGCTTTTATAGCTGTTACTGATGATGAAGAATCCAATATTATTTCCTGTTTGTTAGCCAAGCACCTTGAAGTCAATAAAACCGTTGCACTGGTCTCGAAACCTGATTTTATACCACTTGCCCAAACCATTGGACTTGATGCTGTGATCAATAAAAAGGGCGCTGCTTCGAATGAGATTCACCGCTACGTGCGCCGTGGTAGAGTGATATCAGTCACAGAACTTCGGGGAATAAAGGCTGAAGTCGTTGAACTACAAGCCACTGAAAACTCCAAAATCACCAAAAAAACCATTAAAAAACTATCACTACCCGATGGCTGTCTCATTGGAGGCATTCTATGTGATGGATCTGCAAAAATAGCCACCGGTGAAACGCAGATTCAGCCCAATGACCGAGTGATCGTTTTTTGCTTACCGTCTGTGGTTGATAAAGTAACCAAGTTCTTTCAGTGATGGCTTTATTTGGAAACAATGCCTCACCCAGAGCAAGCATCAACATTTCTGTTGTCTTAGGTGTGCTGGGTGCATTTATCTTTTTTCTGGGTTTTGCTTTAATACTTCCTGCTGTCGTTGATCTTATTTATGGAGAGGAAACTTGGCACGCATTTTTATCCTCCGCTGCAATAGCATATGTAGTGGGTGGCTTACTGTGGTATTTATTTAAATCGAATCAGGAAGTCAGGATTCGCGAAGGTTTCCTGATCGTGAGCGGAACCTGGTTATCGCTGTCTTTAGTGGGGGCTCTTCCATTTGTGATATCCGGCATTCTCCCTTCCTTTACGGATGCCGTTTTTGAGACCATGAGTGCCTTAACTACCACCGGTTCTACAATATTAGGTGGGGAGACCTCCAGCGGTTTTCAAAATCCACAGATCGAAGAAATTCCAAAAAGCTTTCTATTTTGGCGTTCATTGGCCCACTGGCTGGGCGGAATGGGAATCATCGTTCTCTCGCTTGCAATCTTGCCATTATTGGGTATTGGAGGAATGCAGCTTTTTCAGGCCGAGTCTCCGGGTCCTACCACCGATAAATTGACACCACGTGTTCAGGAAACCGCAAAATTATTATGGGGTGTTTACGTTGCTTTCACTTTTCTTGAATTTCTACTCCTCTGGATTCACCCATCCATGGATTGGTTTGAAGCATTAAATCACGCTTTTTCAACCATGGCTACCGGTGGATTTTCTACCAAAAACGCCAGTATTGAAGCGTTCAACTCTTCATATATTGACTGGGTGATCATCATTTTTATGTTCATAGCAGGTATCAACTTTGCAATGCATTTTCGCCTGTTGAGGGGTGATATTCGATCTTTCTTCAGTAACAGGGAAATCCGTTTTTATACTCTGGTTATTGGTATCGGGATTGTTGTTATTTCGGGTTCGTTATTTATTATCGACCAATATTCGATATTTGATGCATTACGTTATGGCGCTTTTCAGGTACTTGCTATTGTCACTACCACCGGCTTTGGTACAGATAACTATGAGGTGTGGAATTCCATAGGAGCTTTTTTCTTATTTCTGCTATTTTTTACGGGCGGTTGTGCAGGCTCTACAGGCGGAGGTATAAAGATGATCCGCTGGATGATCCTGATCCGAAATACAGCCCGGGAGATCAAACAGATCATGCACCCAAAAGCCATCCTGCCGGTTCGTATTGGTGACCAGGCTATTGACCGAAATATTCAGCAGACGGTTTTGAGCTTCTTCATCCTCTATATCTTCATATTTGCTCTGGGAGCTTTCATTATCAGTTTATTTGGGTACGACATCCTTTCTTCTATCGGAGCAAGTATAGCAGCTATCGGGAACATCGGACCGGGCTGGGGTGAATTTGGTCCTACTGAAAACTTCGCCGGACTGCCCTACCTTGGGAAATGGGTACTTATAATACTTATGATGGTGGGACGACTTGAAATATTCACAGTGCTGATCATTTTCTCCCCTGCTTTCTGGAAGCAGTAAAATGTATTTAGAATCTTAAGCATTTCTTCAGGTCAGCTTTATTATATCGAATCTTTTTTCTGATCCTTCAAATAACCATAAATGCTCAATATAATTGCGGATGCAGAAATAAGCGTCATAATTGTACCTGGAACAAAATGGACAAATCCTCCCAGATCAAGAAATAGAAAATAGCCAACATCAGCTAAGCCTCCAGTAATGGCAGCCAATATTATTGCATATTTATTTCCTTTCCAGATATAGATCGCAGAAATAAGTGTAACGATTCCTATCCAAAGTAAATTAAAACCATGTTGCCCAATAACCGCACCTGCAGCATCAGGATAATTCGCTTCCAAAGAAGCTGGGTCAACGGCATCAGCAATTCCACTAACTGCGGAAGAAATGTCTCCTGAAATGATAAAATATATCGTCATTACACCAGCCAGGATATGTACTGCTCCCCATATAAACCATAGTACAGATGAGAGTTTAAATAAATGTGCGTTTTTCATGGTTCAATTTTTAACATGGTTATTATTAAACGGGAGCAATTATTAATCTTCCGATCGCAATTGTTGACACAAGAATCAACAGTACGAAATTGGTAATCAGCATTTTGTATTCTTTACGGCTTATGTGAAGGACGATTGCCCCAATCATTGTCATAGCTAAGCCAGATGCTGCCCAGATCGTTAATACTGGCAGAATATTGAGGATCATCGGTAGCACAAGCCCTAAAGCACCAAATACCTCCAGAACTCCTATTGACTTGATACTTATAGCTGAAAAGTCATCTACCCAATCCCCCACTTTTTCCTTGAGCTGATCTTTTGGCTGCAGGATTTTCATAGATCCTGCCATCATAAACATGAGAGCCATAAGTACCTGAAGAATCCAAATTGCAATATTCATTGATTCATAGAATTTGTTGTGAAGAAATTTAATTCACACAAAAATCTGAAATTCTCAGCTATAGCACATTCATCTACATTAAGAAATCAAAAATAGATTCTTAGTTAATTTCGGGAAGCTTTTTCGTTTCTGAGTGTACTTAATGCTTGAGGTGTAATTCCAATGAAGGAAGCGATCATCTTTTGAGGAATACGCTGTGATATATTTGGATAAGTATCTAAAAAATATTCGTAACGCTCTGTAGCAGATGAGCTTAGTAACATAATGATGCGTTTCTGTAATACGGAAATTCGCTTTATTAATTTAGATTCATTGTGTTCAATAGTATCATCTTCTTTCTCTACAACTTTTACCATTGAATCCTCCAAAGCATCAATGAATAATTCACAAGGACTATCTGGCGGTAAAGAATCTGCAACAATCCAGCCCTCAGGAGCAAACATGAAAATATGCTCCTTCCCATTTTCATCTATGGTATAACTACGCAATAACCCAGCCTCAACATAATATACTTTCGTATTGACGTCGCCCTGATACTGTATTATTTCTCCTTTTTTAAACTTCTTCATCTACTCATAAATTTTAAATCATGAACGTTCTTTTGTCATAGTAAAGAAAATTAGCTATCAATTTACTTAGAAAAATAGTCTTTTCTTTTGGTTAGACGTGCTAATACGCTCGATGAAGTAAGTATTTATACTCTGTGATTAGTTCTTAGTTACAATCTGCACTGAGATGACAATCTCCTCATCCACCAGATTATTATCCAGGATACTTGATAGCCTTTCCAGATAACCGCCCTGATATGAAATATTCCAATCAAAACGATTAATTGAAATTATGGCTTGGAACGTTAATACTGAATCATCTTCCTGATCCTGTAATGCAGTGAATGAAATAGGCCTCGAAACATCCCGAATCGTAAGGTCCCCAGTAACTTTGATGCTATTCTCTTCTATTGATCTGGTATCTGTTATGTTGAATTCAGCGGTTGGATATTTTTCTACCAGAAAAAAGTCTTCACTTTTGAGATGTTCAGTAAGATTTCTTCTTGGAATAGGATCCGATTTAGGGATATCCGTAACGGTTATTGAATGCATATCAATTTGAAAATATCCGCCCGAAAGTAGTCCTTCTGAAATCTCAAGATAGCCTTCATTTAAATTAATTGTGCCTTCGTGGCTACTTGAGCCCCACATCTCAGTCCCTCTCCAGTTTACATTTGACTCATCAATATCTATTGGAATTTTGACTATGTCGGTAGTGTCCCTATGTACTTGCATATTCACTTTTGACAAGGCTGACCTATCATTCCAGCCAATTAATAAAACACATACCACAATGATAAAAGAGATCCGTTTATTCATAGTTCTGAATATTTTTACCGAGGATAAAATCCCGCTTTCCTACCATGATGCCCTCATCTTTGCTTAATGAAAGCACTCCATTACTTCCTCCCCGTGGTCGGCTTGTGTTTGTATGATCACTCGTTAGCTTAGGATCATCCTCAAAGAAGTAGGCATCAACCCAATAGTATTTTCCATTCGGTTCTAAAATGATTGGATGAATATGAGCGGCTGTGCGGCCATAAGATCCGGGCCTGAACGTATAAAAGGTGTACCTGCCATCAGCTCCGGTTTGTACCCAGCCATGGATATAACCATAGTTCTTCTCCCATCCCGATTCATTTCCAGTAGTTGGGTAAACACCATCACGGTTGGTCTGATGAATGAATAAAACCACACCTTCAGCCGGAGTAACCCCATCACTTTCATAGATCGTCCCGGTCAGTTTGATCTTTGGCTCAGTTTTATCAAACTCCGGAAGAGTATCTGTAGCGGAAAGGCTTCGGTCACCGAAATCAAGAACAGCTTCACAGCCCTGGCATGGCCCGCCCACAAGCCGGGCGTTTTCAATTGTTTTCTTTTGGGCAAAGCCAGAGCATGAACAGAGAAATAGAATCAGAAATGGAATAAGATATTTTAAATTCAGCATGAAGACCGGATTCGTTAACGTTAAAATCTAAACTGCTTCTACGCTAATCTATATATTCAGAAAGGCTTTTTGGAGCTAAAAGGCACAAACCGAGTGATCTATACCACAAGATGAGTTAAATGACTACAGCAGGTTTCCTCTTAGTTCTTTTGTGTAGTTTCTACTGAGGCGCAGCTGGTGGCCATCATCCAATATTACATCATAATCACCATTTCCCCTGGACTCTAATTTTTTGATCCATTCGATATTTACAATGGTGGATTTATGAATACGCTTAAATTTTGAAGGCAAGGTTTTGATGATACTTTTTAAGCTGTCCAGCACCACGTGTTTTTTATGGGTCGTATAAATATCGAGATACGCGCCATCCGAATTTATCCACTTGATCTCATCTATATCAACAAACACTGAACTCTTCCCTTTTTTTACCGTGATCGTTTTCGGCTTTTCTTCACTCTGACTTTTTTGCTGTGACCGGCGGTGTTTTACATACACAGCTATGCCAGAAAGTGCACTATAAATCGACAGAGCGATATACAACCGGGTTGATAATTTTTCATATAGTACAAACAACAAAGTCATTGGATTGTCATGAAAAAGAATAGAAAACCCATACAGTACTAATGAAAAAGTAACCAGATGAATGAGTGTAATAAAGAGTGCCTGAATAATAACCAAAACCAGATATAAGGCTCCTTTTGTGCGTTCTCCTATCTTATTGACCGAAATATCCAATACCATAAAGAATGGTATAAATAGTGGCCAGAATAGTTTATAGGAAAGCGACTCTCCAATGTGAAATGTGGTGCCCTGCAATATCGAACGAATATAATCTTGTCCAAACTCCAAAAAGGCAATAATGAGCCAAAGTGCACAAAATGCTTTAAATATTTTCTCCCTGTTTTTGGAGAGCGATCCTCCGGAAGTAAATTTTAAAGAAGGATATAGTTGTTTAAAGCCATTCATTAAATCACTGTTTAAACCGAGAATACTTTTATGCCCTTTTAAAGGCCTTGATACTATCTACCCAAAATTTGAATATTTGGCAAATTGGTCCTTTTTAACAGCTCAATTCATTCCTTCAAAAAATCCACCAGCCGCTGAGTCAGCCATTTTCTGAATTCATCATTTGTGGGCGGGCAATGCCGAGCCCCTTCCAACAGCTCTGTTTCAATCGTGGG
>JAVLBT010000015.1:0-32289 GCA_031580945.1 Gracilimonas sp.
AAGAGTCCTTTTCGAGGTTAGTGAAGGAAGCTTTAAAATTTATTTAGACGAGTATTTCGAGAATCAATAAAATAAAAATCAGGAAATGTGAAAAAAGCCGGAAAGTTTATGCAACAATCCGGCTTTTATCATCACTCACTCTATAAAAATGGTTTAGGTATTCACCGGCACTTTGGGTGCAGCTTCCAGCAACTCTTCACTTGCTTCATCTTCGAACTGCTTAAAATTCCGGATAAACATTTCCGCCAGCTTCTTGGCTTTGGCATCAAAGGCACTTTTATCCTTCCATGTATTTTTCGGAAATAGTACATCAGAGGGAACACCCTTTACCGCGGCAGGTATTTGAACACCGAAAGTGGGGTCGGTACTAAATTCCACATCATCAAGATTTCCAGCCAATGCTTCGCTAAGCATTTTCCGGGTGTGCGACAACTTCATCCGGTGTCCTTCACCGTATGGACCTCCTGTCCAACCGGTATTTACAAGCCATACTCTGGATCCATGCTTACGGATCTTAGTTGCCAACAATTCAGCGTACACCGTAGGATGTAGTGGCATAAAAGGAGACCCAAAACATGCCGAAAAAGTAGCTTGTGGTTCTGTAACCCCACGTTCAGTCCCAGCTACTTTTGCCGTATACCCACTTATGAAATGGTACATAGCTTGAGAGGGAGACAATTTAGAGATCGGAGGGAGCACTCCGAAAGCATCACAAGTAAGAAATATAATATTTTCAGGGTGACCGCCTTTCCCAGTTTTGCTTGCATTGGGTATAAACTCCAGTGGGTATGCGCAACGAGTATTTTGAGTCAAACTCACATCATCAAAATTCGGTTCTCTGTTTTGGTCCAGGACTACATTTTCCAGGATAGTACCCGGCATTTTAGTGGTCGCATAGATCAAAGGCTCATTCTCTTTGGAGAGATTGATGGTTTTGGCGTAGCATCCTCCCTCAAAATTAAATGTTCCTTCATCACTCCAGCCATGTTCATCATCGCCGATAAGTGTTTTCTCCGGATCAGCGGAAAGCGTGGTTTTTCCGGTTCCAGAAAGGCCAAAAAATACTGCTGTTTTCCCATTTTCATCATGGTTGGCCGAACAATGCATGGCCATAACTCCCTTCTTTGGCAATAGATAATTCATCACTGAGAAAATCCCTTTCTTCACTTCGCCAGAGTATAAAGTCCCGCCAATTAAAATCAATTTCTTTTCAAAATTACACAGGATAAAAGTACTGGAACGCGTTCCATCTGTTTCAGGATCAGCCTTTAGGTGAGGAGCTGCAAGAACGGTAAATTCAGGTTCAAGTGTTTTCAATTCCTCATCGGTGGGATTAATGAACATATTATGAGAAAATAATCCATGATAGGCGGCTTCACTTACAACACGAACATTTAACCTGTTATTTTTATCTGCACCACAAAATAGATCCTTAACAAACAGGTCTTTGTCTTTTAAATACCGAACGGTCTTATCAAAAAGACGATCAAAGACTTCTTCAGAAATAGGTTGGTTGATCTCCCCCCAATCGATGTCATCATGAATGGCCGGTTGGTCAACAATGAATTTATCTTTGGGTGAGCGACCTGTGTATTTTCCAGTTAAAACTCGTAATGCATGATCTTTCGTTAAAATGGCTTCATTTCGTACGATGGCCTGCTCATAGAGTTCAGCAGGAGAGAGGTTCCAGAATACATTTTCATTGGATTCTAAACCGAGATATTCAAGCCCGATATTACTCATAGGGTGGGTCTTATAATCTACACTCATAGCTAATTTGTAATTGAAATTTTCAGAGTAAAAAAGGTAAGCATAAGCTGAATGAATATGTACCAGAGAAAGCTTGTCGAATAAAAAATGAAAGCATTTACGTAAAACTATGGAAGCGCTTTTTTAAGTAATGTGCAATGATTTTTTTCCCTAAATATGGTTAATTAAATTACAAATAGATTGAATTATTTAGGGTCTAAAAGATGATTGCCTGAACTAATTTCTCACCCATATCATAAAACTTCAAAAATAGTGGTTGTTACTGTGCGAGCTTACACAACAGGATAAACTTTTGAAAACCTCATATAATGAGAGCGTATGAAATGGAATTCAAGTAAATTGGGAACCTTCAAAAGGATTATAATAAAGGTATATTTGCTCAAGACTTTCTCTACATTGTCCAATGATTCAATCACATGTTGAATCAATCCCTTTAGATCTGAATAAAAACCTGATAATAGGTGAATTAATTAGTTCTTACCGTAATTACGGAAGGTAATTATTTATACCTCAGACTATTCTATAAATGAATATCGAAGAACATCTTATGATGCCGGCGGAATGGCATCGTCACTGGGCCACTCAAATGCATTGGCCATCCTCACAAGAATTCCCAAAAGATGCCTTACTAAAAGAGGTAGAAGAGATTTATTGCAAAATAATTGAGGAATTACACTTTTATGAACCAATTCATCTATTTGTTAAAAATTTAGAAACCCGTAACAAGGTAATGCAAAGACTTTCGGGCAGGGCAGTGGACTTGGATCGAATAACTATACACCAGCAAAAAATAGAAAATATATGGTGCAGAGATCACGGGCCTACTTTTGTGAAGTCGGGAAGTCAATTTGTGATAATCGGATGGGTGGAACCAACACGGTTTGATTCATCAGAAATAAGTCAAACGAATAGCGATGATATTTTAATACCAAAATACATCGCGCAGAGGTATAATTTGGACCATATTAAGGCGCTATTACCATTTGGAGGCGGTTATTTTGATGTAAATGGTGCAGGTGCAGCACTGGTTTCAAGTTCCCTGATTAGTAGTAATAAAAAAGAAGAAGCTGATCTGAGAAAAGAGCTGGAGAAAAACTTTCATCGCTATTTAGGGGTCAATCAGGTCATTTGGCTTCAAGATCATACAGGGACGGATAAAAGCCTTGGTCATATTGACAACATTGCACGTTGGATCAGTAAGGATACGGTTTTGGTGAGTGGAAAAGAGGCAGGGGAAATTTCGAGTAAAAAATGGCAGGCAAACCTGGACGTTTTAGGCTCAATTAGGATCGAAAATGGTAAAAAGCTTCATGTTGAGGTTCTTCCAAGCCCTGAGGTTGGCTACGACCTATTAAATGTGCAATCCCATGGCAAACCTACAGCAAGTTATGCTAACTTTTATGTTGCAAATGGGGTGGTATTATTTCCCCTTTTTGATCACAAATACGATCAAATGGCAATGGAAATGGTTGCTAAATATTTTACGGGTAGAAAAGTGATCGGGATTGACTGCAAGGCACTCGTTCAATCAAGAGGAACCATTCATGGAATTACACAGCAGTGGTATGGTATAGGGTAAGCAGTACCGCCTATTTTCTATTTATTTTATTGGATACTTTCTGGATCAATGCGTTGAGGAGTGTGTTTACCGTAAATAATTCCTTGAGTTCCATTAGCAATAGCCTGTATTGTATTGGTGGTGTGTTCAATATCAAGGCTGTTAAATTCGTCTGTTACTCGATGATAATCCTGATCTACATCTATGGGAGTTGTACTTATAGAATGTGCGGGTATTCCCATCATTGCAAAAGGTGCATTGTCAGAAAGAAAAAATAAATTTTGTTTGGGATAAGGGTCCGGATAGAATATAAATGAACTGTCCGCTAAATTTTTTTGCATGATTTGGCCAAGGTCAGAATGCTCAAAACCGGTGATCCAGCCCGTATTTGGGCCTTCGAGCGCAGGCTTGCCGATCATCTCAATATTGATCATAGCGGTGATCTGTTCAGGATTAACTTGTTGCGCAAAATATTTGGAGCCGTAACCACCTTGTTCCTCGGCGGTGAAGGCTACAAAGTAAATGGACCGTTCGGGTTTTTTTTGTGTATTAAAATATTGGGCTAAAGCAATTACACCGGCTACACCAGAGGCATTATCATTGGCCCCATTCGCTACTGAATCTTCTTCAACCGGAGAAATAATACCAATATGATCGTAGTGGGCAGTGTATAAGACAATTTCATTTGTTTTTCTACCCTCGATCATACCAGCTATATTCGATAGTGAAATTGGTTCTATCTCGTTTTGAACTTGAATATCATAGGAGTTAATATCGTTTGAAGTTAAAACGAATACATCATTGGGGTCTTTTCCAAGTTCAAGGCTTCTATTGGACCGCTGGAAGTAAAATCTATATCGCTGAAACCATTTTTCATGATCTTGATGTACCGCGATCAGATTGTGCTCATCATTGGATATATATTCCCGAAATTTTTTTCGGTAATTATCATCTTGTGCTATATAATTTACTTTGGCTCCTGAATTATTCCATGAAATACTTTCTTCCTTTAGAAGGTTAAAATAGGATTGTTCTTTAACAGTACTACCATTAATCGTGATATTTGCACTGGATGGTTTGATGGAATGGACGGTAAATGCCTGTCGGAAATCTACTTCTCCAGGTAAAGGTTTTAAACCAATTCGTTCGAACTCATTAGTAATAAAGTCGGCAGCTTGATCGATTTCTGGGGCAAATGCATGTCGGCCCTTGAGCTCATCAGAGCTTAATGATTTGATAATTCGCCCCACATTCTCCTCCATTATATCGCCATGTTGGGTGCAGGCAGAAATTAAAAGGCCAAAAAACAGTGATACCACCAATAGACACCTGTTCATCATTCGTTTGTTATCAGGTTGAGGTTTTCTCAATGGTAAGCAATCAAGAATTTTCAGTTTGAAAAAAATTGATATAAGGGCGTAAAGCTCTGTAAAATCAGCTAAGAAATTTTGCTATTAATTTTATTGAAGAGCAGAATTTTGCCATTCGAAGTCAGGGTTTCCAAAATTTTTAAGTGTGCGGTAATGAGAGGCGACCGCTTCCCTAAATGTGGGATGATGGTTATATGGAATGCCAAACTCTTTTGCTGTTTTTTCAACAATTTTGCTTACTTCAGGATAATGGATGCTACAAACTTTTGGAAACAGATGATGTTCGATCTGATAATTTAACCCACCGATATACCATGATAGCAACTTATTATCACGTGCAAAATTATTTGTTGTGATCATTTCATGAATTGCCCAGTGGTTTTCTATCATGTTGTCTTCATTCGGTTCCGGATGCATGGTCTCTTCCACTACATGGGCAAGCTGAAAGATGATCCCCAATATAAATCCTGCCGTAAGATGCAGGGTCATAAAACCAATAAGGAGCTGATACCAGGTTATATCTAATAAAAGCATGGGAAGCACCAGCGTATATCCATAATAAATGATTTTAGTTACAATCAGGGTAACCCACTCCTTTAATGGGTGGTTCTTATTTTCGTAAGGGCCTAAAGGACTTTTAAAGAAGTACCAATAATCTTTCACAAAAACCCAGAAAAAAGTAGCAAAGCTATAAGCAAAAAATGCCAGGATATGTTGAAATCGATGAACCGGTTTATATTCCGAGTGGGGAGAAAGCCGTATAAAGCCTGCCACTTCAAGATCCTCATCATGCCCATGAATGTTTGTATACGTGTGATGGATAATATTATGTGTGATTTTCCATATGTACCCATTTGCGCCTACCAGGTCAAAACTGAGGCCTAACAAATAATTTATTGTGTTATTTGATGAATATGCCCCGTGAAGTGAGTCGTGCCCAATAGAAAAACCAATTCCTGCAAAACCTATACCCATCACTAAAGTTAGAAACCACATAATGGATAACGAGAATTGACCGGATATGATCAAAGCGTAGGACCCAAAATATATACTTAGCAGAAAAATGGTTTTCAGTACCATGGAAGCATTTGCATGTTGAGAAAGATTATTTTCCTCAAAATACTGCTTCACTCTTTTCTTTACAGTTCTGCTAAATTCCTGATCGGTCTTATTGTTAAAAGTAACGGTATTAACAGCCATAATATCTTATTTGAAGTGATGATCTATATAATGTACGGACTTTCAGCTAAACATCAATTATTTAAAAAGTAGCTCAATATGTAACCCATTTGTTTTTAAATGGCTAATTAGTTGATCTTCAAAAGCTGAAACAGGAGTTAAAAATCCCTTTTTTTCTATGTTAGCTGAGGCAAGTAATAAAGCACTTTCACATAAAAAGAAAATTGTGGATTTATTGCCCGGGTCGCCAGGATAAGAGATCTTTATGGAAGCAGTTTTTCCCTGATGATCGCGGGCTGTGGTTATCATATTAAAAAAACCATTTTCAATCTGCTTCTCAGTGGGTCCTTCCCCTGGTTCTGGTGCTATTTTTTGTATCAATGATCTAAACCATTTTCTTGGCCCAAAAAGTTGCAGGCTGATCAAAACTATTGAAATTCCTAAAAAAGGAATGGGATTATACCAGGGGCCCATATTCAAATGCTCACTATAGGCAATACTTTTAGCATAGGGAGTTCTGTGCTTAGCCATCCATTCGGCTGTTTTGTAAACCACTTTGGAATTAATACTGCTCATGATAAAAGGGACAGACCAACGGTTGATCCTTCCATCAAAACCCAGAAATTGTTCGTTTGCAGGGGTATGTATCTGCTGGTGGTTATCGTCAAGCAATAACCGTGGGTCACGCATTTCTTTATATTCTCCGGTCTCAAACTTATTTAACATGGTAGCTATAGTGCCACCGTTGAAACCACCGCTTATAGAATAGTGAGCTTCAATATCTAATGTTTTAGCAGCAATGAAATGTTGACTTAAAGAATAAGCGGCTATTTCTGCAGGAACACTGTCAAAGCCGGAAAAGGGAATTATCAGAGCCCCACTCTCTTTTGCCAGCTCATTGTATTTATCCTTCATTTTTTTAATAAAACCCACTTCACCTGTAATATCTAAATAGTGAGTTCCGAATTTTGAACATGCAGCAATGACTTCTTCACCGTATAAAGAAAACGGACCAACGGTGGTAATGATAATATCAGACCGTTTAGCGACGTCCTCAACTTGATCTCTGTTCATTGTATCTACTATGAAACAGCGGTCATCAGATATTCCATGTTTTTCGGCAACTTTAGTTAATTTATCGGGATTTCTGGCAGCAATACCCCAATTTAGGCTTTGAGGGGCGTTTTTTGCAAGATAGTCTACCGCTCTGCTGCCCGTGAAGCCGGTAGCTCCAATTAAGATTATGTCAAATGTAGTTGAATCCATATCAGGTGTCTTGACGGCCAAAAACAAAAAACCCCGCATAAAATAATATGCAGGGTTTTAAAAATTTAGGGTAAGAATAGTAAATTATCCTACTCTTGAAACCTCTACAGCACTTAAGCCTTTTGGTGTTTCCTCTACTTCAAATTCAACTTCTTCACCGTCAGCAAGTCCCTCTTCAAATCCAAGGTTCTCGATGTTATTGCGGTGTACAAAGATGTCTTTTCCGCCGTTGTCCGGTACGATGAACCCAAATCCTTTTTGCGCATCGAACCATTTAATTTTACCGTATTCCATAATAATGTAATGTTGTATTGTGTGTAGTATTCCTGCAGTGTTTCGTTTTCGAAAACCACAGTTGTACCACGATATTATTGTTAGTTGTACAAACTATAGAGGGGAAACAAATACTAAACTGAAATGACTAATACTGATTCTTACCATACATTTGCAACACGAATAATATCTTCTTTATTACAATGAACTCCAAATAAAGCCCTGTTATTTTATAGATGCATCTTTATATCTTTTTTAAATAAACTGTAGTAAAAATGGAATTATTGGTGTTAGTTCAAATTCGATTACTAAAATATTCGTTATTCAAACCCATTATTGAGTAAAGGTATAATAAATGAAGAACCAGAAAATTTGAAAGCGAATGAGCATTAAATTCATTCAAGGTATTTTCATATCCCTATCAATTTCATTGTTAGCCGTATTTTTATACGAACAGGTATCGGCACAGGACAGTCAGGGCCTTAATAATGAACTTGTGGAATTTGAAATTGAAGGAGATGCTGATGATCGAATTACGATTCCATTCGAATTGATCAATAATCTGGTAGTGATTGAGGCATCTATAAATGGATCTGAACCACTTAAGTTTATATTAGATACCGGTGTTTCAAAAACATTGATCACGAGTATTCCCGCAGGTGAGGGCATTTATGTAGAACGATCAAGAACGGTGACCTTGTCAGGTTTGGGAGCTGGAGAAGCTATTGAGGCATACTTTTCTGCCGGTAATGATGTGAATATCGAAAGGGTAACGGGTAAGAATATGGATATCTTATTTTTGAAAGAAGATATCTTCAACCTTTCATCATTTATGGGCACAAATGTACATGGTCTTATAGGGTATGACCTGTTTTCAAATTTTGCAGTTGAAGTCAATTATCGAACCAAAGAAATTCTTTTGTACCACCCGGACTCATTTGTTCAAAAGTTTAAGGATCTGCCAAAACATCGCAAATGGCATAAAATTCCCATTTCGATAGAAGAAAAAAAGGCATACGTAGAGGTGTCTTTTAAGCATATGCCCGGGTCAAAAGCAGTGCCATTGAAGCTGATAATTGACAGTGGGTCAAGTAATGCCTTCTCGTTGTATCACTTATCGCATGATGAAATTGTGATACCTGAAAGCAGAATAGAAACATTGATCGGGGTGGGGTTAAGTGGAAAAGTACACGGGTACCTGGGTAGAGCACAAGAGATAGAATTAGGCGGGATGAAGTTCAATACCCCCATTATCGCATATCCTGATAGCACTTCTATTCGGAAAGCTATAGGAGTTGGCGAACGAAACGGGAGTTTAGGGGGAGAAGTATTACGCCGATTCAAAGTTATATTTCACTATCCAAACAGTGCCCTTTATTTGCGAAAGAATAGGGATTTTGATGACGATTTTAACTACAACATGAGTGGAATTGAGTTAAATACCCCGTTTCCAAATATTCCATTTTATGTAGTTTCAGAAGTTCGGGAAGATTCTCCAGCTGCCGAGAAAGGTGTTAAGGCCGGAGATGCCATTAAATATGTTGATGGAGAGCGGGCAACGGATATGAACCTTAATGAAATGATCTATTATTTGCAAAAAAGAGAGGGAAGGAAGGTACAGATCGGCATTCAGAGAGATTCATTGTTCAAGTATATTTCCATTAGCCTTGATAATAAACTTACGGTGGATGAGCCCCGGAATTAGAAGACCAATTATTTACTGATTTTCACAAGAAATTTAGTCTTAGAATTGGTAAATACATAGCATCGTAATTTCAAATAGGTTAAGACTCTATGAATCTATCAAAAACGCTGCTGACAGCATTTCTTACACTTGTAACAGCAATTGGAGTAAACACTTTTGCTATTGCACAGCAGGAGAGTAAGGATAAAGCCATGGACATGGCTGAACGAATTTCAAAAGTTGATTGGAGCAATACCACCGACCATGAGGTTACCATTAAAGGGAAACGTGTGCCATATACAACAACCGTTGGAAATCAACCGGTTTGGAATGAGGATGGGAAACCGATCGCTTCCTTGTTTTATACGTATTACGAAAGATCGGATATAGAAAATAATTCCCGACGGCCTTTGGTGTTTTCTTTTAACGGCGGGCCCGGTTCTGCTTCTGTTTGGATGCACATTGGATATACGGGTCCTAAAAAACTCAAGATCGATAATGAAGGATTTCCAATTCAACCTTACGGAGTGGAAGATAACCCGCATTCTATCTTGGATGTAGCCGATATTGTTTTTGTGAATCCCGTTAATGTTGCTTTTTCCAGGATTCTTGACGAAGAAACCGACCGGGGCGAATTCTTCGGGGTCAATTCCGATGTGGAATATCTGGCTGATTGGATCAACACATTCATAAATCGGGAAAACCGATGGCCTTCTCCCAAGTATTTGATCGGGGAGAGTTACGGCACAACACGAGTTTCAGGATTGGCAGACCGACTTCAATCGTCTCATTGGATGTATTTAAATGGAGTGATACTGGTATCGCCAACCGGGTTGGGAATTGACAGAGACGGGCCGGTGGAAGACGCAACGCCGCTTCCATATTTTACTGCAACGGCATGGTATCATAATGCTCTGGAGAATGAACTTCAGGAAAAAGATCTGGATGAAATTTTACCAGAAGTAGAGAATTTTACGATCAACGAGTATATCCCGGCGTTGGCAAAAGGTGGCTTCTTAGATGATGCAAAAAAAGAAGAAATTGCCGAAAAAGTATCCTACTATTCCGGCATCGAAAAACAGGTTATTTTGGATCGAAACTTGCGGATCTCTACGTCTTTTTTCTGGAAAGAATTACTTCGTGATGAGGAACTTACCGTAGGTCGGCTTGATTCTCGGTACAGAGGTATTGATCGCGAAAATGCTGGTGAGCGTTATGATTTTGACCCGGCTTTGACGGCATGGAATCATGCTTTTACACCAGCTATTAACCACTATCTGCGCCACGGCCTGGGTTATGAAACGGATCTTCAATACTGGACCTTTGGCCCGGTTCATCCCTGGGACAGAGACCGAAATTATACCGGTGAGCAATTGCGTTCGGCCATGGCAGAAAATCCATATCTAAAAGTATTGGTGCAGTCGGGGTACTATGATGGTGGAACTACTTACTTTGATGCCAAATATACCATGTGGAATCTGGATCCAAGTGGAAAATTAAGAGATCGGCTCACTTTTAAAGGATACCGAAGTGGGCATATGATGTATTTAAGAGCTGAAGACCTGGCAACTTCAAATGAAGATATTCGGGAATTTATCCGAAATTCCATTCCCGAAAAGGGCGTACCCGCCAAGTACTGAACGAAAAAAATGAAAGGCATAAAAAAAGCCTCTCAGAATTTAATCTGAGAGGCTTTGTTAGTTTCTCAAAGTGAGAATATCATTCAAGGATATATACTTCTGTAGCACTAAGGCCTTTAGGAGTTTCCTCTACTTGAAATTCAACTTCTTCACCATCATCAATACCTTCGTTAAAACCAAGGTTTTCGATGTTGTTTCTGTGTAAGAAGATATCCTTCTCACCATTGTCCGGTTTGATGAATCCAAATCCTTTTTGACTATCAAACCATTTTACTTTACCGTATTCCATAATAATAATATAAGTGTTGCTCGCAGGCACAGTGTACTATATGTCTAAAAGAAGCGCATACTTCATTTCAAAAATCGGCTGCGAATAATTAATTGTTAGTTATACAAACCAGAGAAGGGAAATAAATACTGTACTTAAAATACCGATGTCGCCTTGTGTTTAATTTGCAACTCAAAGTTCCCCTTAATTCTGACCAATACCAAATAAAATGTGAAAGCAATATAGTAATTGGGTGATATAGTTAACTATCGCAAGCGGACACTTGAACCAACTTAATGTGCACCCTATCAACCAATCATTATATCGTCAACCTCTACCCATAAATTTCATTAATCAGGCCCGCGAGGCGAACACCTGCTTTTAAAAGTCGAATTTCTACCGTATCCCAGTTTTGATAACTATATTCGTAACCCAGCCTGTTATTATTGGGCATATCATAAACCTGGGGTAAGAGGCTTTGAGATTCATAGGCCCAATCTAAAACTGAACTACTTTGCCATTCAGTAACTTGTTCTGGAGTAGTGTGATCAATAAAACGGGACAGTTCAGTAAAACTGAGCTGTTTGCTGTCTATCATTTCACTATCCCAAACGCGATGTAGATTTGAGTTATCGCCAAACCATTGTACACGTACATCGTTTCCGCCCCGGTCGGTACCATTGCCCACATGAAGTGGCTGATGAAGATCTCCAACCAGGTGGACCAATATTTTCAGGTTCTCAGCTTCTTGTTTAGGTGAAAGTCCGCCCTCCTTTAACTCAGAGACTACTTTATCAATGGCCCAGAGAATATCGCCATCTGGGTTTTTCTCAACGGTTTCATAGGTTTCTCCTTCTGGAATTGTAACATAATGCCAAGGCGCCATATAGTCATAGCCGCCATCTGAGCGGACTTCATCCATCCATGTGCTTACTTCCGCAAGCGATTCATTCCCTAAAACCCGTTTGACTTCCTCAGCAGCCTCATCGGTTAGATATTGTTCAGCAATGTGACCAGTTGCCCGGTGTCCAATTTGCCCCCAGCGCAAGGTCTCGTTTGCTATTGAGGTAAATCCAAAGGTAAAAATTGAAAAAAATAGAATCAGTTTTGACATAGCAGGATAGTTGCTTTTAGTTTTTTTATATAAGATAAAGGTCACAGGATTATCATTCAGTAAATTATTTATGAAGTTCATGAAGCAGACCTTCCACGTCCAGCGCCCGGGTGAACATTTCGATACTCCCATCTTCTTTCTTGGGCCATTCGCCCTTGGGACGGTCCCAATATAATTCAACTCCATTCTGATCGGGGTCATCCAGGTAAATGGCTTCTGAAACACCATGATCCGAAGCTCCGGAAATAGGATATTCTTCATCGATGAGCCGCTGCAGAATTTCAGCCAGATCCTTGCGTGTGGGATATAGAATCGCAGTGTGAAATAAACCAGCGCTTCGTTTTGGTGCCGGTGGAGCTCCTTTACTTTGCCAGGTATTTAATCCTATATGATGATGATATCCACCGGCAGAAATAAATGCAGCCTGATTGCCATAGGTTGTGATCAACTCAAAGCCGAGAAGTTCACAATAAAATTCCAGAGAGCGCTGCAAGTTAGAGACCTTAAGGTGAATGTGGCCAATTCGGGTTTGGGCGGGTACGGTGTATTTGTTAGCCATATTTAAAGGATTTCGATAAAAAGTTCGTGAGGTCGCTCCGATTCATTCGGTTTATAGCCAATATCCAGCTTAAAATCTCTGGTTTGAAGATTTTTTTCTTTTGCACGTTCATACAATTCCTGAAATGAATTCGCTATATGCTTCAATGCTCCTTCATGGGTGTGGTGGAGATATTTTTTGGCTGAGATCTGAATTTTCTGCATGTTTTTCGGGACTTTTGCCTCCTGATCAGTGATCTCAGCACCAATGAACTGTGTATAAATGCCATACTGATTTTTACCAAAACTGATATCCATGTAAATATCGTTCTTTCTATTGGGGATATCCTGTGCTGATTGATAGAAATCTTGCCAGGCTTCAGGCATTTTATTCCAAAGCTGATCATAAGTAGCTTGAACCTGAAATCCTATTACCCAAAAGGCCTCTTTTTGAACGACTTTCATACCTATTGCTTTAAATGAATCCGTTTAATTTAAGAAAATGTAGTGCATATTTTTTATAAGTTGATTCTGCTGATTCAAGATTTATTTTGAAATTGTAACTTAATAATGTCCAAAGATGTCCAATCAATTATCAAGAAAAGATTTTCTTAAAAAAACCGGAAGCCTGATCGCCGGTTCTTCGTTGGTGTTTGCTTTTCCCTCCATTTTGATCCCAAAGAGGAAAGAAAAATTAGGAGTAGCACTGGTGGGTCTTGGCCGTTATGCCGGGGGACAGCTTGCACCCGGACTTTTGAAAACAAAACATTGTGAGCTTAGGGGAATTGTAACGGGAACGCCCTCTAAAATTCCTATATGGCAACGCCGATATAATATTCCGGATGGAAATGTATATAACTATGAAAATATGCATCAAATTGCGAACAACGAAGATATTGATGTCATTTATGTGGTTACACCACCTGGGCTTCATGCCAAATATTCCATCATTGGAGCTGAAGCCGGGAAACATGTTTGGTGTGAAAAACCCATGGCTATGGATGAACAAGAATGTAGATCCATTATTGATGCTGCTGATAAGAATAAGGTACAACTAACTGTAGGTTATCGTATGCAGCATGAGCCAAATACCCAAACCATTAATCGTTACGGTGATGAAGGAACCTATGGAAAGATCACAGGTATCGAGACAGGAGCAGGATATAGTGGTTCGCATTCATCAGACAGCTGGCGAACAGACCCTGAATTAGGGGGTGGCGCTTTATATGATATGGGAGTTTATCCTATAAATGGAGCACGACATGCCATGGGCAAAGAGCCCGTTAGAGTTAGAGGAAGGCAGTGGTCGGTGCGGGAACAAATGTATAGCGAAGTGGATGAGTTTACAGAATTTGAACTGGAGTTTCCGGGCGGTGTAATAGCGGTAGGGGAAACCAGTTTTGGGAAGTCAACGAATTACCTGAATGTTCAGGCTACAGAAGGTTGGTATCGGTTGCAACCTATGCAATCATATTCCGGGGTGCGAGGCGAAACAAGTGACGGAACTCAGCTACGGGCTAATCCTAAGGATCAGCAGGCTCGTCAAATGGATGATGACGCACTTGCCATCAAGGAAAATAAAGCTCCAATTGTTCCGGGTGAAGATGGGATGCAAGATATCCGAATTGTTCGGGCTATCATGGAATCCTCAGATAATGGTGGAGAATGGGTTCGTCTATAAATTTTTAGCGGTTTCAATAACAATGCAGGGTTAAAAAAACTACGATGTATACACGGAATCAGGATGATCGGGATTGTTTATAGAAACAGGGTTTCAGACCCATATCAACTCCCGGTACTTTTAGTGCAGAATGCTTTCGCTGTATTCAATATCTATGCATCAACTGCTAAAAATTGATTCACAAATTTTTCCCGGCCTTTGACTTCAACTTCAAGGTCAGAGGATAATTTTCTGGATAAAAAATCACGGCCTGCTTCATAACTTTGATGAAGATCCCCAAAGCTGATGGTCTCCAAAAAGCCCTGCCCGTGAATTTCAACTCCACCCTTACGTATAATGACTTTTTCAATGTCACTGAATTTGATCTCCTTATCGAAAAACCCGTGTTTTGTAATCTTGTCCTCATACAACACAATACGGTGCTGGTGCTGAGTAAATATGGTGACTAAACAAGCTATTGACCCAATGATGCTGACTCCGCTTAGCAGATAGATCACGAAAGCAGGATCTGATGATGTTTGAAACAGAGTATTATAAATGATGTACCCAAAAAGAAATAACCCAAAAGTTGAAGCAATGTAATTACTGATCTTGAACCATTTTATAGGCTTTAAAATAATAGTAGTTTTTTGCATTAGTGACCCTTTATTATATAATGGCTTATTCCGTGTTTAAAACAACTAATAAATTCTTCGAATCCCAAATAATGTAAAACAAATGGTTATTGATACTTTTACAGTTAGTGAAACAGAATGTTGTGTACACGATTACAACAGTAGCTAATTTTTAGTAGATTGATTTATATCAGGGCAATACTTGAACGACGTCATTAACAAAATTAAACCCCGGATTACATGAAGGGAATCTTTGTTGCACTTTTTTTAGCGTTATGGTCACTTCTTTTCACGGACTGTTTGGGTCAGGCCTCTTCTCAGTTAAGCACGGTGAAGGGAACGGTTTTACTTTCTTCAAATGAAAATACCATACAGATGCGGGGGAGATACGGCAGGGCACAGCGTTCTAATAATTCAAAAGAAGCAGGGGAAAAGACAGCATTAATATGGTTGGAAAGTACTTCGGTTTCTACATCAAGTAATCCTGAGGAACCGGTGGTATTGGATCAAAAAGATCTTTCTTTTGTGCCATCATTACTGGCTGTGCGTCAAAATGGGGCTGTACGAATTCGAAATTCCGACCCAGTTTATCATAATGTATTCAGCCTGTCATCTGTAAAACGATTTGATGTAGGCCGCAGGCCAAAAGGTGAATACCTGGATATAACCTTTGATAAAGCAGGCGTGGTTGATGTATTTTGTGACATTCACTCTAATATGCGGGCCGCGATTTATGTGATGTCTCCCAATGTTATTACATGGACGAAAGTAAAGAGCGGAGAAATATTCAGTTTAGATAATATTGAACCCGGCCGATATCAGCTAAAAGTATTTGCTTTGGGGTATCAGGAACGATCCATTCCTATTGAAGTTTCTGACGGAGAATCTATTGATACTGGTACGTTAACACTAAATTTCTAAATGATGAAGAACCAATTCTTTAGTCTAAGATGGAAGTTACTTGCAGGATTTGTGGGATTGGTTCTAACCACTGTGTTGATCTTATTATTCAGTGCCAGTCAGATTTTAGAATCACGTATTCGGCAGGATATTGATACTAATTTTCGTGAAGCAGGCCGTGTTTTTGAACGTATACAGGACGTGCGTTTTCGTCAACTTCGTCAAACTGCCATCTTGCTTGCAGATATCCCAAGCCTGAAAGCAGCTATTTCAACGGGAGATACCACAACTGTGAATCACGTGTTGCGGGAAGACCTTTTGTATTTATTAGATTTTGATCCAATCCTTCCCGATTCACTAATACCGGCACAATTTTATACAAACCCTGATTCCGCAGGACTTTTGATCATTTGCGATAATGGAGGTAAACCCCTTGGACAATTGTCTACAACCCCGCTTCCCGAGCACTCCATTGCAGATCGTGCAGGCATCGGATTAGCTTTAAATGGGGGGATGCCCAGTCAAAGTTACATCTGGCAGGAAGGTCAACGATATTTCAATGTAATAACAATTCCAGTCTGGTCGGGTAACCAACTGGAGGGAACGCTGTCCTATGGATTCCCAATTCGGCAGGCTGAAACAGAACAATTATCCAACGATATGGGTCTTGAGGTTATGTACTATGTGGATAATCAATTAGTGGCAGGCTCATTTGATGAAATTTCAATAACTCAGAAAAATATACTTTCAAAGAATATTCATACGGCAACATTTGATGTATTAAAAGATGGACAAGCTGCAACAACGGAAGTTGCACTGGGATCCGAAAATTGGCTGGTTTATATAGCCCCTATGTTCCAAAAATCGGATGCAGCTCGAGGAATTGATGGTTATTATGCTGTGGCAAAATCGCTAACCAATGAGCTGATTCCCCTTCAAAATTTACAATGGATGGTATTTGCCATTGGGTTATTTGCTGTAATTGGTGCAATTGCGATAAGTATCTGGATCACAGGCCGTATTACCAGTCCGATTTATCTGTTGTTGGAAGGTGTTAAACGTGTTGAAAATGAAGATTTTAGTAAAGAAGTACCCATTACAAGCCGGGATGAAATAAGTGAGTTAACACGGGCTTTTAATGCGTTGGTAGAGGGGCTTCAGGAACGGCTATTGATGCTCAAATTCGTATCTGAAGCTACGCTTGACGCGATCAAGAAAAATTTATCAAGAATAGAACCGGGCGGGGAACGGAGAGATATTGCCGTTCTTTTTTCTGATATAAGGGGATTCACAGCGTGGAGTGAGCAACACACCCCGGAAGAAGTAACGGATATGCTTAATAATCTTTTGAGTTATCAGGCCGATCTCGTGCATAAATACGGAGGTGATGTAGATAAATTTGTGGGAGATGAACTGGTAGCAGTATTTCAGGGAGAAGATAAAGAGCAGAAAGCGGTACATACGGCTATTCAAATACAAAGGCAACTAAGGTCGCTGCTCCAGAAAAAGGAAAAAGACCTTGCCGTAGGAATTGGTATTAATAGTGGAGAAGTGATCATGGGAGCCATGGGCAGTGAAAACCGGATGGATTTTACAGTATTGGGAAACACAGTTAATCTTGGTGCCCGTTTATGTTCAGCTGCACAAAAACATCAGATTTTGATTTCCGAGACGGTATATTTGAATCTGGAACGTAAAATACCGGTCCTTGAACTTGATTCAATTAAAGTGAAGGGCATTGAAAAAGCTGTTCAAATATTTGAGATTGAGTGGGAAAAAGAAAAGCTGATTACAGTTTCAAACGAATAAGAGGAGGATAGAAATGAAAATAAGATCTTTCTTCGTGTCCACCATGTTTTGGGTTTTTATGGGCATTGTATGTCCAATTCAGGCGCAGGTAGTGATTGGTGGTTTAGCTGATTTTGAAATACGCAAGGGGGGGAGTGATTCATCGCCGTATGTAAATCAAACACCGAATGCTAATTGGTCGGTTTACACTCCGTATCTGCGACTATTTATACAAGGAGACCTTTCTGAAAAATGGTTTATTTCCGCTGCATTACAAGCTGACCATTACGAAGGCACCAAATTAAGCCCGGTATTCTTTTCACTCATGAACATTAATTATCTGCCGTTTCAATCTTCAAATTTTACCGTTTCTGCTGGAAGAATTGTGATTCCATACGGTGCGTATTCCAAACGTGTTCTATCTTCTGAAAATCCTTTTGTTCATTTACCACTAACGCATGCAGCAGGCCTTCCAATTAGTAAAACCCATGGAACTTTGTACAATAATGTTGATTATGGAGAGGATGTAAACGGCTTAACGATGATCTATCAGCGTATGTATACGCAAGGAGTCATGGTAAAAGACCGGTTAGGAGAAAATGAGTGGCTGCAGTATGAATTGGCTGCAACATTGGCATCTGCGTCCAGTTTTTTTGAATATGGAGAACATTCCAAACCAGCTTTTACCGGAAGGGTGGTACTACACCCTGTGGTTTGGGGGAGTGTTGGGTTTTCTTTGAGTTCAGGCCCATTCTTGAAAAAAGATGTAGCCAATGGAGTTCTTAGCGATGAGGATCTTTCAAAGTATACACAAACGCTCATAGGGACTGATCTGCAGTTATCCTATCATTATTTAACTTTTCTGGCATCATATAACTGGAGTGAGTGGAAAACGCCTTACTTTAATCCAGAGACTACCCCGAGGGATTATTTATGGGATGATAGAGTTGAAGTTCAGCATATAAGCACTGAACTCATAGCTGATTTTGCGTTCTTTCCAGGAGCGTATGCAGGAATAAGGCTTGAGAGGTTATTGCCGGGAGATATTTCAAGCTATAGTGATATTACAAATCCAGTCAGGCCCTGGTCTTACGATCGAGACAGAGTTGAACTTGTGACAGGAATCAAGCTTCAGCGAAATGTGATCTTTAAAGCTTCCTATTTATTTGCAACGGACAATGGGCCAAATCTAAAAGACGATGTTTTCACATTACAAATCAGTGCCGGATTTTAAAAAACCGCATTGAAAAAGAATATGCCATCACTTTGGGCGAAGTAGAATGTTGTGATCCCTTTCTTCTAACTTCTAAAATTATCATTTATCCACGAATAGTGGCGGGTGTTTCAGGTGGTGATCAGTTGAATCCTGATATGCCTTTGCTACAGATAGAACGGCAGCTTCTTCAAACAGATCACCAACAAAGGTAATGCTTGTAGGTTGTCCATCTTCTGTAAACCCATTGGGAAGTACAACGCTTGGATGTCCTGTAAGATTGGTTATCAGCAGATTACCACCGCCAAAAGAGGGAGAAATGTATACATCAATTTGCTGCATTAGGGAATCCATTTGCTGAATTAGTTTATATCGCGCTCTATTTGCATTGATATATTCTGTAGCCGGGATAAAACGAGCTGCACGAAATGTATTGGGCCATGCATTTGGCTCCTGCCACTGCATTATGTCATCCTGACCGGATAGGGTAAGTTGATCAAACGCCGCAGCTCCCTCAGTAGTTAGAATGATGCGAAGTGGTCCTGCATCAAACTCAGGAAGCTCAACCGGAATCAGTTCTATTCCCTTTTCCCTGAAGTGTTCTAAAACTAAACTATCCCGTTCTTTATTCCAGTAATCCTGTTCAAAAGCTGATTTTAGATACCCAATTTTCAAGGTTGATATATCTGCATCAGCCCGGTAATTAAAGGGAATTTGAACCAGTGTTTGGTCGACTCCATCGGGGCCGTAAATGGCATTGAACACAATAGCAGCATCGCTTACATTTCGGGTAATAGGACCAATTTTGTCCATCGTCCAGCTTAAAGCCATCGCTCCGGTGCGGCTGACTCTGCCATAAGTTGGTCGCAACCCGGTTGTGCCATTTCGGGTAGAGGGAGATACAATAGATCCAAGTGTTTCCGTACCGATCGAAAAAGGAAATAAACCCGCGGCTGTACCTGCAGATGAACCGGCAGAGGATCCACTTGAACCCTGCTCCAAATTCCAGGGATTATTTGTTCTGCCAGCAAACCAGATATCACCATAGGCAAGTGCCCCTAAAGTGGTTTTCGCGATAAGCACGGCACCGGCCTCATCCAGTTTTTTGATAACCGTAGCAGTTTCATTGATCACCTGATCTTTAAATGGCATTGCTCCCCAGGTTGTTTTATATCCTTCAACTGCCAGCAGGTCTTTGGCTCCATAAGGGATGCCGTGCAACGGGCCTCTGTAAATCCCTTGTTCCAGTTCAACATCCATTTGTTCAGCCTGTTGGAGCGCCCGTTCCCTGGTTATCGTAATAATGGCCTCGAGTTTATCGTCATGCTTTTCTATCCGGTTAAGGAAAAATTCGGTGAGTTCTACAGAACTTATCTTCCGGTCTTTGATCAAAGATGCAAGTTCGCCAATACTGTAAAAGGCAAGGTCATTTTGGTTTTCAGGCAGAGATACATTTTTAGGCAGATCCCAGCGCTGGACACGTTGTTGAAAATCAAACTGTTTACCTACTGGTATCGGATTAAAGTTGAAGGCCGGGGGAATTGCATTATCAAGCTTTAAATCACGTATAGCTCGAAGATCTTCCCGGGTATCCGTCAAAGTCTCGACCATGGTGTCCCGTTCCGATTCAGTGAAATCCAGTCCTATGATGGAAGCTGCATCCTGTATCATGGCAGAAGTTATAGGACGATCATCATTTTGAATGAGCGTGAAGGCAAAAAGGAATCCCAAAATAATTCCGCCAGAGAAGAGCATGATTTTATTGAGGTTTTTCATGATTTGGTGAGCTATGATGTCAGATTTTAAACAATATTTATTTGCTATAGATAATTGTCAGATTACGGGAGACAATCAATGGTAAAGGAAATTTTAGAAAAGTAATTTCAGATGGTAATATCAGATGAACTGACTGTGCGCACCTCTAACATTTTGACGCTTAAAGCTAAATTTAATTTCCGTGCCGTTTACCCCGGATATTTCCTGATGCGCATTCAGCTGTTTTAAAAGCGTATAAATGATGGTCATGCCCATTGTTTTTTGTTCATCCCTTTGAACCTGCTCGGGCAGACCAATGCCATCATCTTTTATGGTAACTTCAATTTGGTCGTCTTTTTCTTTAAAACGAACCCAAATGTTTCCATTCTTATCATTTGGAAAAGCATGATCTATAGCATTTGAAATTGCTTCGTTTAAAATAAGGGCACAAGGCACCCCTTGATTTACGTTGAGTTGTGTGTCATCACAATCTATATGAATGGATATAGAATCTTTATAGTCTTGTGTTTTCATTATAGAACTCAGGAGATCTTCAATATAATCTTTAAACTGAATATGGCTGAGAGAATGAGAGCGATAGAGTTTTTCATGGATCAACGCCATGGATTTAATTCTGGAAATACTGTTCCCAAGAATTTTTTGCAACATCTCATCATCTGTATCAAACTGTTGTATTTGAAGCAATCCAGAAATTATAGCCAGGTTGTTTTTTACCCGGTGATGAATTTCTTGCAGTAATACATTTTTCTCAGCCAGTGCATCGTTTAGTTCATCCTGATATTTTTTACGAGTTGAAATATCCCGGGTATTGATCTGAATTTCTATCGTATTTTTATCTTCTGGATTAACAGAAGCCCGGCTTAGCGATTCAACCCATTTATAATCTCCTGATTTTGATCTCTTCCTGAAAATTGTAGTTATCACACGGTCAGCATTGGGTTTTTCGTGTAGAACTCGATGCACTTCCTCCACCCGTTCCACATCATCCGGATGGATAAAATCAAAAGCATTTTGTCCTATAAGTTCTTCGGGAGTGTAGCCCATTAATTTTTCTGAGGAAGGCGTTACATACAAATAGGTGCCGTCAACGGAATGCCTGGAAATCATGTCGGTAGAATTATCTGTAACGAGATGTAACAGGTTTCTTTCTTCCTTTAGCTCTTTCTGCGTGTTAATCAGTTCCGTGATATCATTCTGAATCCCTATAAAATGAGTGACATCCCCACTGGGAGTTTTTACAGGAGAAATAGATAACTCATTCCAGAAAAGCGTACCATCTTTTTTATAATTTCTGATGATATGTTTACCTGATTTACCTTCATCAATCAGGGTACGGATATCTTCCAGTTTGTCCTGATCCCGATCATCGTTTTGAAGAAAGCGGCAATTTCTACCCGTTATTTCTTCTGCCTGATATCCCGTCAATTTTGTGAACCCTTGATTTGCAAATATGATCGGGTTGTCGTCCGATTGGGTATCTGTAATCGTAATTCCTACTTCTGTTGAGTGTATCGCTTTTTCAAGTAGACGAAGCTTTTCATTCTGACGGACTATTTTCAATGAATTATATCTGCTGCGTAACTGATTTTTGATCCTCATGTTCAACATCTTCATGGGGACGGGTATTTCAATGATATCATCCACCTGTTCCCATATTTCCGGAAAATGCTTCAGGACTCTATTATTTTCAACTAACAGTATTAATGGTAAAATAACAGGGCGTGCCTGATTTTTAATATTAAGTAAGGTCTTTTTATTCTTTGAGAATGACCGCAGATCAGTGATACAAAGGTCATAGTCAAGTTTGCGGAGGTCTTTAGTTGGTTCTGCGATCACTTGATAATGCTCTGGTATATTTTTTCGAATGAGCCTGCGGTCAGCAGCTCTGGACATAGAAAGCAAAATGGTAGGATTGCTACCAATAGCTTTTAGATCTATGGAAATATATTCGAGCATTTAATTGATTGTTATTATGAAGGACGGGTTAATTAGCCTGAGGGATACCGCTTAGTATTCCTCGGAAACCTGATAATTTATCGCCTACCCGAATGCCATCCTTTGTGATATGAAATCGGCGAATAGATTTTTCAAAATCACTGAGTCTTTTTTTCAAAACCCCAATGGCTTTTTGCAGCTCTCCATCCATTTCAAAATATCTCAGGAAAATGATGTTATCAGCCAGGTAGCTGGCATGCATGTTGGTTGTTTCTAAGGTGCCGGTAATACTTTGAGTTTCGTTGATCAGGAAAGTCGTAATGCCCATATTCTGAAGATAAACCGTTAATGAGTGGAGGCGGTCCAGCGTGTTTTCTTCCCGAACGGCCATTCCATAACCACCTATGGAATCGATAAGTACAAACTTGGTGTCGTTCTCTTCCACATCATTTCGAACAATTTTTGAAAACTCATCCGGGGAGTAAGATAAAGGCTCTATCGATTTTATCGTCAGGTTACCGCTATTGATCATTTTCTTGACCGGAACACTGATTGATTCCGATCGTTTCAGGATCACTTCTACGGATTCTTCAAACGTGTAGACCGCAGACCGTTCTCCGCGACTGGCGGCTTCTTTTAGGAATTGTACGCATAAATTTGTTTTACCAACCCCGCTGGGCCCGGTCACGAGAGTGGTTGTTCCCTGTTCAATTCCCCCGTTAATAAGCTTGTCTAATTCTGGTAGTCCGGATGATACCGGCTTAGTTATATATTGTCTGCTGTATTTGTTGGGGCGAAGTGACGGAAATACCTCAAACCCTGAAGTACTGATGCGGAAAGCATGATTTCCTTCCCTGCAATCTGAACCTCGATATTTGAGCACATTTAATTTTCGCCAGGTATCGGTATACACGAGATTAAAAATCCCATCCACCCAAAAAGTAGCATCTTTATCAGCAGATTTTTCCGATAACTCGGAAGTCATTAATAAAGTGGCACCGCTGTTACAAATATGTTTTATAAATGATAAAGCCATATTCCGGGTTTGAAATGAATCCTGATTCAGAAACTGAAACATTGTGATGGAATCCAGAAACACACGTTTTGGGCTATATTCATCTATAGCCTCCACGATCGGATTAAAAATGGAAGAGGTTTCTACTTCAGTGGATGTGAATACAGAATAAGGCTCAAAGTCTTTAGTAAGATCTGAAGCTGGATTCAAATCAAGAAAGTGTACTCCTTCAAGGGAAATTCCCAGCTTTTCTGCATTGATCTTAACATGATCGACGCTTTCTCCAAATGAAATATATAGAGAGGAGTCTCCATCTTTCACCCCTTGCTCCAGAAAATGATAACCAATGGTCGATTTACCGGTTCCGGGCCCTCCCTGTATTAGGTACGACTGTCGGGGAATGAGGCCACCAATCAAAATTTCATCTAAACCGTCTATCCCCGTTGAGATTTTTTCTTCTTCCAACATTTTACTCATAAGATTTTGTTTCACCTATATGCACTTTAATGGGCACAATAATCACATGTTAAAATACCCAATTCGGAGTATAGTCTAAATCACACAAAACACCTAAATCCGGAAGTAGGTGTTTTCACCTATTTGATTTAAAAAAGTAGCCTCTAAAGGTAAATGAGAAACATTTCTCAAGGAAATAGCAGAAAAGGAAAAGATCATTGAAATTTTAAATTGTTCGAGATTTTGGTATTTCTTTTTCAACTGAATAAGAATCACTTTTTATCTAAGCACCAAAATATTAGTTGTTTTCGCCGTTATTGGTACTTTTAAAAATTAATCGGGTTTCTAATTTGATTCACTTCATAATGTCTGTACTTTTTGAGCGACTTAATGATGGTCTCGGGCAGACATTAAATCGCCCAGAGTTAATAGGGAATCTCGTGAAAACCGAGAGCTGTTCCCGCAACTGTAATCCGAATTCGTTCCGCTAAGCGTAACGTATCACTTGCAGCCTCACCTTTGCCACTGTTCCATATGGGACGGGAAGGCGCTGCCAACGGAAAGCCAGGAGACCTGCCATCATTTAACCGTCGCAAATTCTTCGGGTAAAAGAAATTGCTGATAAACATACTATGCGTATTCTCTCTTTCATATTTCTATACACGAGCCTTCTGTATACCTATACTTTTGCTCAACAAGTGGCAGATACACTGGAGTTGGGTGAAGTGGAGGTGCAGGCTTCACGGATCTATGTAGCTGAACGCTACCAGCCGGTTTCTATCTCCGGGATCGACTCAGCTCGTATTCGAAGTTTTTCTACAGGGAATATCTCAGAGCTATTGGAAATCTTCGCACCTGTACATGTTCGGTCAAATGGGCCTGGAGGACTTGCTACAGCATCACAGCGTGGGTATTCCCCTTCGCAAACACAAGTACTTTGGAATGGATTTCAGCTTAATCATGCCATGCTGGGTCTAACTGATCTATCTCTGATTCCTTCTTTTGCGGTTGAGCAAGTTTCAATTTCATCTGGAAATGGAAATACTTCATTTGGTGACAGAGGAGGGGGAACGGTCGCTTTTAGGACAAGGCAGCAGCAGAACGAAGTTGGAGTTTCTCAAGCTATTGGCGCTTTCGGACAATCGATAACAGAGGCCCAAGCGGGCATCACTTTTGGAAAATGGTCGCTTGGTGTAATTACCGGTTATGAGAATTCGGCCAATGACTTTGATTATGCGGCCCGAGAATTCAGTAATGAAGCCGGTGGCATTGTAGAGGTACAAAAGAAACGCGAGAACAATAAGTTGGAAGCTAAGACTGGAATACTTTCAGCAAGCTGGCAAGGGAAAGACCAAATGTTTTCGACCGTGATATGGGCGCATGACATGTATAATGAAATTCCCGGGAGTATAAATGGCCGGACACCACAGGCTTATCAGGAGGATGCTTTTTTGCGATGGATGAGTCAATATTCCAGACGCATTAGCAACCATAAAGTGACGGGTAAACTGTACTTTAATCGCCAGCAGTTAGATTTTATCAACCCTGCAAATAGCATACATAGTTTAAGCACGAGCACGACCCTGATGGGAGATGTTGAGTTGCGAAGTACACTTAACTCTGAACTTCAGCTAATTTCAGCAATTCAGTTTGGACAGAATTGGGTAGAAGCCACGGACTACTCCGGTTCTCCACAACGATCTCAGTTTACGGCTCAGATAAATCCAATCTGGCACCTACTCGATCCGGTTCATCTTTATGGCGGCTTCCGGCTGGATTATTACTCTGATTTTGAGGAAGCATATTCAGCAAATGCCGGATTTAATGTTGAAGTCGTGGATGATCTGCTGTTCCTAAAAGGACAGTTGAGCCGAAATTATATCGCCCCGACCTTTAATGACCTGTACTGGCCTGGTTTGGGAGATCCAGATCTAAAAGCAGAGACAAATCTTAAATATGAGGCAGGAATATTAATAGAACATGATTGGAGCATAGCAAGGAACAGCTTTGAAATCACTTATTACGACGGCAATATAGAGGATGGCATTCGATGGCTGCCTGGCAGTGACGGACGGTTTCGCCCACAGAATCTGGAAGAATTGCGTTTATGGGGATTTGAGGTGAAAGAGGAAATCATGCTAAATGTGCAAGAATTCACACTAAGCTTGCAAGGGATGCTTTTACATACTCAGGCAGAGATCACGCAACCTCGTTTTGATGGAGATCAGGCCGTTGGGAAACAGCTTAGATATACTCCTGAATGGCAAATAAAAGCCTCTTCAGTATTGGCATGGCGAAATCTTTCAACACTGTTCAGCTATAACTTCACAGATGAACGATTTTCCTCAGCAGATCACAGTAGCCCATTCGACCCTCTGCCAGATTATGAGCAGTCGGCTTTTGGAGCTTCATATAACTTGATCTATAAAAATCTTCGGATCAGGCCGCAATTTTCAATTCAAAATCTTTTTGATGAGGAATATTCCGTGATCCGGGGTTATCCCATGCCAGGGCGGTCCACTCAATTCAAATTAAGTATTAACTACAAACTCAATTAGCAAACGATGCAAAAAATTCGATACACATTATTAATTGTAGCCATGTTCATTTCTATTGACGCTTTCACCCAAGAGCGAAACCTTGTTCAGGTTGTAGTTGGAAATGAAGGTAATTTTGGTGCCGGCAACGCAACATTAACGAATTTCATGGTTGAATCTGGTAACGCTACGGACGGAGTGTTTTTATCAGCCAACGGAATAGGGGTTGGTGATGTACTACAAAGTTTATCGTGGTACGATGGACAGATCTATGCTGTAGTAAATAATTCACAGAAGATCGTCATTTTGAATGATCAAACTTTTGAGCAAGAAGGACAAATCACACTGCCGGAAGGAGCCAGTCCCCGCGAAATGATCAAAGTTTCGGAATCGAAGGCTTACGTTACGGATCTTTATGCCAGCCTGGTGCATGTGGTGGATCTGCAAACAAAAACACTGACCGAAACGACCATTCCAGCAGGTTTGAACGCAGACCGTATGATCCGCTATCAGGATCATGCTTATATAGCAAATTATGGGTTTGGAGCAGACAGCACCATTTTCAAAGTGGATATTACCACCGATGCCGTGGTTGATACGTTTACCGTAAGTCGGGGCCCGGCGGGTATGCAGGTTGATGCACAAGGAACGCTTTGGGTAGTTTGTGCAGGCTATGCCGGAGATTTTGATGAGAACTTTAACCTGATTCCGGGAACTTCCAAGCCAGGGGGTGTTCATGGAATAGAGCTGTCTACTGGTCAGAAAACTTCCTTTGCGGAAATTGCCTCTGCAGGAACTGACCTGGCTCTTGTTGAATCTGAGAATAAGCTATATTTAAATACCGGAGGTTTACGATCATTTGATATAGAAACAGGTGCGTTCTCACCGGATACTTTGGTAAAAGGGAGTTTTTACGCTTTGGGATACGAAGAAGAAAACGAAGCCTTCTATCTTGCTGATGCTAAGGACTTCAGTTCCAGAGGAGATGTGATCGTATATAATGAATCCGTTGCTCAAGCCGATACTTTTCAGGCAGGTATCATCCCGGGAAGCTTTCTTTTTATTTATGATGATATGTTGAATACGTCATTGCAAACCGCGGATAAAGTGACGGGTTTTGGACTCGGTCAAAATTATCCAAATCCATTTAATCCGACTACAGAAATACAATATTCAATTGATCAGCCTGGGAATGTTAAACTGGAGGTTTTTAATATCACTGGACAAAAAATAGGGGAACTTGTTAATGAAAGACAAACGGCTGGAAGCAAGACTGTGCAGTTTGATGGAACAGGTCTTTCCTCAGGATTTTACATTTACAGGATATCAACGCCTGCCGGATCAATTTCTAAAAAAATGACGCTGATCAAGTAAGAGCAATTAGAATATTTAGGTAAACAAAGGGCTCCATACGGAGCCTTTTTTCCAATGGTGAGTTTATTTAAAAAAATATGCATGGCGAAATTCAAATGCTGCCTATGATAAGAGAACCTTAGCACGTGGATCTAAGCGATTATCAGCGGTTTTTATGCCATAAAATATTAATCATCCCATTCCAAAGTTATATATTTTATTACTTTACATAATGATTATGAATGAAATAACGTAAAATGATAAAATAATAGTGATGTTTTGATATATAAATTGATATAAATAAGAATCATTTAATAATCGGATCCTAATACCAGTGTGGATAACTTTTCAAATTCAATGTTATAGCAGTTACACATTTATAAGTATTTATGGGCTTTAAAGCCTTCATTTTAAAAATTCATAAAAAAATATCTAAATAATTTTGCATTTATATATAATAAATAAATCAATTAAAATTTATTTCCGATAAACCTGACAACGGTTGATATCAAAGATGTGGATAAGTCAGCAAATTTGTGGAAAAGTAATCGATTTTTTTCTTGCTGAATCACCTCTACTCGTCTATATTATTTCGTACTTCTTTAGGAGATAGCTCTGCAATCGGGTCTTAAATATTGTCTCTCATCTACGAAGGTTATTAATTCTAAATACAAACGAAGTACGCCAATGAAATTTACTCGCTTCTACACCAATTCGGACTGGAAAACACCATTTGACGAAATTGATTTTGCAACACGCACCTCTGAAATAAAAAACCCGGATGGCTCCCAGGTATTCCACATGGAAAATGTGGTTGTTCCTGAAGACTGGAGTCAGGTTTCTACTGATGTTATTGCACAAAAGTATTTTCGGAAAGCCGGAGTACCTGCCAAACTCAAAAAAGTAAAAGAGAAGGGAGTGCCTAAATGGTTACAGCGTTCTGTTCCTGATGAAAAGGCGTTACAGGAGTTGCCAAAAGAAGAGCGATATACCCATGAAATTGACAGTAAACAGGTTTTTCATCGTTTGGCAGGATGTTGGACCTACTGGGGCTGGAAACACGATTATTTTGACAGTAAAGAAGATGCTAAGGTTTTTTATGATGAATTGGCCTTTATGCTGGCAAAACAGATGGCGGCGCCAAACAGCCCACAATGGTTCAACACGGGACTGCATTGGGCGTATGGCATCAACGGGCCGGCACAAGGACATTATTATGTGGATGGAAAATCCGGAGAATTGAAGCGATCCGAGGATGCTTACACCCATCCACAGCCTCACGCTTGTTTTATCCAAAGTGTGGATGATGATCTCGTGAATGAAGGCGGGATCATGGACCTTTGGACACGTGAAGCACGGCTTTTCAAATATGGTTCGGGTACGGGAAGTAACTTCTCTAAAATCCGCGGGGCTGAGGAGCCTCTAAGCGGCGGCGGACGTAGTTCAGGTTTAATGAGCTTTTTGAAGATCGGGGACCGTGCTGCAGGAGCAATAAAATCTGGCGGTACCACCCGGCGCGCTGCAAAGATGGTTACACTCGATCTGGATCACCCCGACATTGAAGAGTACATCAATTGGAAAGTTCGGGAAGAGCAAAAAGTAGCTGCACTGGTAGCAGGTTCTAAGACAGTGCAAAGGCGATTAAAGAATATTATCAAACTCTGCCATACACCGGTTGAGATCGAAGGACGTACGTTCAATGGGGCAATGAGCCGCGATCCATTGAAGAATAAGGAACTGGCTGAAGAAATCCGCAAAGCAAAACGTGATCAGGTTCCCCTCAATTATATAGAGCGCGTCATACAGCTGGCCGCTCAGGGTTTTACCGATCTGGAATTTGATACTTACGACACAGACTGGAATTCAGAAGCTTATTCTACGGTTAGTGGCCAGAATTCTAATAATTCTGTTCGGGTTCCAAATTCATTTATGAAAGCTGTGAAAGAAGACGGGGACTGGCATCTTTATGGCCGAGTTGAGAAGAAAAAAGCAGCAAAGGAAGGCCGCGATCCCGAACCGATGAAAACCATGAAGGCGCGAGAATTGTGGGATGACATTGCGTATGCCGCCTGGTCTTGTGCTGATCCCGGAACACAGTATCATGACACCATCAATGAGTGGCATACCTGCCCTGAAGATGGGCCGATCAATGCGAGTAATCCGTGCTCAGAATATATGTTTCTTGACAATACAGCCTGTAATTTGGCCTCCCTGAACCTGATGAAATATTTCAAAGGAGAAGGTGAGTACAAGAAATTTGATATCGAGTCGCTGGAATATGCCTCGCGAATCTGGACGGTGGTGCTGGAAATCTCAGTACTAATGGCACAGTTCCCTTCTAAAGAAATTGCTGATCTGTCCTTTAAATTCCGCACGTTGGGACTTGGTTACGCCAACATTGGTGCCGCCCTTATGGTGCAGGGACTTCCCTATGACAGTGAAGAGGGAGCTGCTGTTGCAGGTGCTGTGACAGCTACCATGCACATGACCTCCTATGCCACTTCAGCTGAATTGGCAAAAGAATTGGGTGCTTTTGAAGGTTATGAGCGAAACAAAGAACATATGCTCAAGGTGATCCGTAATCACAAAAGAGCTGCATACAATGCAGAACCTGAGGAATACGAAGGGTTGACCGTAAAACCTATGGGCATTGATGCATCTATCTGTCCGGATTACTTAGTGAAAGCAGCTAAAAAAGCTTCTGATAAAGCCCTTAAGCTTGGCGAGAAACATGGTTACCGAAACGCTCAAGTGACCGTACTTGCACCGACGGGTACCATCGGTTTGGTCATGGATTGTGACACCACCGGAATTGAGCCCGATTTTGCCTTAGTGAAATTCAAGAAATTAGCCGGTGGCGGTTATTTCAAGATCATTAATCAGGCCGTTCCAAAAGCATTGAAGAATCTTGGATATTCGAAGAAAGAATCCCAAGAGATCATTGAATATGCAAAAGGCTCTGGGTCGTTGGAAGGATGTCCGCATATCAACCCGGAAACACTAATGGAGAAAGGCTTTACCAAAGATAAGATCGAAGCTATCAATCAGGCGCTTCCCGGAAGTTTTGATATCAAGTTTGCTTTCAATCAGTGGACGCTTGGCGAAGATTTCTGCAAAGAAGTCTTAGAGATCTCTGAAGACAAACTTAACGACATGAATTTTGACATGTTGCGATTCCTTGGATTCAGCGGTGAGCAGATACAGGAAGCCAATGACTATGTGTGCGGAACGATGACCGTTGAAGGCGCACCTCACTTGAAAGAAGAAGATTATGCGGTATTCGATTGTGCAAACCGTTGCGGACGAATCGGAACCCGGTTCATTTCAGCAAAAGGACATATTCGCATGATGGCCGCAGCACAACCATTTCTCTCAGGGGCGATCTCCAAAACCATCAACCTTCCAAATGAAGCAACGATCGAGGATATGAAAGATGCTTACATGGATTCCTGGGAAATGATGCTGAAAGCCAATGCACTTTATCGTGACGGCTCCAAATTGAGTCAACCGTTGAACTCCATGGCTGACGTGCTGGAAGAGATCGTTGATGAGGAAGAAGAGGAAACCGTAGACGCGGAGACATCGCAAGCGCAGGATAAAGTACTCGAAGTAGCTGAGCGGATCATTCATAAATATGTTGCTCGCCGGCAAAGGTTACCATTCCGTCGCGAAGGATATACCCAAAAAGTAAAGATCGGCGGACAAAGTGTTTACCTGAGAACAGGGGAATATGACAATGGTCAGCTTGGTGAGATCTTTATTGATATGCACCGCGAAGGAGCCGCTTTCCGGAGCTTGCTCAACTGCTTTGCGATCTCTATTTCACTTGGCCTGCAACATGGTGTTCCACTGGAAGAATTTGTGGATGCTTTTGTATTCACCAAATTCGAGCCAAGTGGTATGGTAAACGGCAACCCACATGTTAAGATGAGTACCTCTGTGATCGATTATATATTCCGTGAGTTAGCAGTGACCTATCTTGGCAGAGAAGATCTGGCACATGTTCCTGCTGAACAGATCGAAACGCGAAATTTACGTCCCACAGCGGAAGCGAATCCTGAAGTGAACAGCGAGGAGTTTAATACGGATGCCCGAAAAACAACTGCACGAGCTCCGGAACCGGCAAAACAGCCTGAGCCCACGATGAAGGATACCTCACAAACGGCAGCTGAATCCAATGTAGCAACTCAGCAGAAAGCCGTGAAGTCGGGCACTTACGAAAGTGATTACGACAAAGCCAAGCAAATGGGCTACACCGGCGAAGCTTGCCCGGAATGCGGCAGCATGACCATGGTAAGAAACGGAACCTGCATGAAGTGCATCACCTGTGGCTCTACTACGGGTTGTAGCTAATGGTGTAAT
>JAVLBT010000160.1:0-6609 GCA_031580945.1 Gracilimonas sp.
CCTGACGACTTTATGGTGAAGTGGAGCCCTGCCGATTTAGCCACTTCGTATCAGTTGCAGATTTCAGAGCAGGTTGATTTTGAAACTTCCTTGGTTGATACTGCAAATATTTCGGGCACCGAATTTCTTGTACAAGGAATTCTAAACCGGGATACTCAATACTATCTTCGCATCCGATCCCAAAACCCAAGCAGTAGTAGCAATTGGACGGCCCCGGTATCTTTTCAAACGATGCCGGAGGTTCCCAAAAGTCCAACTTTAATGACACCTGCCGATAGCCTTACGGATGCCTCAGTAAATTTGAGGTTTAAATGGAGGTCTTCCGGTGAAAACACATCTTATCAGTTTCAAGTAGGTGAGGGAGAACGCTTCATCCAGAAATATGACACAGCTGGAGTTACAGATACCACACTTCATATCAATGGACTAAAATATAATAAGACTTATTTTTGGAGAGTCCGTTCCAGCAATGATGGTGGAGAAAGTAATTGGAGTGAGGCCCGGCTTTTTCGCACGATCATTCAGGCACCTGCAAATGTAACAATAGTAGAACCTTTGAGTGGTGACCTTATCCATCCTTTGGAAAATAGATTTGTATGGGCAAAAGCTGAACGAGCCTCAACCTACCGTTTCCAGCTAAGTGCAGATGCAGAATTCAACGAACTGGCCCTGGATACTTTAGATATAACAGATCAAAAACTTGAAAATATCCCGCTTCAAAAAGAGACTACTTATTATTGGCGAGTACAAGGTTTGAATCGAGGTGGTACAGGCGTTTGGAGTGAAGCCCAAGAAATTGAAACCGAATTCATTACAAGTATTGAAGAATCAGGCAAGCCCAGGGAGTTTGCCCTGATGCAAAACTACCCCAATCCCTTTAATCCAACTACAACCATAATGTACGCACTGCCGCACGCCAGTGAGGTAAGACTTGAAGTATTCAATATCACGGGGCAAAAAGTGGCAACTTTGGTTGATGAACGCAAATCACCTGGGTACCACAGCATACCATTTGATGCCCGAAATTTGTCAAGTGGATTATATCTATACCGAATTGAAGCAGGCGATTTTGTGCAAGTAAAGAAATTGACGCTGATTAAATAAATTATACGAAGTTCATACGATGAAGTACCTCAAATATATTTTTTTACTGTTCTTGGGAATCACGTTAAATCCAGGTCAGATATCTGGACAAGAGATCTTTGAACCGGAAGGGGTAAATATTCCGGGTGAGTGGAATAGCTGGATCAACTCCAATGATCCTGAAACAATGGGAAATTTCAGGATGCAAAAAAGGACGTTTGGTGGAGGTCAGTATATTACAACGTTATTTATAAATGATTCTGGTGGAGATGCAGCGGCAGGAACGTATAATTGGTTATTCACAAGCGGTCCCGATGACAACATATATGCAAATAAATGGGCAGATGCGGTACCAATAAATATTGACGGCCTGACCTCCGTAGTTTATCAGGGAGAAACAGATAATTCTATCACGGTTGAAAATGGGTTCTATTATACCCTCATCTTAAAGGATAATGGATATGTAAACTCGGAGGCAGCTGTTTTTAAAACAAGTTCTTCTCCTGTTAATATCGATACCGTAAGAGGTATTCCCACTTCAGACGTAGCAGCAAATCAGCCGGTAACCATCACGGTTGAGTTGGACAAGGCTAAATCACCGGAAGAAAAAATATATGTGAGATATTCTACCGATGATTTTGGTTCAAGCGCCACAGTTGAGATCACCAATTTTAGTGGAGGTACTACAGGAACTGCAGAAATTCCGGGCCAAAAAAGTAATACAACCGTAAAATTCTATGTACTCACCACGACAATTGACGCTGGAAGCTGGAATAACAAAACGGATTTAGCTACTATCAATTTCGAAAATAATGAGGGTGATAATTATTCCTATACCACTTTGGAAGCATTGCCGGATGTAACCACACTTTTGACCCCGGAAAATAATGCGTCGGGTATTTCATTGACTCCGGACTTTGTTTGGAATGAAATCAGTTCAGCAGAAACCTACGACTTTGAATTATCCACAGATGAAACGTTCACTGATGAGTCTCAGGAAATGGTATCTCAAACAGGCCTTGGTTCTGCTTCTTTTACTGTTACAGAAGGCAATGAACTGGAAAAGGAAACCAACTATTATTGGCGGGTCCGGGGGGTAAATTCAGCCGGTAATGGAAATTGGTCTGAAGTATTCTCATTTACAACAGTCGGAGATCCTCCATCAAAGATAATGGCATTACAACCGGCAAACGGATCCCAGGACATTATGCTATTACCAACTTTCGAATGGGTTGAAGATGCTACCGCCAATTTCTATCAGTTACAGGTTTCAGAAACAGCCAATGACTTCGAAAATACTGACACTCTTGCTTTGGATATAGCTGATATCAAAGCAACAAGCTATAAGGTGCTTCAGGTGGATGAGCTGCAGGAAGCATTTACCTACTTCTGGCGCGTTCGTGGGATGAATAATGCTGGAAATGGGACCTGGTCGGATACACTAATGTTTACCACAGCCGCACCGGTTCCCGTTTTAATAGCTCCTGAAAACGGAACCACAGGCACGCCTGTAAATCCAGTTTTAAGCTGGAGTGAGATCAATAATGCTCAGCACTATGATCTGCAGTTAGCTACTGATGAGGCATTTACAGAGCTGGTCATAGATTCATCTTCTGTTGAGGATTCCTCTTTTGTGGCAAGCGGGCTCGATTATGGAGAAAACTATTACTGGAGAGTACGCTCTCAGGTGAACGATGTGAAAAGTGCATGGTCTTCTGCTTTTTCCTTTTCTGTGAAAGCTAGTCCACCTGAATTTCCTCAGTTAATAAGCCCGGATAGTGGGGCGGTAAATGTAAGCCTGAATCCTGAACTGGTTTGGGAGGCACCCATTAACGCAGAATCGTACGAAATACAGGTCTATAATGGGGGTTTCCAATTTGACACCACAGGTTATGAAGGCAATAGTCTGGAATTGTCAGGTTTAGAAAATGGTATCACGTATTTTTGGCGTGTTCGGGCTACTAACACTGAAGGAACAACCGGACAATGGTCCAGTACGAGTGCTTTTACGACTATACCCTCGGCCCCGGAACAGGTAAAACTTGCTTTACCAGCCGATTCTGCATCTGATGTTCCGATACCGGTTCAATTTGAGTGGGAAATTGCTGATAGAACTCATGAGTATGAATTTCAATATGCAGAAGAGAAACAATTTATATTCACATCAGATACCATACAATCAAATGTAAAACTTACAATAAGTGATTTTTCGTCAGGTACGGGATATTTCTGGAGAGTAAGAGCTAAAAACAGCGGAGGAGCTTCAGAATGGAGTGAAATCCGGTTTATTGATATTGGAGTGGGTGGATTCGAGGGCCCGGAATTACTATTTCCTACGAACCGGGAATCGGGCATTGAAACCGAGGTGATCTTTGACTGGGCCGAGGTGTCAGGTTCCGATCATTATGAAGTGCAGGTAGCGGAATCTGCAGAATTTGAATTATTGAGCCTGGATACGGCAATGGTTCAGGCCACTGAATTAAGTATTTCAAACCTTGAAAAAGGAAAAACCTACTTTTGGCGTGTTCGGGGTGTTGATACCAATGGCTCTACAAGCTGGTCGGAGCCCAGTTCATTTACAACACAAATGGATGTACCTGCTAAAGTGAGTACTACATTGCCGGCAGATAGTACAATAAATGCAGAGCTACCAGTAACTTTTAGTTGGTATCCTGTTGAAAATGCTGAATACTATGAATTACAACTTTCCGAGCAGCAAAGTTTTAATATTTCGATTGACAGCACCAACATTTCAGATACCACACTAACGCTTAGTGGCCTTTCATTTGATACCGATTATTACTGGAAAGTGAGAGCCGTTAATAATGCTGGGCAAGGCAGTTGGAGTGAGGTATCGTATTTCAGGACAACCGTGCCCTTGCCAAATGCGCCTGAACTAATTAGTCCAGATGAGGAAGATGAAACACAGTTTCCCGTCAGGTTTGGTTGGAACCAGACCAAGTATACTGAAAGCTACCAGCTGCAAGTGGCGCAATCGAGTGATTTTGAAGAAATGGTAATTGATTCTTCAGGCATCGAAGTGCTTACCATAGAACTCAGCGCCTTTGAAGAAGGAACCACTTATAATTGGCGGGTTCGCGGTATGAATCGGGCTGGGGTTGGTGCCTGGGCAGAAGCCTTAAGCTTCACTACAGAAACACTGACTTCCATGGAAGAGCAATTTGTACCGGATGAATTTGCGCTCTATCAGAATTATCCAAATCCATTTAATCCCTCCACAAATATTCAATATGACGTGAAGGATGCGGGAGAAGTACGGATCCGGATCTATGATATCACCGGCCGATATATTCAAACCCTGGTAAACGAACGCAAAACGGCAGGTCGATATCACGTAACTTTTGATGCGGGTAACCTTGCAAGTGGTATTTACTTAATGAGAATGGAAACCGAGACTTTCCTTCAGATCAAAAAAATGACGCTGATAAAGTAGATTGGTTTTTTTTACTGAAATCACCTTAGGGTTTTATCTATTCATTATGGTGCTATTAACGAATAGAAATGTCAACTATATGAATAAGACTCAACTAAAAATGCTATAAATCATTATAGCAAGTTGATATAGTAAATCTTATTTAAGTGAATAGTTTTTTCCCTTCTATTAAATTGCTGTAGAAAAATTAAAATGTTGAGTAATATGTTTACAATTTTAAATTCTCGATAGGGCTTTGCACGTCATTGAGAGTACAAGAAGATACATGAGTGTAAATTTGTGTGGTTGATATATGTTTGTGTCCAAGTAACTCCTGTATGAATCTTGTATCTGTGCCATTATCGAGTAAGTGGGTGGCAAAGCTATGCCGGAGTGTATGGGGTGTAGCTTTTTTGTTAATTTTACACATTTTCTTGCGCTTTCTCATCAAAGCCTGAATTGAAGATGCAGAATATTTACCACCACTTTGCCCTTCAAATAAGTACTCTTTAGGCTGATATTCCTTTACGTAATCTCGTAGTAAGTTCAGCACTTTTTTAGACAAAATAGAGTATCGGTCTTTTTGCCCCTTCCCTTGGTGAATTCTGATTTGCATGCGGTCAGAGTCAATATCTCTGATTTTCAGATTCAGAAGTTCTCCAATCCGTAGACCTGCCGAATAGATCATTGTAAAAATGGCCTTGTGCTTTAGGTTTGTAAATGAATTCAGAAACCTCTCTACTTCTTGAACCGAAAGTACTACCGGAATTCTACTGGGCTTCTTCATTTTGATGTTGAAATCAAAATCAATATTCTCATTTAAAACCTCTTCATATAAAAACTTAACGGAAGCCAGCAATTGCTTCATCATGGAGTAACTGTAACCCAACTCCTTTTTACAATGATGAAAAAACAGGTCCAATTCTTTTGAAGAAACTTCAGGGATCTGATTTAAGCTGAGATACTGAAGGAAAATATTCAATCCATTCAGATATGCTTTAAGGGTATTTTCACTATAATTCTTTAGCGTAAGCTGATGTTTATACTTTGAAAATAACTCCGATTTCTTCATTTTATCATCAATATTTTTAGAATAACATGAATAAAACTTGCGTACGAAGCAAGGATAACCTCAATAGTGTTGGTTATATGCCAATGTTACCTGCCATTTGAAAAATGAAACCGACAATTAAAATATTGACCATTCTGACAATCTTGATTAGTTGCATTTCAGCGACTAACAAAACTGACTATTCAACTGAAAAGGTTGATTATGGTCAAATGATTCAAGAATATTTACAGACTAAGACAATTGAACCAACTTTGGTTTTCAACAATGATGGACGTAAAAAATTTGACCTTTTAGAACATAAAATTAGTTGGAGAGAATTAGAAAAAGGAATTGAAATTATAATAGATGGATATTCAATAAAGACTTCGGATAAAGTGACTTCCAACGCAGTGTGGGGTTCGGGTGTTGACAGTGTGAATTTTGCCAATTTCTTACAACAAGTAAAAATATATGAATATGACTCATTGATTGGATTTGTTGTGACAAATACTCCTTGTACCGGACTTGGCTGTGGTGTTAATTATCAAATCATTTACGACCTAAGTACAAAAAAACAGACCTACTTCGGACGCTTTCGGACAGGATTAGAATTTGAGCTTTACAACTTCAACTCAGATGACCGTCCAGATTATTTAGGAAAAACATTCTATGGCAGAAATGCACAAGGAATTGACACGAAAGAGTTCGTATTGTACAGTCAGACTAAAACTGGAGATTTTGAAGAGTTTACAACAGATAAACAAGAAAGATTTTGGTTCAAACACATTTATACAGAGCTCCAAAGCGACTTGAACAATGAAGGGTTTGAAGAAAAATGGACAGAAGAAATAAATAAAAACGGCAGGTAACAGCACCTAAGAAAACATGGGGCGGACAGTGGTAAACGCCAGGTTCGTTCTCCGTAGCAACTTTTAGTGTCGGTGGACAGGTAATCGCTCCGAAATGCCCCACGTTTCTTAGCTGCGAACCGTTGTGCCCAATGCAAAAAACGACAATGAACAAACTGAAAATCCATATTAAG
>JAVLBT010000161.1:0-6544 GCA_031580945.1 Gracilimonas sp.
TTACGGAGTAGGAGCACAGATTTTGCGGTCTTTAGGAATTCGAAAACTAAAGTTAATGACAAACAATCCGGTCAAGAGAATTGGAATAAAAAGTTTTGGTCTTGAGATCGTGGATCAGGTTCCTATCCGGCATAACTTTGATTTTTCGACACAAAGCTATCCTTTTGAAGGCGAAGAAAATAATTAATCTCAGTAACAACTCCCTTTAAATCGAAAATCAGAAAGCTAAGGCCCATTCTTCCGACCGAATAAGTTCTGTTTTTTATTCTCCGGAAGTCTTCGTTGTGTTATTTTCTGTAGAAAGTGTATCTGTTTGCTCTTCTTCCACCGCTATATCGTGGTGTACAAAAAAGCGTTTATTAAAAACCAGCAGCGTTAAAATAGAACATGATATTGCAATATCAGCCACATTAAAGATATAGGGAAATACCGTCCAGTCATTTATCTGCAGCGAGAAAAAGATAAAGTCAACCACATGCCCGTCCAAAACACCGCCATAATCCATAATTATGGCTATGAATAGCCGGTCGGTTATATTACCGAAAGCACCGCCTAATACTAATCCCATACAGATCAAATACCCGATATTGGCTTCCTCCAAATTGCGAAGGATGTAGATCAAAATACCGATGACCGCTACGATCGCAATTACGCTGATCACAGGCGTGGAAAGGACATCAATGCCCATGGCCATGCCAGGATTCTTGGTAAAATAGAATTGTAGCCAACCGTCGATGATGGTCGTATTATGCCATTCTGGTGAGGTACGGATCCACCATTTTGAAAGTTGATCTAACACCAGCACAATAATTGCCGGCACAAACAGCGCCTTGAGCTTCTTTGAATTCAAATCCGGTAATTTATCGGCGTTTAAGTTTGGCATCAATACTCAATTGAGTATGTGGCACAGCTTCCAAACGTCCTTTGGAAATTTTCTTTCCCGTTACTTTGCAAACGCCATACGTTTTATTGTCAATTCGCTTCAGAGCGTCATCTAAATACTTTACAAATTTACGTGTGCGGTTGAAAAGCATATAGGTTTTCTCGCGCTCCTGCGCGTCTGTTCCGGCATCAGCCATATGATAAGAGTATGCAGACTCGTCCGAAGCGTTTTCCATACTTTCCCGCAGCGTACGTTGCAGAGCATTTAACTCTTCTTCAGCGTCTTCCATTTTCTTGATAATGATCTTACGGAAATATTCCAGCTCTTCATCACTATAAGGCGAAACCCGTTCTTCGTTTTTTGATTCTTCTTTTGCCATAGCTGCTTGGTTATGAATTAATATTTCTTCGGATGGAAATCGTGCATTTTTCATCACTGATCTCCCAGGTTTTCGTGAAGTCTGAAACTTCAAGTTCTTTAATTTGAATTTCTTCAGCCAGCGTTTCTTTTTTGATGTATTCACTCATTGAAACCACCGCCTGCTTGATCTCATCAGACCCAGTAAAACCAATGGCTATACGGTCTGTTACTTCATAATCGGCTTCTTTACGCATGTTCTGAATACGGTTCACAAATTCACGTGCTATTCCTTCCTGAATTAGCTCTTCACTCAGGTCCGTATCTACAGCTACGCTTAAGCCACGTTCTGTTTCAACCGTCCAGCCTTCGAGTCCTGTACGAACTATTTCTAAGCCTTCAGCGTCAATTCGTATGGTTTCATCGTCTACATCCAGATCAATATATCCTTCCTTTTCAAACTTCGTGATCTGATCTGTCTTCAATTGATTAACCTTTGCGGCTACTGCTTTCATCTTTGGCCCTAACCGTTTTCCAAGCACTGGATAATTGGGCTTCGCAGATTTACGTACAATACCGGAGTCGTCATCTACAAATTGAATATCCTTAACGTTTACTTCTTCTAAAATAATATCACGAACGGACTCTATTGCCTGTCGTTCACTTTCGTCTTTAATCGGTAGAATGATGCGAGCCAGCGGCTGTCGAACATTGATCTCGATCTGATTTCTGATTCGCAACACGATGTATGAGATCAACCGCGCCATATCCATCTTATGTTCCAGCGCCTTGTTTATGGCTGTTTCCTCCACGGTAGGGAAAAATGATAAATGCACCGATTCTTCATCTTGTCCGGTCACGCTGTTCAATTTTTGATACAGCCATTCACCAACAAACGGTGCAATAGGACTGATCATTTTACTTAAACTATTCAGGCACTCGTACAAGGTTTGATACGCTGCTGTTTTATCGAGCGTATTGCCTTCTTTCCAAAAGCGCCGGCGATTTCTGCGTACATACCAGTTACTTAGTTCTTCAACGAAGTTCTCCAGTTCACGGGCTGCTTTTGTAGGTTCGTAGTTTTCAAAATGCTCTTCAACTACTTTTACAACGGAATTTAAACGGGAGTTTACCCACTTGTCAATTTCAGGCCGATCCGCTATTGGGATAGCAGTTCCCGAGAAGGTGAATCCATCAATATTGGCATACATTGCAAAAAATGAATACGTATTAATAATGGTATTAAAGAATTTTCGCTGAACTTCTTTTAATCCGTCATGACTGAATTTGAGGTTATCCCACGGAGAAGAATTACTCATCATATACCAGCGAACCGTATCTGCGCCAAATTCCTGAATAACATCAAAGGGATCCACGGAATTGCCCTTCGATTTACTCATTTTCTCTCCGTTCTCGTCCAGCACCAGACCGTTGGAAACAACATTTTTGTATGCTTCCTCGTCAAAAAGCATCGTACCAAGTGCATGCAGCGTGTAAAACCATCCACGGGTTTGATCTACCCCTTCGGCAATAAAATCGGCCGGATAGTTTACCTGAAAATCATGGTCGTTGTCGAAGGGATAATGCCATTGCGCAAACGGCATCGCTCCTGAATCAAACCAAACATCCAAAAGATCCGGAATTCGTCGCATAGTTCCGCCATCCGGGCCTTCCCACGTTAGTTCATCGATATAGGGCCGGTGAAGATCGATTTCCTCATCATCCTCAAGCCCGGCTTTTTCACGTAATTCAGCTACGCTTCCAATGGTTTCAAAATACTCGGGATCCTTGTCACTAACCCAGATCGGTATTGGCGTTCCCCAGTAGCGCTGTCGGGAAATAGCCCAGTCTACATTATTTTCGAGCCAGGTTCCAAAGCGGCCACTACCAGTACTCTCCGGCTTCCAGTTGATCTTCTTGTTGAGCTCCACCATACGTTCTTTCACCTTGGTTGTCTCAATAAACCAAGACTCTACCGGATATGACATCAAAGGCGTTCCTTTTCTCCAATCAAATGGATAATTGTGGACCATGGTCTCATGCTTGTACATGAGATTTTTGTCTTTGATAGCTCTTGAAATTTCTTTATCGGCTTCTTTGAACCATTGCCCTTCAAAATCAGGTGCCTGACTCGTAAATTTTCCATCCCGATCTATAGGATTGAACATAGGAATCTCAGCTTTTTGGCACGACTCAAAGTCATCTGCACCAAAAGCCGGAGCGGTATGTACAATACCGGTACCATCTTCCGTGGTTACATAATCTGCAGAAATCACTCGCCAGGCATCGGATTTATCATATTCCGAAAAGGCGAATTCAAAAACCGGCTGATACGTCTTCCCTAATAAAACCGATCCCTTAAATTCTTCCTGTATGATATAATCTTCCCCAAAAACATCCTCCACACAGTCTTTGGCCATAATGTAAGTTTCATCATAATGTCCCACTTTTACATAATCCAGATTTGGATTAACTGCGAGGGCCATATTTGAAACAATCGTCCAGGGTGTCGTGGTCCACGCAAGGAAATAAACATCCTCATCATCCATTTTAAATTTCACATAGATAGATGGATCTTGTGTTTCCTTATATCCCAGGCTTACCTCGTGTGAGGAAAGTACCGTGCCACTACCGGGCGAATACCATTGAATCTTATATCCTTTATAGACGAGCCCTTTTTCATGGAGCTTATTGAACGCCCACCATACTGATTCAATATAGTTGTTATCAAAGGTGATGTACGGATCTTGCTGATCTACCCAATAACCCATCCTTGAGGTTAATTCATCCCAAAGATCTTTGTACTTGAGCACACTTTCACGGCATTTGGCATTGTACTTTTCAATCCCATACTCTTCAACCTGAGCGCGGCCTTCGAGCCCCAACTCTTTCTCTACTTCGATCTCTACAGGAAGGCCATGAGTATCCCAACCGGCTTTTCTTTCCACCCGAAAACCTTTTAATGTCTTATAGCGGCAAAACATGTCTTTGACGGTTCGGGCCATTACATGATGAATACCCGGCTTACCATTTGCCGTAGGCGGGCCTTCGTAGAAGGTAAAAGGAATACCATCTTCACGAGTTTTGAGACTTTTCTCAAAAATATTGTGCTCCTTCCACCAGTTTAAAGTTTCAACTTCTGATTTCGGAAAGCTTAATTGCTTTATTTCTTCGAATTTTTTTGCCATAAAAATATTTGTTCCGGCGAATAGTTTGAAGCCTCAAATATACAAATTATCATGGAAAACCATGTATTCTCTTCAATCAAAAAAATCTACTACTTGCAGCTAAAAGCAAAGATAGTCTTTAAGTTTCTTATTCTAATATGATGATTATGTGAAATGCTTGGCAGCTTGCAGTACCTTTAGCCAAAAATTAAAACTATTCTATTTATGTCAGACAACTTTAAACGCCCCATTACGCAAGATAATCCCTATAAACTTGTTTTTGTTTGTCTCGGAAATATTTGCCGGAGTCCGACAGCTGAAGGCATTTTTATCCATAAAGTTAATGAAGCCGGTTTAGAAAATTACTTTTACATCGATTCGGCAGGTACTTCTGCATACCACATTGGTGAATCAGCGAATAGTAAGAGTCAGGCTACGGCTAATAAACATGGCATTCATTTGCCCTCAAAAGCCCGCCGGTTTGAATATTCTGACTTAGAGGAATTCGACCTGATCTTAGCTATGGATTCTGAAAACTATAGAAATATCAAACAATTAGATCGAAATAGTAAATTTGCGCATAAAGTTAAAATGATGCGCGAATTTGACCCGCAACCTGAGGACGGCGAAGTTCCCGACCCTTATTATGGTGGATTGCAGGGGTTCGAAAATGTGTTTCAAGTATTGAATAGAAGTAGTGAAGCGCTACTTGCTGAACTTAAACCTTTGATCAAAACCTAAATATGCTTCCCAAAGAGTTTCAAGATGTAATTCAAAACAAACTTGATGTCGCCATTTCAACTATTGAATCGGTGCACGGTGGAGATATTAATCAAGCTTCCAAAATTACTACCAAGTCAGATCAGATTTTTTTTGTTAAATGGAATAAGTCGGCCCCTGACACCATGTTTGAAGCTGAAGCCAAAGGGTTAACCCTGTTGAACCAGGCAGATACAAACCTTCGTATTCCTTCGGTGAGGTATCAGCACTCCTCATTACTTGTTTTGGATTGGATTGAGCAAGGGGGTGGAAAACAGGATTCTGCCCGACAATTTGGGATTGAACTGGCTAACCTTCATAAAACCTCCTCAGGCACATATGGCTTGGATCATGATAATTTCATTGGTCGACTGCCGCAAAGTAATACCCAACACGCTAACTGGGCTGATTTTTTTGCCATCGAGCGAATAGAACCCCAGGTTAAAATGGGTATTGAGTCGGGGAAATTAACTCGTTCTATACTTAAAGATGTGGAGGGAATGTATTCAAAATTTGGAGCTATTTTTCCTCAGGAAAAACCTGCTTTAGTGCATGGTGATCTTTGGAGCGGTAATTATATGTTTACAAAAGATGGCAATACATCCCTTTATGACCCTGCTGTATATTATGGGCATCGCGAAATGGATCTTGCTATGACGCGTCTCTTTGGCGGATTTTCGGCTAACTTTTATGAAGGATATAATTCACAATTTCCTCTTGAAGGTGGATTTGACAGCAGAGTGAATGTCTATAATCTTTATCCCATTTTAGTGCACGCTAATTTATTTGGCGGCAGTTACTGTCGTCAGGCTGAAAATATAATTAAACGTTATGCCTGATCTTCCTTATAAAAAGATTATTTCCCTTGTTCCAAGTCTTACTGAGTTGCTTTTTGATCTTGGGTTGAAAAACCAGATTGTTGGACGAACCCGTTTCTGTATTCATCCCAAAGATGAAGTTGAAAATGTGGATATCGTCGGTGGCACGAAAAATACAAAGCTGGACGATATAGTTGCGATGGAGCCGGATCTTGTAGTGGCTAACAAGGAAGAGAATGAAAAGGATGATATTGAACTGCTGCAAAAATATACCGAAGTCCGTATTACAGTAATTGAAACGATCGAAGATGCTATACTTGAAATTTCATCACTTGGCAAACAGCTTGGGGTGCAGAAACGCGCTAACGATCTGGTAGACAATATCAATCATCTGCTTAAAAGCCGTCCAGAATGTCAACCATTATCCGTTGCTTATTTTATATGGAAAGACCCGTGGATGAGCGTGGGGTACGACACCTATATTCACCATGTACTGCAAAACTGGCAACTAACCAATGTATATGGGAATAAAACCCGATATCCTAAAACTACCCTGGATG
>JAVLBT010000162.1:0-6496 GCA_031580945.1 Gracilimonas sp.
CTGTGGACGTTCACTACGCCATCATTCTTATCCGGCACTTGCACCGAATAGGTTTCATAACGATATTCCCCTTCCTGGGTTTGGGAGCAGTTTCCGTCAATGGGTTGGATGTTGAATTGGCAAGGGTAATCCTGCATCTTATTTATTCCTCCCGCAAATGCCAGGGCTGATAAGCAATAAGCTGCCGGCTGGTTTGGGCAAATATTTTATCAGAGGAAGCGGCTACATGCCAAATCGCTGTTCCGTCCGGACTGGGTTCTCGGTGAACTACCTGGCCTGATTCGTCATCAATCACCATTAGCTCCGAGTAATTGGTAAGGTACACATACCCTCCCAGGTACACCGGTTTTGTAGAGGCAGTACCCAGCCATTCTACTCGCCATTCCAGCTCTCCGGTTTGTTTGTTCAAAGCAGCCAGGGAGCCTCCCGTATTTACATACACATGTTCCGGACCCAGAGCAAATGCACGGGTATAGATATAATCAGACTCATACCGCCAGATTACTTCCCCAGACTCAGCATCCAGCGCAACTACTTCGTTTAGAGGGGAATTGCCAAAAGCCCCGGCATATACAATTCCATCCTCAACAATTGAGGCTACATTAAAAGCTCCGTTATCTGCATTATAAGCCCAAAGGCTATCTCCATCTTGAGCATTTAGCACAGTAATTCTGCCAAGTGTCAGTGCCCCATGGACCGTTTTTCCTTGTGCTAAGTAAAGTTTATTTTGATAATGAGTTATGTATCCTGAAGAATATTCAATTTGCTTTCGAAATAATATATTTCCATCAAAATCTACTGTGAAAATTTGGTTACTTCCTGCTGCAACTGCATATCCATAGCTCGTAGAAGCATGAGTACCAATATTAAATAAGGTCAAAGGGTCTTCGATTGGAATAGACCATTTCCTTTCTCCATTTTCTACGTTCCAATTAAAAAGTTGATTGGTATGGTTTGCAAATACATTCTTTTTATTCAAAAGAAATCCTTTTCCGTGGATAGAAAACTCATTTAGGCTTTCAGAACTCCATTTTAAACTTCCATCATGAATAAATAATGAAATTACTTGACCATCTAAACTAGTAATGACCAAACTATCACCAACAACCAATGGAATAGGATCGGGGCTTCCCTGGAATTTATATTTGTAATTCCAATCTATAGCCAACGAATCCTGCAAAGGAGGTTTATTATCAGTTACACAACTCTGAAAAAGAGTGACTATACATACAAAAATAATTCTATACATAATATAAATCCCCGACTTAACCTAGCCGGGGCCTATTTAATTTAATGTTTAAAGATTCAACAGTACTTGTTGTAACCATTCCTTTGCTTCCTGCATAGAAGGATTTTCATCTCCTTCGCTGAATACAGTTTGACCATTCTCTTCCAGCGTATAATGCCTCGCATAATTACGCAACTCAAAGTGGTTATAACCACCATCATCGCCAAGGGATGTGATATTTATGTCTTTCATATAGACGTTATTTTGGTCATCAAAAGAATCGTTGCTACTCCAAAGCGCACTGTGAATATTCACCACCCCGTCGTGTTTATCGGGTACCTTTACCGAAAAGGTTTCTTCACGGTATTCACCACCGGGGTACTGGGAGCAGTTTTCGTCAATGGGTTGGATGTTGAATGCCCCGGGCAATCTTCCTCCGCCATCATCACAAGGTGGAATGTAGGTTTGAATAGTCGTGGTTTCTAACCTAAAGGAATTGATGAGTTCGGACCAGGTTTTACCTAAGTCATCTATTTCCCGGCGTACGTCTTTCCAAACGCTTCTTCTGTATCTTGCATATTGCAGTTCAGAGTAGGCTCCACTACATATACTAGACCTAAATGGATGCTGTATTCTACAAGCTAAATGAACAGAATAATAAACATCCACTAATCGCTCATACGCATTTACATGCCTTTGTACATAGTCATTTCTGAATTTATCAACCTTATCAATCATTCCATCTTCATCTTTTAATTCTTCACTTCCCTCAAATATTTGTCCCGCCATGCGGATGGGTGCATTATTTTTTTCTGCTCCAATCACAGATAGGAAGTTAGGTGGATGATTAGCTATATCATTCTCAGAATAACTATTGATTTTTTGAATTTTAGAGCCATCTCTGCCAATCAGGCTCTTTGCATTATTTTCTATAACAAGTTCAGAATATCCCAACGCAGAATCTCGGGCAGTTTCAATATAATCAGGAATGGCATCTATCCGTTCAGCATCATCGGTTCCGCTAAACAAATCTTTGAGTAACACCCCCAATTCAATCCAAGATCTTCGGTATTTATAGGCCTCCGTGAATGTATTTTTCATTGTTTCTAACCTTTTTCTGATAGTTGCCGTGTCAACCTCGGTAGCGGGTGCACCTTGAGAGGGGCCGCCAACCGAAACTACGGCTACAATATTGAAACCGGCTTTTTTTAGTTCGGGATATAATCTTCTGGCAACTATTCCCCCTAAACTATGGCCGATTATTATCCATTGATCTTTAGAACGACTATACCCGCTTGGAGTTAACTTTTTTCCCATTGAGTCCATTTTTGCTATAAACCTACCAACCATTTTGGTTATGGTGAAACTGTTTTTTAGCTCCAAAGTTTTATAATCAAGAGCAACAAAATCATCAATTACTCCGCCTTTCCACTTTTGAGGAACTTCACTTATTTCGGTCCATTTCTCTGAACTTCCCTGAAATCCGTGAATGAAGACGCCAATTTTCTTTTGTGCTTGCACACTTTCCAAAGCCAAAAGGCTAAGTACAAATACCATAAATATGTTTAATGCTTTCATGATTTCCCCTTATTTAATTACGTTAATATTCTGGCGGTGAGTTACAGTTCTTTGCGTGATTTCCCACTTTCCATTCAAATTCCCATAAGTGTATTTTTCTTTATAGAATAAAACAGACATTCCTTTTACTCCTTTATATTTGCTAAAAGAAACTGATTGGTATTTTCCATCATCTCTAATAACCGCCTCAGCAACTATGTTTCCAGTACGTAAATCCTTAACTACTTGAAGACCAGATACATTCTTTTGATGAGTTGCAGGTAGAGTATATTTTGCATAGTAATCGTCAAGTAATTCAAATTGTATACCATCCTGTTCTAAAGTTTCAATATTACTTTGAACCGATAGCTCTACATCTGAAGTGTCTTCTTGATTTGTTTTTAAGACATCTAAAAGAGCCGGCTCTACCCTGAATTCTTCAGGATTATAATTGTTTTCATACTTCAATTTTCCGGATCTTGCATAGGATTTAGAAACCCCATTTTGTAGTACTACTTTCACTATCGGATCATAATCAGCTGACTTAGCAGGCATCGTAGATTTTAGCTTATTGTATGTCTGCTCCGGCATGTTCATTTCTCCGTCCCCTTCAAGGAATTCGGTTACTGAACTCATATACCCTTCCTCGTCATAGGCAACCACCTCGCGTGTTCTCTCGTAGTCCACAAGTAGTTCACCTCCGGAAGTAGATTTCGACTTATCAAAGCCGGCACTAATTCCACGGGGCCATATTCGTGAATAAGTTATTTCAGTCTGATCATAGGATTCCGCATACTTCACATTTATGTTTAATCCTTCAATGGTTTGCCCATTTTCAGAAGTAGCTTCTAATGGACTGTTTACCTGCTTACATCCGAATGCAAGCATCATGCATATCCCGAGCAGCATACTAACTACCCGAAATCGTTTAGTTGAGTTTAGTTTATTTTTCATTGTATCTTGGTTTGTTATGGTGATCCCTTCGAGTAATCGAAGGGGTTATTGTTCGGTGAAGGGCAGGCTCTAATCCTGTCCTTCACTATTTTATACAGGCTTACCCTGCAAATTCTTTTATACGTATATCATTTAATTAGCATAATCTTCTGTATTTTAAATGTTGTAGCTTTAGTCCGGTCTCGTTCTAATGCGGCCCTGGCGATATATACCCCGCTGGCATATCCATCCAGATTAAATTTTTGATGATGTTCACCCTTTCTATAAACCTTAGCGGGTATTTTCTGTATTACCCTTCCAGTGATGTCAAATATCTCCCAGCTAATTTCAGCCTCCTCCAATAGAATAAATGGAATAGTAGTGACTGGGTTAAATGGATTGGGGTAATTATTGCTCAGTTCAAATCCGTTCGGGATATCGATACTCCACTCTTTTTCATCTCTGTAATTTCTTGCGCCATCTGAAGAGCTATAACTCGATATGAACTTATATTTCCCATCAACCATAATGGGAAACTGAAATATGAATTTACCCTCTCTTCCGGAAATAAAATCTCCTTTTTGGAAGCTTCCATTTGGCAGCTGAGCCACGACTTTGACCGAAGAAGAATCATATTCCGTTGGTGGTGTCATCGTTAAGCGCACCCCTTCAAAATCATACTTGATCTCATTTATTGAAGTAATAGTTTGTCGCAAGGTTTCCTTTTGTATCGCACTGACCTGCAGAGTTGGATTCCAGTTTTCCAAAGAATTGCCTCCTATGCTTTTTTCTGACAATGAAACCCAATCTTCTTCATGATTTTTATACAATGAGACATTTCCCCCGCCCTGACTCATTCCTAATGCAACATGGTTTTCATCATCAGCATCATTACCAAAAACAATAACCAATGTATCCTTAATCGCAGATAGCTGTTCATAAAACCCGGATAGGTCAAAACTTTCTCTTATTAGTTTACCATGCTCACGTTCTGATGCCATCACAAAATTTTGAACTATTTCTTCCCTGGGCTCTCCATCAAAATAAGTGTGAATGGATACTTCAAAATCTCTTTCATTATCACTTTGAATGCCTGTCCCCTCAATTTCGGATTTAAATAGAGTCCAAATACTAAAATCTCTAAACCAATATGAAGATTCAGAAGGTGGAACCAAGACCCCAATTTTCTCTGATACTCCATTCAACATGAGGTAAGATGCGTTCCTATAAAATGCTTGAGGAGTTTCTAATCCAAAATCTTGAGTTATTACCGTTCCTGATTTAAGTCCATCTCCCAGCAAACTTATTTGGCTCCTGGAATCATATTGGGGACCAAGTTTAGTAATCAATACTTCAATTTCACCATATTCTGATTTATCAGCTCTTGCAGACACAAAAGCTCTATTACTATTAATAATGTGTATTTGATCACTGCCGGGATATTTAGAAACCGAACTCAGTCTTACCTGATTAGCAGAAGGTGTTCCAATGTTCAGATCAAGCTCTTTTGTTAACGGAAATTGGATAGGTAGATTTATAAAATAAGGCAGGGAATCTTTTGCTACTGCTGGTAGTCGATGAAATTCGGTCTGAGGGTTCAATAACAATTTATTCCTCTGACTGTGTCTATAACCAAATCTCGAATCTAATTCTATATTGTTTAGGAGTAATGCCAACCCCCAGTTTTGAAAAATCTCTTCAAAAGTGAATGCAGAAATAGATTCAATAACCTCTTGATAGCCATTAATGCCCGTTCGAGGATTTTGGACAAAATACTTCAAATTTTTAGTCCCCAGTTGTTCTATCAGGTAATGCATCCACAATGAAGCTCTGGAATAATCCGACAATGGATTTTTATGATCCCATTCTAATAATCCCCTTATTGGACTTTCTTGAAAAGCAGATGGGCTTCTTGGTTCAAAGCCACATAAAATTTCTACCGCTTCAGAATAACCTTCATTTACAAATACAGATTCCACATCTTCCCCTTCGTACCCCGCGTGTATTAAATGCTGACTTTCATGGGCAAATGTAGAAACTGCTCGCTCTACATTTAAGTCCCCTTCGTGAATAAGAGTCGGATAGATGTCTAGATAAATTAAATCTCTCTTGTTCGAGAATTCGTGATCATACAGATTAATGGGATCAAAAAAACCGGCGACAAAACTTCCAGTTTCAACAAAATTATCCTGAATATCGACAAGTAAAACGTCAAGGATTCCATCCCCATCTACATTCGGAAACTCCCCGACAAAGTCTTGCAATATTTCCATCACTCCGTTATTGGGTTTAACCGAGTTTTCCCCAGTTGCTTTGAATAGCAACTTTTCAAATCCATTTAATATGTCAGACATAGCTTTAGATTGTGTAAGAGTATCATAAGCAGATGTCTGAAACCAAAGGTTAACCCCATTCTCTTTATATCCCAAAGTGGCTTCAATTTTATCCCAGGTAGTACCCGTTAAGACATTTCTCACATAAAAATACTCCTTATATCCAATTTGATAGTGCTCTCCTTGCTTTGATGAGCGAAGTATTTTTTTAAGATTAGAATATTTACTTGAAATAGATTTATAAGAAATGTGGTCTATCAACTGAGAAGTATACCCAAGTTGTTTTAATCCATTCCTCTTGCTCTCACTCTTAATTAGTACAACCCCATCTTCATCAAGAGTAATTACCTGAGCTTTACAATTACTAAATGTTACAACAGCAATTAGAAAAGTCAGAGTCAAGATATTTTTTAACCAAAAAACCATTTAAAATAACTATTCTGAC
>JAVLBT010000163.1:0-6481 GCA_031580945.1 Gracilimonas sp.
ATTTTGGTTGTCCCTGTTTGCCGGGAAAGACCAACTCAATCCCCGGAAAATATCTTCTCGATTTGGTTTTGCCCCACACGGGCGAAGCTCTGGAAGTTCAGTCAAAAGCCCGGATCGCTCGGCCGGGTACGGAAACTCCGAAATGCGGAGATTGATGCATCAGGCGGCCCGCAGCGTGGCCAACCACAAACCACACTATCACGATTACTACGAGCAAAAACTCGAAGAGGGCAAACACGAACTGGTAGCCATCAACAACATCATCAATAAACTGATTCGCCTGTACTGTGCTATGTGGAATAACCAAGCAGAATATGATCCAAAGCACATTCAAAAAATGAAAAAGAAATTCAAAAAATCAGCCTAATCCACTTGACTTAGTCATAGTATTCGGGATGACAACTTTTGGGGTTATAGTACAATTGGTTTAGAAGTTTTATGACTGACCACCTCTCTTTTGTCCTCGAATTATCTAATATCTACAGCAACGACGATATGATAAATAATTACATTTTTCTTTACACGTTCTTATTAAATGCAAAGAAATCCGGATATTTTTTACATATACTCTTTTGGTGTGTAAAGAATTAACCAAAATGTTATCACATCCGAACCAAAAGACTGGGAATAGATTCCCCTTTCTTTCAACGTAAACGTGGAAATGACAAAACTGCTCAAAAAAGCGCTGGAAGCTCAGCAGTATTTATCTGAGTTAAAAGGGGTTTCAAAGACTAAAGGAAGTTCATTAAAACTGTCTTTAGAACTTATGAACTGCAAGAAACAGAGACACCCCCACATCTCTCCTTAAATTTCACCGAAAACCGCCTTATCTTTATTAGTATTCAATAAAATTCATATTTAGAACCAAATAAGATCTTGAAGCCGAGAAAACGGATCGCTTTCAGGATCTTTAAACAAAAAACTATCAGTGATAAAAGAAGCAAAGACGACCTTAAAAGAAACATTTGGCTACGATACCTTTCGACCTCTGCAGGAAGATGTGATCAGTCAGGCACTCAAGAGAAAAGACGCACTTGTCATCATGCCAACCGGTGGCGGGAAATCACTTTGTTACCAGATCCCGGCACTATTATTTGATGGACTGACGGTGGTGGTTTCCCCACTCATTTCATTGATGAAAGACCAGGTGGAACAGCTTCGGGAATATGATATCAATGCAGTCCACTTAAATAGCTCGCTCTCTCCGGAAGCCTATGGCTATAATCGCCGACAGGTTCTGCAGGGTAAGGCCAAGTTGCTCTATATCGCACCGGAAACCCTGCTCATGGATAAAACCAAGGAGCTTTTAGAAGATATCGATGTCGACCTTTTTGCAGTAGATGAAGCGCATTGTATCTCGGAATGGGGTCATGATTTCCGTCCCGATTACCGGGAGCTGGCTACGGTCCGAAAAGAACTGTTTCCCAATGCTACTTGTATGGCGCTGACGGCTACAGCTACTCCCCGGGTCCGGGAAGACATCATGAAAACGCTGGAGTTTGGGGAATCCGAAGAATTTATCGCCAGTTTTGATCGTCCGAATCTATTTTTGAAGATCGCCGATAAAGATGATGCGACCAATCAGGTACTGGATTTTTTATATACCCGGAAAAATCAGTCGGGCATTATTTATTGTATTTCACGCCGGCAGGTGGACGAATTGTATCAGGAATTAGAAGATGAAGGAAATTCGGTAAAGCCCTATCATGCCGGACTTTCAGACCGGAACCGCGCTATCAATCAGCGACAGTTTATTCGGGATGATGTACAGATCATTGTGGCAACCATCGCTTTTGGTATGGGGATCAACAAGCCGAATGTGCGATTTGTGATGCATTACGATATGCCGCAAAATATTGAGCAGTACTATCAGCAAATTGGTAGGGCGGGGCGTGATGGGCTTCGCTCCGATTGTGTCATGCTATTCAGTTACAATGATCGTCATAAGATCAAATATTTCATCAACAAAAAAGAAGGGCAGGAAAAAGAAATTGCAGAAAAGCATTTGGATGATCTCGTGAAATTCATCGAGACTAAAAAATGCCGTCGGATTCCGTTGATGAAATATTTTGGGGAAGAATACCCCAATGAAGAATGCGGCATGTGCGATAATTGTCTTTCTAAAGATGAGGATGTAGAAGATTTCACCCTGCAGGCCCAAAAAATGCTGAAATGTATTTCAGAACTAAAAGAAGGATTTGGTAAAACGCAGGTGATCAATGTGCTTCGGGGTTCTAAAGCGAAAAAAGTACTGGATGAAGGTCACGACAAAGTAGAATCCTATGGAGCAGGAAAGGAATGGTCTAAAGATCAGTGGGATCAATTATCGAGAATGCTGATCCGTCAAAATTATCTGGAAAAGGGAGAGCATAAAGAGCTTATTTTGAAAGATAAAGGTCGTTCTGTGATCAGTGGGGATGAGAATGTATTTGGAACGCTTGACCGCACGGCAACGGCAATGTCAACTGAAGAAGCCTCCCGTGTGGCAAATGAGGTGGAAGCTCAATATGATGAGGAACTCTTTGAGATCTTACGCAAGGAGCGAAAGAGTTTGGCCGACGAAAAGGGAATTCCTCCATATACCATCTTCCCGGATACCACGCTAATGGAAATGGCTTACTATTATCCCAAAGACAAAGAACATCTTTTACCTCTTTATGGTGTTGGTGATGTAAAAGTAAAAAAATATGGATCGGCTTTTATTGGGGTGATCAAAAAGTATACTGCCGAACACAATATTGAGTCCAAAGAAGAAACGCTGCAGGAAAAAGCCGAAGAACTTGAAAATGTAGAACTCCACCAACGAATCGGAAAAGCCTTTAACGACGGACAGTCAATTTCTCACCTTGCTGAGGAACATGGGGTGAAAGAGGTTACCATACTGAATCACTTGAAGGACTATTTGAAGGAAGGTAATAACCTGCGTCTGGATGGGATCACCGAAGCGACAACTTTATCTTTACGCCAGCAGGATGAGATCATCAAAGTCTTTGACGAAAAAGGTTCTCATATGCTGAAAGTGGTATATGACCGCATGAATAAAAAGATCGGCTACGATCAAATTCGGATCATGCAGTTATATTTTATTGCCAATGAGGCAGTGGAGAAATAAAAGACAATTTTTAAGCTCAAACCTTGCCCAAACTCTATTCCAGGATACCCGGATCTAAAGCAGCGGTATTTTTGTGAATTAGGTTTGAGTTATATTAGGCGATCCCGAATTTTCGGGACAATTTCTGCGATGGGAAGGTGTTCAATGTTGAGATCCCTCGTGTTAAACACCTTATCCCTCCACTTTTCACGGGGCACTCGGGTTTGTAGATGTTAGATAATTCGGCGACCGTACGGAAGCAAATACCGTGCCTGTCCCGTACAACTTTGTCGGGGGCAATCTCCCAAAAAAATTTCTGTGCGTTTTCGAGGAGATCGTTTCGTCGTAAGAGATAGTATCTTATTATAAACAAATGTGCTCCTCGCGATGACCCGCTTTTTTTTGTCATTTTTATTTCGAACTTACGTTATTTATTGATATTTAAAATACGCTACTTAAAAGTACGACTTAACAATCATCCCGAATGGGCAAAATTATGGTAAACTCAGCCCCGCCCGATTCCCTGTTTCTGGCCACGATACTGCCACCGGCCTGACCAATTATTTCATGAGAGATCGCCAATCCCAGACCTAAACCAAATTCAGCTCCCTGGTTTTTTGTGGTAAAATTAGGCTCAAAGATCTTCGGTAGGATATCAGCGGGGATGCCCGGCCCGGAATCTGATATTTTCACTTCAATAGTTTGTTCTCTCTGCTTTGTAGAGATCTTGAGTTCGCCCTGGTCGTCTAAAGCATCACAGGCATTTACAATGATGTTGGTCCAAACCTGGTTGAGGTCACCGATGTTGGCACAGGTTTTAGGGATATCATCGAGGTCCAGGGTTACATCAATAAATTTGAGTCTGTTACTGAGTACAAGGATCGTATCCTGAATGCCATCCCGAATATCAGCCAGTTCTTCTTTATTTTGATCCTGACGGCTGTAGCTTTTCAGGCTCTTCACCAGGTTGGCAATCCGCCTACTGGCGATACGGATGTTGTGTATCATCTTGCCCGCCTCAAAATGATTGATCAGTGTTTCAAGCTCACCCTTTTTCCTGTTTTTATCGATGAGGTCAAGGGCTTCATCGGGCATCTGCGCTAATTTTCGAACTGAAGACCGGTCATAGATCCAGGGATATTTCTTTTCAATAAGATGCATACGCTGGCGCTGCGTACTGCTATTGACAGGTGCTGAATGAAGGCCCAGGCGAAATAGCTGATATGAATAGTGGCTGTCCTCAAATTCAGCATAGATCTCAATAAGATTTTCAGCGGCGCGCATAAGGGCGGAAGCCGGGTTATTAACCTCATGGGCAAAACCGGCAACCAACTCACCTAAGGTGGCCATTTTCTCCTGATGCACCAACATTTGATGTGTTGCCTCCAGCTGCTGATAAGCTTCTTTAAGCTCGTTCCGCTCTTTATTCAGTTCTTTACTTAATGCATGTGTTTTGGTTTGAAGGCGCAAATTACTCTTGTACCGCTGAATCATATTGTTCAGCATTAATTGCTGGAGCGGGTGCTTCAAGCGCGGATGATCATTAAGATATTGTTCAAACTGCTGGGGACGCATTTTCAGCATGAGCCCTTTTTGGGTAATGCGTCCACTGGTTAGCGTCGGTTCACCGGTCGTGAAGGCGATCAGTCCGGCAAAACTTCCGGCACCAAGTGTGATCAGAACATCTTCGCTGCCATCGGGTTGCGTACGGGTCAGCTGAATATTTCCTTCCAAAATGAGATACATGTATTCCAGCGGTTCTCCTTGTGAAAATAATAGGTCACCTTCTTCTAAAACCTCGATCCGGTCTTGTAATTCAGGTAATTCATCGATCAATCTTTTAATAAACCTGAGGATTGCTTCGGTGTCATTTAACCACGATATGCCGGCGCTGTTCTCCATACTAATGATCGGTCATTTTGTTATTTCGCATCGCACTTGAAATTTTTTCAGCATCCAGAATTTGCATGAAGTATAACAGATTTCCTTTGTTTTCGATCACATAGTCGGTAAGCTGATCACGAACTACGGTTTCTAACTCCTCCTCGGTCCAGGGTTTGGCGATATAGTGATCCAGGTCAGCTTTATTTATCGCCATAATAGTGTCCTCGTGTCCGGCCTGACCTGTAACAAGCACTTTTTTACTCACAGCCGTTTTGGGATTATCCTGAAGTTCGATCAGCAGATCCACCCCATTTTTACCGGGAAGAACGTGATCACATAATATGAGCCCAACTTCATGACCATGATCTAATACATAGTCGATCACTTCTTCAGCTTCTGTGGTGTCATTAGCTGTTTCAAGCGGGAAAAAGGACTCAAACTTTTCCAGATCTTTAACCAGGGCATCCAGCACTTCCAGCTCGTCTTCAACAATCAGTATATAAATTTTGTGATCCATGATTTTCTAATTTAAGATTAAAGGCCAGTAGAACAGGGCATAAAGGGTGACCATGAGTAAACCAAACAGCCCGATAGCAAAACCTGCCTTGGTCATATGCTTCGTTTTTAAAGTTCCGGTACTCATGGCAATAGCGTTGGGTGGCGTTGAAATAGGAAGCATCATAGCCATGCTTGCGCTTACACCAATTACTAAGCTGATCAAAATAAGGCTGAATCCTTCACCCGCAATACCGGAAGTGGCTAAACTTACAGCCAATGGAATGAGCAACGTAGCAGACACGGTATTTGAAAGAAAATTAGACATTACAATGGCAACAATGCTAAAAGCGATCACCATAAATACAGTTGAGAAGGCACTCCATTCTATACTGGTAATGATCCATTCTGCCAGACCCGTACTTTCCATAGAAATACCCAATGAAATTCCGCCAGCTACCAGCCATAATACTTCCCAGGGAAGTTGACGGATACCGTCTTTATCCAAAATACCTGTTAATGATAATACGGCAACCGGAATCAATGCAATGATGCTGCTTCCAACTCCGTGTAAGGTTTCCGTGATCCATAGAATTACGGTGACCCCAAAAACCAGGTAAACCAAAATGGCAGAACTGTTTTTCTGGAACGTTCCTTTTAGATCCATGGGTACAGAATTCGTTTTGGGTTTGAACATGAACATCAGGATCAACCAAGAGAATCCTAAAACAATAAGAACTAAGGGAGTTGCTAATACCATCCATTCGGTAAAAGCGATGTCAATTCCCTGGGTTGAAAGTGCTCCAATTACCACCGCATTCGGCGGGGTGCCAATTGGTGTGGCGATACCTCCGATGTTCGCAGCAAATGGAATACTGAGTGCAAGCCCAATGCGCAGCGGGTCGTCCAGGTCGGTTTTAGCAATGATCGGCAATATCACAGTCATCATCATGGCAGTTGTAGCCGTATTGCTCATAAATGCAGAGAGCAATCCGGTAACAACCATTAAAC
>JAVLBT010000164.1:0-6468 GCA_031580945.1 Gracilimonas sp.
ATAGGTGGCATATTCCGTGATGTAAAAAACTCGACGATCTCTGGAAAAGAATGCGTGATGTCATTTAAGTCTCTTGAAAATATATGGACTTTTTGCCCAGCTACATGCAGCTGACAACGCATGCCGTCAAATTTTTCTTCAGCAACGTATTCATTGAATGCATCAACCGTCCTGCTTTCAACCGGAGAGGCAAGCATAAATGCTATAGGTTGAAATAGTGAAAAGCGGGCCTTTTCCAATTGATCATTTTTCGCCAAAATCGCAGATTTTCCAATACTACCAGTGATCATATGTACATAACGCACATCTTCAACTTTATGCTGAAAAGCCTTTGCCAAAGCTGATACCAAACTTTTTGACTCAAATCCAATTCGTAATGATCCTCGCCCCATAATTCGTAAGAAATATTTCACTTCAAGCGGAGTCATCTGTAACCAGGTTGCTTTTAAAATTTCTTGTTTATCAACCCGGGTAGATACTTCGTAAAGTCGATCATAAATTTCTGCAATCTCTTGTAATGATAATCTTTTGGAGGACCATTTTTCACGGGCAGCATCAATGTTGGTAAATAATTTTTCTATGGTCTCCGAAGAACTGCCAACTGCCGTTTTACTGGGTTTGAATACTTTTTCGTAGTCAATTTCACAGATATCAGCGGCCAAAGTGGAGTAGGTTCTGCTTCCAACAGAAGCTCTTTTACCCGAAATGTCAGCAAATGCTCCCTCTCCTAAAAAACGAGTAGCCAATTTCAGGTCTTCATCATCATTAATAGATCGAAAATAAGATGCACATCGTTTGATCTTAGCATTTGTTCCACGTGTTTCTGCAATCTGTTGAGCGAGAGAAGCCAAATAATAAAAACTTTGTACCTGTTGATTTTTGTTCTTCTCGCCGGTTTCTATTTCAGTCTTCATATTCCACCTCAAAGTCCAGAAATTCGGATTCAATATTGCAGTTATCGAGGTAATGTTTGACCACTTTGGGATTAGGGGTATGTGTGATGTAGACTTTTTGGGGCTTGAGCTTTTCGCATAAATTGATCAGCTCAAAAAAGTCTAAATGGTCCGAAATGGGAATAAGTTTATCCACGGTCAGCTGTGTTTGCCTTGACTCCATGGCCGCCCAGCCACTGCAATAGGCTATTCGCTTTTTACGTACGTTAGAAGCAAATCCGTTGTTGATGGCAGAACTGGGGCAGATCAATATCTTTCCTTCACAGGTATCGCGGTCATAGGATTCATACTTGCCGATATCTATCCCAAAATTTTCATAAACACCGCACAACTTAAAGCCGGCCCCATGAATTTGAAGAGGATGCTCAAGATCCCGTAGCAAATGCATTATTTCCTGTGCTTTTCCAAGGTTATATGCTAAGAATACCGGAGTGTATTCTGCATGTATAGCTTCTTCTGCAAATTGAATAATCTCCTTTTTTAAATAGTCATAAGATTTCCAACGATACACAGGTAAACTAAAGGTTGCCTCGGTTATAAATTGATCGATGGTAACATCAGGCAGTTCGAAACCTTCCGTAGCAGGAGAAGGTGGATTTCGGTAATCGCCGGTATAAAGTAAATTTCCATATTCACTTTCCACTAACGTCATAGCCGAACCGAGTATATGTCCCGCTCGATAAAATGTGACGCGGGCATCATTAACGAGAATGCTGTCATTAAATGAAACTTCTTGCACCTGATAATTCGCTCCTCTTAGCTTCATAAAAGATGAAGTTGGTGGAGTTGCATACATTTTGGCATGAGCTTTCCAGGGAATATGATCTGCATGCCCATGTGATACAAAAATATGATCGGCTTCGGTTCCGCTGTAATCTAAACCAATCTTAAGTTGGGGAAGCAGAATCCCATGGTTTCCAGCTTTTTTAATATGAAGCATTTCGTTGATCTTTTTTCTTTTACACCTAAAACTAATTACGCCGGGTGACAGTTCGTGTCATATTCCGGTAAGCAAATTTTTTATAAATCGGCTTAAAGATCACCTTTAAAAAAAGTTGTTCTATGCGGGAACCGGTAGTACAAGGGCATTGAAGTAGGTTTATTTTGAATAAATAAGTACTTTCTCAGGATATTTTTAATTCAGTAAGATTTTCGTAAAGCCCATACTAAACCCACTTAAAATGATAAAAGAGTTCAAATGGAGAAGAAGTGGGAGATGAGGTAACGTCATATGAACGATACGTTCCGGCTTGGTTATTACATTCTACCAGTTTTTATGCGGTGTTAATTTCAGGTAATGACCAATTACTTTTTGCAAACGATTATTTTAATTCCATCTTCACAAAAAATATCGACGAACGGAAAGTAACAAAATTCACCGATTTCATAGAACAAACAGATCTTGAAACGGTTACCGAATTCAAGCAAAAGTGCCTGAATGAAGAAATCAAAACACCCCAATCCATGGTTCTTGGGATCTTTGATAGTAGATCCAATCGCTATAGCACCGTTAAATGGGAGTGTTCATTCTTGGGAGAGCTGGGAAAGCATAAAGCGGGGTTTTTACTTGTAGGGCATGATATCATTGCCATAGAGAATAAAGAAGTAGCTGAAGCTCATTACGATGAAACTATTCATCATATTTTTGATGATATACAGATCGGAGTGTTGGTTCAAAAACCAGATTCCTCTGTGGTTCTATCCAATAGGAAAGCCGAAGAGCTGCTTGGGCTCACTAAAGATCAACTTTATGGTAAAACTATATATGATGAAGACTGGAAGATCGTAACTCCAGATCAGGAGCCTTTTCCGGTAGACATGTTACCTACGTATCGGGCAATTATAAATGGTGAGTCTGTATATGATGTGATTATGGGTGTTCATAACCCCAAAGCAGATCAACAAGTATGGCTGCAGGTAGACTCCATGCCAGACCTTACGGAACATGGTGATGTAATCCGTGTTGTAACCACATTTATTGATATCTCAAAGCGAATTGAAACTGAGAGAAAAGCGGAACAGCAACAGTTGCAGCTGCGGACCATGATGGATAATGCACCAATGGTCATTTTTATGAAATCGGTTGATGGCAAGTATATGTTCTTTAATAAAATGTACAAGGATTTTATAGACTTGGATCTTAAGCCCGGAATGACTGATTTTGATATTTTTGACGAAGATTTTGCCAACTGGTGCAAGGTCAAAGATGAGGAAGTATGTACAAATGACAAGGTCATCAGTTTTGAACATGTTGTTGGGGACGAGATCTTTTTTGAAACGAAATTTCCCATCAAAAATGAACAAGGTGACATATATGCCATTGGGGGCTTTTCCCAGAATATCACCAAGCAGAAAAAAGAAGAAGAGGTGCTCAGGTTACAGGAATCAGTGATTACCAATGCAAAGGATTCCATCGTGATCACTAAGCCAAAGTCACCAAATAGCTTCGAACAAGTGATCACCTTCGTAAACCAGGCTTTTTGTGATATGACCGGATATTCAAGGGAAGAGATCATAGGGAAGTCACCAGATATACTTTATGGCAAAAATTCTGATAAAGATACATTGGAAAATCTATCTAAAGCGATCAGGGAATTCAGGATATTTGAAACCGAGATCGTCAACTATAAAAAAGATGGGGATGATTACTGGGTTAATTTTAATATCGTTCCGGTTCTGAACGAATTGGGAGAACTCACGCACTGGATTTCGATACAACAAGATATTACAGAGCGAAAGAAATATGAGCATAAGCTGGAAGAAGCTCTAAAAGAGAAAACAACGCTGTTATCTGAGATCCATCACAGGGTAAAAAATAACTTAGCGATTGTTTCCGGGTTGCTGGAATTGCAATCCATGGAAGTGGACCCGGAGCACAAGTTACCTTTACAGCGAAGCATAAATAGAGTGCATTCTATTGCGATGGTGCATGAACTGATGTACCAAACAGAAAAATTATCCTCCGTAAACATCAAAGAATACCTGGATCAGCTTATTCCGGCAATTCAGCGTACCATGCAAACGGTCAATGATGTAAAGATCAATATTGATCTTGAAAATTATTTGCTCAATATAAATCAGGCAATTCCTTTGGGTTTGCTGATGAACGAGCTTTTAACGAACTCCTTCAAGTATGCATTCTTGAATAGGTTAGATGGCAAAATTGATATCATCATGAATCTTAAAGAAGATGCTCTGGAGTTCATTTACAGAGATAATGGACCTGGCTTTCCAAAGGGAAAAGATTTTACAAGCAGTAATAGTCTTGGTTTGAGTTTAATACAGGCACAATTGGGACAGCTGCACGCTTCTTACGAGGTTGTAACTGATGACAGGTTTGAGCTCGCCTTTACCTTTAATATTTCCGATAAAGGTCCACACGCTAATATTTAAATTCATTACCATCAGATTATATTATGCTAATTGCAATGATATAGGATAAATGGTGCACCATACCACCGGCCTAAAAGAATATTGAAATTCACTTTTTATAGCTTTAATTCGCTTGCCTCAAGTCCTATATTCCCGAGTTGTAATTAAGTATTCTAACGGCTGAATAAAACATAAAGAATGAGCGAAAATAATAAGCAAAACAAAACAGGTGCTGAGCATATTCACTGGGACCTGTCTGACCTGTATGAATCCAATGATGACCCAAGGCTGGCTAAAGACAAGAAATTGATTCTAAAAGAAGCCGATGCCTTTGCCAAAAAGTACAGAGGAAATGTACAAGGACTTTCTGCAGCTGCATTCAAAGAAATGCTGGATGAGTATGAGAAAATTTTAGATACCTCGGGAAAAATTGGTTCATTCGCTTATTTACAGTGGTCAACCGATACGGGAAATACAGAGTATGGAAAGTTAGTCGCCGAAACCAATGAATTATCTTCCGAAATATCCCAAAAACTTGTATTCCTTGATGTTGAATGGCTTAAGATATCTGATGAAGAGGCACAGAAACTCATTCACAGCGAAGAACTAAAAAAATACAAGCATTATTTAGAGAGTTCTCGCAGGTATAAGGATCACGTGCTTGAAGAAGGGCAGGAAAAAGTGATGTCGGCAAAATCGGTAACCGGGAGAAGTGCCTGGGTTCGCTTCTTTGACGAAACACTGGGAGCCGCAAAATTTGAGCTGGATGGAAAAGAGCTCAGTGAACAAGAAGTGCTCAGCAAACTTCATGAAAGTGACCGGGATCTTCGAATTCGGGCTCACGCATCACTTACCAATAAATTTCAGGACTTAAGCCGGCAGCTTACATTTGTTTTTAATACAGTACTTGCTGATAAATCCACCAATGATAAGCTTCGGAAATATGATAGCTGGATCGATTCGAGAAATCTTGCAAACCAAACAGATCGCGAAACAGTTGATGCATTGATCGAATCTGTGACCGGGAAATATGAGCTTGTACATCGATACTATGAGCTGAAGAAAGACTTATTGGGACTGGATGAGATGAAAGACTTTGACCGATATGCCCCGATCCTGAAAAATGAAGCGACCATCAACTGGAAGTCGGCGGAAGAAATGGTGCTTGATTCCTATACTAATTTTCATCCAAAGATGGGAGAGATCACGCAGGAGTTTTTTGATAAAAACTGGATCGATGCGGCTATAAAACCCGGAAAAAGAGGAGGGGCGTATTCTGCGAGCACGGTGCCCTCGGTTCACCCCTATGTTTTCATGAATTTTGACGGCAAGATCCGCGATGTACAAACGCTGGCACATGAACTGGGTCATGGTGTGCATCAATATTTGTCGCGACAGCAGGGCGTATTGCAATCATCAACTCCACTTACAACTGCGGAAACGGCTTCTGTTTTTGGTGAAATGTTGGTGTTTCAAAAATTGATGAAAGAACTGGATGATCCAAAGGAGAAATTGGCATTATTGATCGGTAAAATTGACGATACCATAGCTACTGTGTTCCGTCAGATCTCAATGAATCGTTTTGAGCATGCCATGCATACTGCTCGCCGGGAAGAAGGGGAATTAACCACGGAGCGTTATTCTGAGCTGTGGATTGAACAGCAAAAGGCGCTTTATGGAGATTCTGTTACTTTGACTGAGGAATATGGCATCTGGTGGAGTTACATTCCTCACTTCTTGCATACACCCGGTTATGTGTATGCTTATGCATTTGGAGAATTACTGGTACTTGCGTTATATGAAGAATATACGCGTCAGCCGGATGGTTTTGCAGATAAGTATCTTGAACTTTTAAGTGCAGGTGGGTCAGAATGGCCCGAAGACCTTGTAGCCAAAATAGGATTAGATATCACCCAAAGAGATTTTTGGAATAAAGGACTTGCCTCATTTGAGAAGATGGTAGAAGATGCAGAAGAAATGGCTAAAGCCGTTAAATAGAAACGCAGGCTGCCCAATTATTCCCAATTACAAAAGGAAATCAAACCGTTAAAAACTAAATAGTAAATGTCTTTAGACCGACAAGATAAAGCTCTTCGAGAATTCAAGCAGATCCTACAGGATTTAGTACATTTACTCCGAACTT
>JAVLBT010000165.1:0-6445 GCA_031580945.1 Gracilimonas sp.
CCATTGATGCGATTGGTAAGCAGGTATGGCTTGGAGATTCTACAAAGGTGGAAATAGCGGGTGTGATCAAAGATTTCAATTTTGAATCAATGAGTGTACCTATTCGGCCGCTGGTGTTGCAGAACAACCCCGATGATTTTCGTTATTTGAACATTTCATACAGTGCTGTAACAGATAGTGAGAATCTCAAAAAAGACATTGAGGCTGCATGGAGGGGTATTGCTCCTAAATTACCCATAAGTTATACATTGACTGATGACTATTTATACCGTACTTATTCTCGTAAGCAACGCGTTGCCTCATTCGGTTTCTATGCACTCATTGCCTTGGTAATTGCTTCGTTAGGTTTACTGGGAATGGTAACATATACCGTAGAAGTCAGGACTCAGGAAGTAGGAGTAAGAAAAGTCTTGGGGGCTTCAGTGCCTAAGATCATTACCTTACTTTCGAAAGAATTTGTGCTGCTATTGGGTATAGCGGGGTTTATAGGCCTTCCTGTTGGGTATTTATTAAGCTATCAAGCTATAAACTCCTATGCCTATCATATCGATATTGGGTTTGGAACTCTCACCTTGGGTTTCTTCATCCTTTTAGTGGTTGGTATTTTTGCCGTAGGAAGCCAAACCTATAAATTGGCGATATCCAATCCGGTAGATGCGTTGAAGAGTGAATAGCGCACTGTTAAGAAGATTCTACAGTTCGTTCTTTGAAATCTTCTCCAAAATAATTGTACCACTTGCGAAAGGGTTTGAAGGCATTTTCAGGGTCAAAAGGACGTTTAAACTCGCTTTGCCTACATTCTTCACTGCAACAGCCTTCCATTTGCCGGGCCCCTTCTTCACTGCACACAAATAACTTGTTACATTCCATATTTGCGCAATTGATATAGGTGTCAGCAGGCTTACCGGTGATTTCGCACCGGGCAACAGGCTCCAGATCTTGTGGGTTTACTGGAACAACCAACCGGTCATCAAACACAAAGCACTTACCCTTGAAATGTTTACCGCCTTGTTCTTTTCCATAGCGTAGAATTCCACCATGTAGCTGGTTTACATCATCCCAGCCGTTTTCTTTCATCAGTACAGAAAATTTTTCGCATCGTATACCGCCCGTACAGTACATTAATACTTTTTTGTCTTTAGGGATCTCTGCCTCTTCCAGCCATTGTGGAAAATCGTAGAAGTTTTCAACATCCGGCTTAATGGCACCTTTAAAATGCCCGATCTTGGATTCGTAATTATTGCGAACGTCGATCATCACATGATCTTCTTCCTCTATAACCCGGCGCCATTCTTCAGGTTCAAGATAATTACCACCATTATCAGGATCTACATCCTCAACATGCAGAGAGACAATTTCATCCCGTACTTTTACCGTTAGACGCGGGAATGGGATATAATCACATTCTTCTTGCTTGAATTCCGTGTCGTCAAATCCCGGGAGCGACCAAACGTAATTTTTATACTCCTCAATTTGTTTATCGGTTCCAGCAGCTGTTCCGTTTAGTCCTTCTTCCGATATATAGATTCTTCCTTTGATCCCAATCTCTTTACAGAATTTTTTATGGGCTTTACAAAAACTCTCAGGTTCTTTAATCTGTTCAAAATTATAATAAAGTATTACTTGGTACATTTTTTCCCTTAAATTATAAGAACGATTGCATTATCGCGTTTCTTTATACGCGAACCCTAAAGTTAATGAAAATCCCAATAATGAATAACCCATCAAAAATTTATAAACCACTTCTTTTTGGGATCATAGCAATTTTGGTATGGGTTCCTGTATTAGGACAACAAAGCCCTCTTCAGGATCACCGAATTATGGCAATTCAAAATGCCTACTCACAGGGAGAAATGGGTTTAGATGAAGCAGTTCTGGATCAGTTTAAATTTTTATACAACACCAATAAGGCAGAAAAAGTGGTAAAATGTGCTACCCCGGTTTTTATGTTTTATGAGGCGAATAAAGACCATTTGAGTTCAGAGACAAAAGCGAAAATTGAGTCACTTCGATCACAAGTTCAACGATCTAAAAGTATTCAGAGTACCGAAAGTTATCTCTCACCGAGCGGAAAATTTGAAATTATCTACAAAACTTCGGGCCCCGATTCGGTATCCGTGGCAGATGTAGATGGAAACGGCGTTCCGGATTACGTGGATATAGTGGCTGAATCTGCGGATTCATCGTATCGCCATGAAATATTTAATATTGGTTTTACAGACCCAATACCGGATGGGTCTCGTTATAAAATTTATATTGAGGATACCGGTGGAGCTTATGGATATACTGAAACGGTTTTATCCGGAACTAATAGCCCATCAACAGAAATATATATTGAAAATGATTTTGATGGATTTCCTGTCAATTCTCACCCTGAAGGAGATCAGGTTGGAGCAATTTATGCGACCATAGCCCATGAGTTTAAACACGCTGTTCAATATCGGCAAAATAAGTGGCGTTCACCTTCGGGAGATTTTGATTGGATAGAGATGGATGCCACTTTGATGGAAGAAGTGGTTTATGATGATGTGAATGATTACTACAACTACATCAAGAACGGCTTTAATTCACCGGCACCGTATTCTGAATCCATTTTCTTTGCCCCTCACAGAGGCACACCGGGAGCATATTGGCATGTATCCTGGATGATCTATTATTCAGAACGCTATGGAAATAATGTTTGGCGGGATGTTTGGGGCCTGATCGAAGAAGAAAACAATTTAGCAATTGACGACGCTTTGCGTAGGGTACTTCCAAATTACTCCGAAACTTTTGCCGCTTCATTTACAAGAAACCACCTCTGGCATTTTGCATCGGGTGACCGCGCTGGTAATGATGACTATGGTTTTGGTGAGAAAGAGTTTTACCCGAATGCCAATCTGGAAAAAATATATAATAGTAATCCTGACAAGGACACCGTACAAAGTATTTCCAGATTAGCTGCACGATATTTTGAAGTTAACCCAGATGCCGGAGAAACCGGATTTATTGATGTGGCGGTTGATATGGATAGCACACAAATCGGAATAGGCTTGCTGTTCTTTAAAAAAGACGGGACCATGCAGGAGCTCATTTCAACCGGAGGAAATAAACCTCAGGTATATGTGCCAACGGACCAAAAATGGAATGAAATTGACAAACTCGGGGTGGTATTAGCTAATTATTCAAACAGCCAATCTACAAAGGAATTGGTGCTTTCAATTGGAAGCTCAGACCAAAAAGTGGATATCAGAGATCCTGATTTTGTGGATCTTCCGGAAGAGATCAAAGTGTATCAAAATTACCCCAATCCCTTCAATCCGGTAACAAATATAAATTTTGATTTACCAAGACGTGCTGAGGTAAAATTAGAGGTCTTCGATATCATGGGGCGAAAAATTCAAACGCTCAGAGAGGGAAACCTGCGTATAGGCTCATACTCCGTACCCTTTGATGGAAGTGGCCTATCTTCAGGAACGTACCTTTATCGTCTTCAGATAAATGATATTAGTATTACCAAAAAAATGTTGCTGGTAAAATAATACGTTCACAGCCGGGCTTAATCGAGTGAATCCATCAGGCGGTTAAAGAGTTCGCTGCTGGTATTCCCGGTTCCCAAATTCAGCTGACTTACCTGTCGGTTGATGGCACTGATCCTGTTTTCGAGGGAAAGGCCGTTCCATTCCATTCGTGCTTCGGTATCGGAGATCTGAATTCTGTTTAAATATTTAACGGCCTCATTGGGATTGTATCCAGATAGGTAAGTATAAATAATCCCCCAATAATCAGCTTCCACTTCGTATTCCTCCAACCGTTCACTATTGATATAATCATACAACTGATCGGTCATCTCGTTAAGTTTATTTCGTATGGCTTCCTCTTCTTCAGTATACCGGTTTTCGTCAGCCAGCTTGCGGTTGAGCTCGTCAAACATACTTTCCGCTTTAATTTTTTCCTCCCGTTCCTGATACTCCAGCATTCCGTGGCTAAAGACGAGGTGGGCAATTTCGTGTGCTAAAAAATGAACCAACTCTGCTTCAGAACGCATTTGTTTAAGAGCCCCTTTGGAAATGAATACATAGTTCCCCGGCAAAGAATATCCCTGAACTTCATCCTCATCCAAAATAAAGATGCTAAAATCCAGTTCGGGTTTGTGGCTGTTTTCAACGATCAAACCAGATAAAAGATCGAGGTAGCGCTGCAGTTGGTAGTTTGCGATCAACCCTTTTTGCGCAACAGCGGTGGCAACCGCATATCCTATTTGATCAACGGCGGGATCCGTATATGGAACAAAAATAGCATCCGGGTATAGCAATCTCCTTTTTTGCATCCGCTGCAATTTGCGTTCTCTTACGCCAATAAAATTTTGAAATTCTGTTGGTGAGGGAGCTTCGATGAGGTATCGGTCCAGATCTACGTTATAATTTATATTCTGCGTGGCCCGCCATTTTTCTGCAAACCCTTTAACGGCCGCTGAAACCTGTGCGGGTGAGGCTGCAAGGTTTTCTTCAGAACTTGACTCTTCCCCATCCATTTGTGAGAACATTAGGTTCATCCGGCTTTGCAGGGAATCAGATTCAAGTTTGTCCTGATCCAGTTGTTGATCCGAAAGCGTATAACTTGGGACCCATCCCCGCGTTTGCTTGAACCAAATTCGATCCCAATAGCCCTGAGAAGAATCAAGCTCCACTCTGTTATTGATGTAGAGCCGCAGCAGGAATTCATGATAAGCGGCCGGGCCTTCCCGCATATCTGCAGTTTGATTCGTGTATTTAGTCTGAGCTATTCCCGAATAACTTAAGATCGCTGTGCTGACAAAGAGCACCCCAAAAAAAGATAAAATTAGTTTTTTCATCACTTGTTGATTTGTTGATAACTGCCTTCCCAGTTTTCGCCGGGAGGGTTCGTTTTAAATACCTCGATATTCTTTATGTAGATTTGGCAAAGCATGTCTTCTTCTTTCATTTGCAGCGCTTGTTCAAATTTTGAAGCGGCCAGATCCCATTCCCGTTCATAATAGTGATTTAAACCACCATGAAAAAGCTCTACGAAGGGTTTCATCGCTTTCGCTTCCTTGCTGTCATGTTCTCCTATAAGTTCAAAAATTCGAATAGGTTTGGTTTTACCTTTCGCTTTCATAAGCGCTACTTCTCGGGAAAGAAACCGGTCTTTAACTTTATTATGCGTGTATTCAGAGATCAGTATTTTTGTCCCAAAATCTTTGTTAGCTGGTTCAAGACGGGCTCCCAGGTTAACATGATCTCCTAAAACCGTATAGCTAAAACGATCTTTGGAACCCATGTTTCCAACTACCATGTCGCCTGAATTGAGCCCATAACGAACGTGAGGAGCAGGTAATCCTGCAGATTCCCACTTTTGCTGAAGCTTTTTCAATTTTTCTTCCATTTCAAGCACACATTTGCACGCATAATAAGCGTGGTCGTCTTCAGGTACCGGCGCCCCCCAAAAAGCCATGATGGCATCACCAATGTACTTGTCCAGTGTTCCTTTATTTTTGAATACGATATCGGTCATTTCACTGAGATACTCATTCAAAAAAGTAACCAACTCTTCGGGAGGAGTTTGTTCAGATAATGTGGTGAAGCCGGCTAAATCACTAAATAATACCGTGAGTTCTTTTTTATCCCCACCAAGTTTTAGCATGTCCGGCTCTTCAATGATTTGTTCTACTAGCTCTTTTTGAAGATATAGGTCAAAAGCGTTGCGGATAGCGCGTTTTTGGGCATCTTCGGTCACATACTTGGTTGCATATCCTATGATCACAATAAACAGGGAAGACAAAAATAATTCTGCTGTAGGAAACCAAACCCGAAACTCCCCAAACAAGATCAATCCTGTAGCGACAATGAGAATTAATACAGCAGCTGAAGCTGGTAAGTTGATCTTAGAAGGGGCCCAAAAAATAACCCCAAGCAGGATTAAAGTAATTAGAAGCAGGATTATATTTTTGGTAGTGGCAGATACGGTTGAGATAAAATCAGCTTCAAGAAGATTGTTGGTTACCGTGGCATGTATTTCAACTCCCGGGAATGGCTCAATGGGACTCATGGGAGTAGATTTAATATCCGAAAGGCCTGCTGCATTTGCCCCAATAAAAACGATCTTGTCTTTTAACTCAATAAGAGAGTCAGCTTTGGGATTACCGGTTTTACGAAATTCCATTCCGGCCTGGAATAACCCATAAAAAGAATAATTTTGAAAAGAACCATCCAAAGTTCCGCCTTTTTTGTACCAGTTTATCAGGTATTTTCCATCATTTTGAAGGGGAATTTTAAGAGAATCAACGTTTATGAACCGGTTGTTTTTTTGTCGGGTTATTTCATTTGGATTGGTATATCCCAGATAAGCTGCCATTCCTAATGAAGGCAGGGCCTGATCTTCAGATAAATGAAAGAACAGAGGTACGGAACGAATAATGGATTCTCTTTGAGTTGGAATTGCAACG
>JAVLBT010000166.1:0-6410 GCA_031580945.1 Gracilimonas sp.
CAGGGGGGCAGCGGCAACGTGTTGCTATTGCCCCCCTGAAAGTTCATTGGGTTTATGATCTATTCGGTCCCCTAAACCCACTTTTGTGAGGACTTCTTTAGCCCGTTCTTTTCGTTCTGCAGATTTCATGCCGGCATATATAAGCGGTAGCTCTGCGTTAGCGAGGCAGGAAGTTCTGGGCAACAGGTTAAACGTTTGGAATACAAACCCGATCTCTCGATTTCGAACCTCAGCCAATTCAGCATCGTCCATTTTAGAAACATTGTTACCATTCAGGATGTATGTACCGGCTGATGGAGTATCCAAACAACCGATCATATTCATTAAAGTTGACTTACCTGAACCCGAAGGTCCCATGATAGCTATATACTCATTCTCTAAAATATCAAATGAAACGCCAGCCAAAGCATGAACTTCCGTCTGCCCCATTTGATAAACTTTGGTAAGGTCTTTGGTTTGAATGATGGCCTTTTTTTGCATTGTGGACATTTCTTTAGTTAAATAAATTACCTGAGTTATTTACCACAACCTTGTCCCCTTTTTCGAGAACATTTGATAAGGTTCTGTAACTCCCTATAACCACCTCATCACCAGCACTTACACCCGTTAATATCTGAATATGCGTGTTGTCGCTGATTCCGGTTTTAACTTCCCGTCGGACAGCCTTCCCTTCCTCTACCACAAAAACTACTTTTCGAAGATCTTCCTCCTTCATCACCATATCACTTCCTTGATCACTTGCCAGAACTACTTCTGCTGAATCAGATTCTTCCTCTGATTTTTTATCTTTTGCAAAATCACGTACTGTAACGGCCTGAATGGGAACAGATACCACATTTACCACGGTTTGAGTTTCAATATCAACGGTAGCAGACATTCCCGGCCTAAAGTTTGGGACAAATCTATTTTGAGGGTTTTCATTACTTACATTCCGCACCATCTTCTCGGAACGGCTATCTAAATTGTGAGGGGTTACGATCCGAACTTTAACCTCATAATTGGTAACCTGCTCGTTGGTGCCTGCTCCTGTAGTTTGGGCAGAATTAGCTATTTCTGTAACCACACCGTTAAAACGGCGTTCAGGGTACGCATCTACTTCAATTCTGGTGGTATCTGCCAGCCCCACATTTACAATATCATTTTCATTGACTTCTACCAGAACTTCCATTCGGTCCAATACGGACACACGCATCATTTCAGTACCTGCCATTTGAGCATTTCCAAGTACGCGTTCTCCTTTTTCAACAGCAAGGCTTGTAATAGTACCATCCTGAGGAGCCCGGATTACGGTTTGTTCAAGTTCTTCTCTGGCTTGTCGAAGCTGAGCTTCTGCGCTCTGAATTTGATATTCCGACGCTTTAAGACTGGCTTGTTGAGACTCATACTCTGACTTGGATTGAATAAATTCCATTTCAGAGATCATATCGCGTTCAAACAGCTGTTTATCCCGTTTGTATGCAGCTTCAGCTCGTATCAATGCTGCTTTCGTTTGCTCTAAACGAGCTTTTTGAGTCAATAAATTTGCATTCAGGTTATCAATCTGAGCCTGATAGATATCTGGTTTGATCCGAACGAGCAAATCACCTTGCCGAACAAAATCACCTTCGTTCACCGCTAATTCAATAATCTCTCCTGATACATCTGGCCGTATGATCACTTCAATTTCAGGCTGTACTTTTCCTGAGGCTGAAACAAGCTGAGTGATCGTTTTTAATTTCGCCGTTGATGTTTCAACCTCAATCCCAGACTCTGTATTTCCTATAACACCCGTGTATCGTAAAATAAGCCCTATAGCAATCACTAAGCTTAGGCTGCCAAGTACCCAATAAAGGGTTTTTTTTGTTGATGACTTTCCCGTTGCCATTTTATTCCATCCCTGATTTAGGTTTTAAAATTCTACTGTATTTCCACTAAGCTTGCCCAAATAGTAATCCAGTAATTTTTCCTGGAATATCAGGTTATACAGTGCTTGCGTGTAATTCGATTGTGCTTCTACATAATTTGCCTGCGCCTGACTCAATTCAATCAATGTGCTTGAACCGACATTGTAACGCTCCTGTTGAGTCTCAAAGGCTCTTTCACTGGCCCGGAGTGATTTTTGAGATGCTTCGAGTTGTTTCTCATAAGAGGTATAATCATTATAAGCTTGTGTCACTTCTTGTATAACCTGAAGACGTGCATTATCAAGATTGAGCTCGGCATTTTTAAGCTGTACCTCAGAAGCCTGAATATTGTACATTCGATTCCAATTTTGGAATAATGGAATTGAAACCGAAAAACCAAGGGAACGGTTAATTCGTTGGTCAAAAAATTGATCCCCAAACGGCACACTTTCCCCTAAAAGCGAATATTGATCACTATAGGAGGTTGAGATTCCACCACTTGCTGAAACAGATGGAAATAAATTGTTCTTTGCCATCTGAGCCTGAAGTTCTAAAGATCTTATGTCTGCCAAGGTACTTTTTAAGTCGGAACGGTTTAATAAGGCCTGATCGATCAATTCACTCAGGTTAATGCTCTCAAGGTCCAAGTTTTCAACATCGGATCCTATGTCAGGAACAGAGAATTCATAGTTTCCAAGCGGGTCGATTTGTAATTGTCGAACCAAAGCAATCTTACTGAATTTAAGAGCATTCTCTTGCTGCGTTAGTAATAATTCGGTATTAGCAACTAATGCTTCCTGATCGTATAGATCAACGGTTGGGCGGGACCCTACTTCTACTTGTGCTTGAACCTGCTCAAGTTGCTTTAACGAATTCTCCAGGTTTTCCTCTCTTATGGCCAATAGTTCTCGGTCAAGCAGTACTTGTAAATATCTGGATGCAGTATTAAAAATAACTTGTTCTTTAGCTCTTTGATAGCTTTCCTCATCTGAGATCTTAGATTGTTGGCTTTGTCGAAGTGAATTGATGTTTTCGAAGCCGTTAAACAAAGGAATGCTGGCACTAAAATTTCCAGAAATGGACTGAGAGGTCACATCAACAAATGGATTTAATCCTTCACTGAATCTATCTGAAATAAACTGTTGTCCGGTTCGTCTTGAACCATTAACACTTGCATTTAGTGAGGGTAAAAAATCTGCATATTCACTCCTTATACTTTGGTCTGCAAGATCCAGATTATTTTTTGCTTGTTTAAGCTGGTAATTATTTTCGAGAGAAATTTGAATAGCCTCTTGTAATGATATTGTCCTTGCTTCCTGTGCATGAACTGCACCAGATATTATAAGAAATGCAAAAAAAGTAGATAAAAGTATTCGCTTCATGTTGTTGATGTGGGTTTAATTGAACGGGTACGTACACGAGATGAGACGAAAATAGTTACAGTTTAGTTGTCCTATTTTCGTTTTTAATATCCTTTTACAGGATATCCCTAAATCGTTATAAAATTAGTCTTCTTTAGGATGATGCTGTCTTTTGAGATCAGAAATTTTATTGTCTATGAAGTCCAGCAGAAGGTTCATCCCTTTTTTTGCAACAATTCGTTTGATCTCTGCTGCAATTCTTGACTCCTCTTCAGTTTTGATCTTACCCGATCTTGAAGGAGTATCCGTATAACGCTTTTTTTCTTTACCTAATAAAAATCCTACCAAAACGGATGCTCCAACAATGGGAAGAGGATATTTTTTGATGATATTTTTGGGATCCAGATTGGATGAAACACCTTCTCTGACGTCATCTATTGACTTATCAAGGCCATTTTGAATTTCTGATAATTCCTGTTCCAGCTCTTGTTTCTTTTTTTCTATTACTGACAACTTATTTTTCGCCATGACTGCTTTTCGTTGTTTTATTCTGGAGCTTTTCAGATGTAACTCCCTTAGGTAATTCTTTTATTTCTTTATCCTTTTTGCTAAAGGAAGAAAGAAGCTCTGATAAAATTTCATGTTGTACTCTTCTTGCTATCAAAGTTGGTTTTGTAAGTACAAGAATCAGTCCGATCAAAATAAACGGAGTCGATACAATAAGGTAACCTGCCCAAGCCTCGCCTAAAATCTCACTTAGGTAGATCGATAATGCCGTTAATCCAAAAATAAGACCGAATGCAAGAATAGTATAACCAAACAGGTTTTGAATAGCTTTCCCGATCCAATATGCAAGCTGATCACTGATGTTGATAACAGTTAGTTCCAAACGAGTCTCTACATAATGTTTTAGATCACCCGGACGTACTTCGGCTCGCTGGTGCGTGGGACAGCCTCTGATCGGGAGGAGTTGAAAATTTTAGCAGCAATAAAACCCAATGCCAAACCTGTAGCAACAGAAGCAATAGGATATCGCCGAATCAGGTTCTCACTCCGCTCCCGCATTTCGTTGACTCGCACTTGCAGGTCTTCATCGTCAAGCATTTCACGGCTACGATCAATTGCTGAATCAAGACGCTCATTTAAATTTTGAATGATTTCTTCGTTCATAATGCCCTTTGATTTTACTTTAATATACTAAAATGAAATGGATGCTTAAATCATTTCATTGCAAAAAGTTATTCATACCTCAAACTTTCTATCGGATCCAATTTTGAAGCTTTATACGCAGGATACACTCCAAAGACCAATCCAACTATAAACATTCCTAAAAATCCTCCCAAAACAGACCAAACAGGTATTACGGCCTCGGTTTCAATCCACACAGCCATCAGGTTTCCAACACCGATTCCCAAAATCATTCCAATGATTCCACCAAGCTGACATATAAATATCGTTTCAGTCAAAAACTGACTCACGATCGCTTTCCTTGTTGCACCCACTGCTTTTCTGATGCCGATCTCTCTCGTTCGCTCGGATACCGATACCAACATTATATTCATTACTCCTATTCCCGCTCCTAATAAAGTAATAAGCCCTATTGCAAATCCCCCGATATATAATGCTCCCGTAAATGTATCAAATGTTCCTGAAAGAGATTCATTTGTAGATATCTCAAAATCGTTTGGCTCGCCGGGACTAACTTTCCTGATCACTCTGAGTACGCCCGTGATTTCTTGTACCGTTTGATCGATAAAATCAATTTCCGGGGCTCGAACCTGTACATTGATGTTCCGTTCGGCACCGTAGGATATCATGGCTGTTGTATACGGAATTAGCACAAAATTATCGAAGGATTGCCCAAATATTTGTCCTTTGGGTTTTAAGACACCAATCACCGTATATGGTTTTCCATCAAATCGTATTTGTTTTCCGATTGGGAATTCCCTTTTAAATAGAACATCAACCACATCTTTTCCGAGAATGACCACATTTCGGCCATATTGAACATCATCAGAGGTGAAGTTCCTCCCTGATTCAATTTCGTAGGAATTGTTCTTTAGATAGTGCTCATTACTTCCACGCACATACACATTGGGTTCGGTTTGTTCTTCCTTAAATGTGATCTCTGAAACCTGAAAAACTTCATCCGGACTTACATCACGGCCTATCCTGATCAGCCTTTGTAGTTGTTCTGCAGTTTCGAAATTGATGTCCTTACGATTTCTGATATCTTCACTTAATGAGCCCATCTGTACGGAAGGCGTTTTGGAAACATTGACAACATCCGTTCCCATAATACTCATCGTATTCTTAAAGTAATTATCGAGTACCGCAACAGCTGTGGTTGAAACAATGACCGCAAAAACACCAATTGCCAGTGCCAATAAAGTAAGCGATGATCTTAACTTACTGGCTTTCAATGAGTCAACCGCTTGATTTAATATTTCTCTTATATTCATATCTATTCAAACCTTAATGATTCTATGGGATCTGACTTTGCCGCGCGATAGGCCGGAATGAATCCAAATAATACTCCGACAATCGTACAAATCGTAAATGCCACGATTACTACACTTACATTCATAACAGCTACAAAAGCCTGATTGATCAAAAAGGTCAATCCACCGGCCAGAGCTACCCCAAATATTCCCCCAAGTACACAGATTGCGATTGATTCTAATAAAAACTGTGTCAAAATTTCCCAGGATTTTGCACCTACAGCTTTCCGGATTCCAATTTCTTTGGTACGTTCGCGTACTGAGACAAACATTATATTCATCACTCCTATACCTCCGATCAGTAAAGAGAGGCCGCTAAGTAAAAAACCAACCGTATAAATACCGGCTTTCATCCCTTCTAACTGTTGTTTAAATGCCTGTGGTTTATTTAAGGCGAAATCATTGTCCTCCGTTGCGTCCAGGTTTCGAATTCTACGCATAATGCCTTCAATCTCGTATTCCCCTTCACGCAAAGTCGGCTGGTCCGGAAATTGGACCCCAATTTGTATTCTTCCATTTCGAAGTCCAAAAATATGTTCATAGGCTGAAACTGGGATGATCACCCGGTTATCTGTATCCTCAAGGCCCAGAAATTTCCCTTGCTTTTCAAGTACTCCTATCACGGTTAAACGTTGTCCGCCAATACGAATTCGTTTGCCAATGGG
>JAVLBT010000167.1:0-6380 GCA_031580945.1 Gracilimonas sp.
AAATTCAAAAAATCAGCCTAATCCACTTGACTTAGTCATAGTATTCGGGATGACAGCTTTTGGGGTTGTAGTACTTTTGGTTTGGAAGTTTATTGGACTGACTAACTCTTTTTTGTCCTCGAATTATCTAACATCTACAAGAGTGACAACTATGTCTATTTTTATATCACTTTCAATTGAACTCAGGTTTTAACGCTTCATTACGTTAAGTTATTAACGCTCTTTTATTGTCGGACAAGCTGTCCGACCTACGTACTTTTTAGCCTACGATCTTTTCAGTCTTTAGCGAAAGCGGAGACTGAAAAGTTTTAGCTCAATAACTCCTCACCGTTGAACCAAATCACTCAGCTCGCGGAATCGGCTCATTACCCTCATTCATATGCTTCATTAGATAATCGTGAGCACTGAGTTTGGAGCTTCCTTTATCTTTTTGAGCACGGGAATAGTTTCCATCCGGCTGTAATATCCACCTTTGTTTGTTGTCATTGAAGTAAATATTGAGAACAAATTGCATGTATTTTTTCAGCTTTTCGTTTTCAATGGGAGTGATGGCTTCTACACGGGCGTCAAGGTTTCGGTGCATCCAGTCTGCTGATCCGATAAAATATTTATGCTCTCCCCGATGATTGAAATAGTAGATCCGGGAGTGCTCCAGGTATCGCCCAATGATGGAGTGAACCTGAATGTTTTCACTCATTCCCTCTACTCCGGGGATAAGCCGACATACCCCGCGGACGATCAGGTCAATTTTGACTCCAACTCCTGAAGCTTCATACAGTTTTTGAATGATCAACGGGTCTTCAAGACTATTCATTTTCGCAATGATACGTGCAGGGCGATCATTTTTAGCTTCGTTGATCTCAAACTCGATCAGTTCATTCATCTGTTTACGAAGATGCTTTGGAGCCACCAACAATTTTTCAAAAGTTTGGTCAGGAGCATAACCGGTAAGTAAATTGAAGATATCGGTGACATCAGATGAAATGCCTTCATCACAGGTAAACAAAGCCAGATCTTCATATAACTGAGCCGTGTCAGGGTGATAATTTCCCGTTCCCAGGTGACAATAGGTTCGCAATCCGTCTTTTTCTTCACGCACTACCATGGTCATTTTGGTATGAATTTTTAATCCCGGTATACCATAGGCCACATGCACGCCATAATTTTCAAGCTTCTGCGCCCAGTTGATATTTCGCTCTTCATCAAACCGAGCTTTGATCTCCACCAATACTGCCACCTGTTTACCTTCTTCTGCGGCTTGCATCAGTGAGTGCATAAGGGGGGAATCTTTGGAAGTCCGATATAATGTTTGCTTGATGGCAAGCACTTTTGGATCACGAGCAGCTTCTTCCACAAAACGCTGCGTGGATAGCTCAAAGCTGTGATAGGGATGATGCACCATAAAATCTCCACGGCGAATCACTTCAAAAAAGCTGGGAATATCATCTTCCGGATTATGCTGCAAAGCGGGGTGTAGTACCGGGTTCCAAGGACGCTCTTTCAGGCGATTAAAACCCTTCAATCTTGCGATATCCATAACATCTACTAAACCAATGGTGCCTTTCATTTCATACACATCGTGCCAGTCAATATTTAAATGCCTGATAATATATTTTTTAAGATGTTTAGGCATTTCGGAATCAATTTCAAGACGCACGATTTCCGCAAACTTTCGCTCCCGAAGCTCATCCTCAATAGTTTCCAGCAGATCCTCCGCCTCTTCTTCATTTCGTTCTACAGAAGCATTCCGTGTTACCCGAAACATGTGTGCGGACAGCACTTTCATACCCGGAAAAAAGGTATCCACTTTGTGATGGATGATATCCTCAATGGGAATTAAGGTAACCTGATTTCCTCTTCGCTGAACTTGTATATAACGATCCCGGTTGGAAGGGATCTTAAGGCGGGCAAAGAGCTTTTCCTTGGTTCGTGGATTTTGAAGCTCAATGGCAAAAGACAAGCTCTTGTTGGATATAAAGGGAAATGGATGGGATTCATCTACAGCAAGCGGTGTTATGATGGGATACACTTGCTTCTGAAAATACCGGTCACATACACTTTGCTGATAGTCATCGAGTTCGTTGTATGATTTTATCAGGATGCCTTTTTTGGCAAGTTTAGGACGAAGGTCATCGAAAAAGCATTTTCGGTATGTTTCGATCATGTTTTGAACTTCCTTGCGTACGGCCGAAAGCTGATCGGAGGGCGTCATCCCATCAACGGAAAGTTCTTTCACACCCGAGAGAGTCTGTCGTTTGAGTCCACCGACCCGCTTTTGATAAAACTCATCGAGGTTTGAACAAACAATAGATAAAAACTTAATACGCTCAAGTAGTTTATTACTTTCATTTTGAGCTTCAGCCAAAACCCGCTCATTAAATTTCAGCCAGCTTAATTCGTAATTGAAAAAATATTCTTCCCCAAAGATCTTAAGATTGCTAAAACGCAGATCTTTATGCATTCCCTTCCGTTTCAGAATTTCATTCTTTTTGGGATTGATCATATTCTTGCTAATCTTCATATCCTCTTTAGAAGGATCAAATGCCATTTCATCTGGCGAAAGAGACGATTTTTTCATAGTACCTATTGCTATTTAGTACGCATTTTGGCTTAAAACTAACTAATATTCTGTTAACTTAGCGTTAACAAACCTTATATCCCATAACGTGAACAATCCGCTTTTAAATCCCGAAGAAAAAGACGCTTTTGAACAAACCGTTCGCCCGGGTTCTCTACAGGAATTCATTGGGCAAAAAAAAGCTATAAGCAATCTATCTATTTTTATTAAGGCTGCCAAACAGCGGGGGGATGCACTTGATCATGTTATTTTATCCGGGCCACCCGGATTGGGGAAAACGACGCTATCATACATCATTGCGAATGAGATGGGGGTTAAAATTCGGCCCACGACAGGTCCGGTGCTAGAAAAGCCCGGTGACCTTGCCGGCATGCTCACCAACCTGGAAGAGGGCGATGTTCTTTTTATTGATGAAATTCATCGGCTCAACCCGGTCATTGAAGAATACTTGTATTCGGCCATGGAAGATTACAAGCTGGATATCGTGATCGATTCTGGCCCAAATGCTCGTAGTATTCAAATCGAACTCAATCACTTCACATTAGTTGGCGCTACTACAAGAAAAGGATTACTGACGGCTCCACTTCGTGCCCGTTTCGGAATTGATATGCGGCTGGATTATTATGATGTGGAGCTATTACAGCGTATTGCACTCCGGACGGCAGACATCATGGGCATGGGCATTACTGAGGCCGGAGCGCATGAAATAGCACGAAGAAGTCGTGGTACGCCCCGAATTGTAAATAAACTGCTTCGCCGAACCCGTGACTTTGCACAGGTGGAAGGCCTGGACACCATCGACGACCAAATTGCTGACAAGGCCCTAAATGCCCTTGATGTAGATGAAAATGGCCTCGACGAAATGGATATCCGCATCCTGAAAGCCATCATTGAAAACTACAGTGGCGGACCCGTTGGGTTAAGTACGTTGGGAGTGGCCGTCGGAGAAGACAAAGGAACTATAGAGGAAGTTTACGAGCCCTTTCTCATCAAAGAAGGTTTTATGCAGCGTACACCCAAAGGACGAATTTGCACCAAAAAAGCCTATCAATATTTGAGTATAGATTCTGGAAAGATGGAGCAGGATTTGTTTAATTCGTAGGAAATAGATTAATTAAATTAATAAGATAAAATCAAGAATAATGTCTTATCAGAAAATCATAAAAAACTTGAGTCCTTCTGAAAAAATTCAGCTGATGGAAGAGCTTTGGGATGAGATTCGCTCTGATAATGAGTATAGTACACCTGCCTGGCATGGTGATGTATTAAAAGAGAGAGATGAAGCATTATCTAACGGTGAGATTGGTAATAGAGATTGGAAGATTGCAAAAGAGGATATCCGAAATAGCCTGTCATGAATATTGAAATTCTTGACACTGCTGAACAAGATTTACGCAATGGATTTCATTTTTATGAAAATATTGAAGTAGGGTTAGGGGATTATTTTTTAGATACTATTTTTGCAGATATTGATTCTTTGGAACTAGATGCCGGTATTCATGTTAAAAGATATGGAAAATATCACTGCTTACTTTCAAAGACCTTCCCTTTTGCAATTTACTACACAATAGCTGAAGATACAGTATGTATTCCGTGCAGTATTAGATTGTCGTCAAAATCCAGGTAGAACTTCTGAAAGATTGAAATGATTGATCAATCTTTCACTCTTTTTCTCCTCATTTCTTATTAAATTTGTCGCCCTTGCGAGATGTAATATATCTCGCTTTTTAATTTTCCTAACCGAAAGCACCTTATTGATCAAGATATCATTCACATGAAAAATCTCTTTACCTCTGAATCCGTTTCTGAAGGACACCCGGATAAAGTCGCTGACCAAATTTCTGATGCTATTTTAGATGCCCTTCTCGAAAAAGACGCCAACTCTCGCGTTGCTGTTGAAACCTTAGTGACAACAGGTCTCGCTGTGGTTTCCGGCGAAGTTACTTCCGATGGATATATTGAAGTGCAGGACATCGTCCGCGAAACCATTAAAGAAATTGGATACACCAAAGCCTCCTATCGGTTTGATTCCGAAAGTTGTGGAGTGCTTTCAACCATTCACAGTCAAAGTGATGATATTGCCCAGGGCGTGGACCGTGATGGAGCCGGCGATCAAGGGATGATGTTCGGGTATGCTACGAAGGAAACACCCGAGTATATGCCCATGCCGCTTCAGTATTCACATAGTTTACTTAAAGAACTTGCACGCATTCGCAAGATCACGGATCTGATGCCGTATTTAGGTCCTGACAGCAAAAGTCAGGTGACCATCGAATACAATGATGACGGTTCTCCCAAGCGCATTCATACCATCGTACTTTCTACGCAGCATGATGAAGGGGTGGCGCAAGCTCAAATTGAAGCTGACCTCAAACAACACCTCATTCCAAATGTAATTCCTGCGGAATTCATCGACGATAACACGATCTACCACGTCAACCCAACCGGGAAGTTTGTGATCGGAGGTCCGCATGGGGATACCGGGCTTACCGGACGGAAAATTATCGTAGATACTTACGGCGGATTTGGTGCCCACGGCGGTGGTGCTTTTTCAGGGAAAGATCCTTCAAAAGTAGACCGAAGTGCAGCTTATGCATCCCGACATATTGCGAAGAATGTGTTAGCTGCAGACCTGGCTGATGAATGCCTGGTACAGCTTGCTTATGCTATTGGAGTTCCGGAACCTGTTTCTATCAACGTCAATACGTATGGAACCGGGAAAATGAGTGATGTGGAACTTGCTGATAAAATCGCCAAAACCTTTGATTGCACCCCAAAAGGAATTATCGAGCGGTTCAACCTGAAAAGCCCGATCTATAAGCAAACAGCGGCTTATGGTCACTTTGGTCGTGAGGAATTCCCCTGGGAAAAGTTGGATTATGTGGATAAGCTTGGTTAATGAATATCCAATATCCAACACGGAATATTCAATAATGAACTAAAGTATTAGTAAGATGGAAATCAAAAAATCGGATTACTCAGCAGTTACGTCTTCACTTGTGGGTGTTTTGAAAGGGAAAGAATTATCTGAAAAAGATTATAAGATGTATTTGGTTAAAAAGTATCTGGAGCAAAAGTCTTAACTCTTTAAAAAAGAAACCAAGCAGGATATCATGCATATAGATCACATCGGCATTGCCGTTAAAGATGCGAAAGCGGCCACAGAAACCTATTCTAAGATCCTGAACGCTCAGCCCTCCAAAACGGAAGTAGTGGAGAGTGAAAAAGTGGAAACCGTATTCTTCCAAACCGGGGAGTCAAAAGTGGAACTGCTGGCACCGACTTCTCCCGATTCTGTGATCGCTAAGTATGTAGATAAAAAAGGGGAAGGACTTCATCACGTAGCTTTTGAGGTGGATGATATCCATGCCGAATTAGACCGGCTTCGAAAAGATGGTTTTACGGTATTGAACGATCAACCCAAAGATGGCGCGGATAATAAGCTGGTGGCTTTTGTTCATCCCAAGAACAATCATGGAGTGTTGGTGGAGTTGTGCCAGGCTAAAAAATAGTCGATACATCTCATAGCGGTTATAAGCATCCAATCACTTATCTGAGGCAGAGCCTCGGTTTTGGGTTCCGCAGCGGAGCGGCGGAACCAGTAAAAAAGTATTAAAGCTCTGAAACTATATCCCGAATTTGATTTGAGTTGTAAGCCCCTTCAATAGCATTTTGATCAAATACCATAAAATAAAAGTAATTCTCTCCAGCTAACTCAGCCCACTTCTTACCTAATTTATTTTTGGCGATGCTATCTGAATTATCACGGTCATCGCCTTTAGTTTCAATGATTACTACGTTT
>JAVLBT010000168.1:0-6312 GCA_031580945.1 Gracilimonas sp.
TATCCGATCACTTCGGAGACCAAACCGAAATGTGGCTGAATGGACAATACCGTTGGTTATATCAGGACTCCACAGCATTATTTCAAGAATCTGATATAAGAACCATGCGATTGGCGCCGGGAGAGTGAAGAACTTCCAACATCCAGTAATGAACTTAGAAGTAGGAAACTTTTTTAATAATTGCTCTTAACGCTTTTTTTTTGAAGAGAATTTAATTACAACTCCCACCGGAACCCATCCTTGTTCCTTCCCTAATCCCGACAAACCTGTCGGGACCAAGGAAGGAGACCCTCTGGGAAATATTTTACTAAGTTCTGTTATCTAAAAACGTAATACATTCATTCCATCAAATTTGTACTACCAACTCAAACTTCATCCAACGCGTCCTCTTTCCTTGCGGCAGGGCCAAGGTTTATAAATCATTACAGACGAGCCGGAGGAAAAGAGACAGAGAATGGGTCCTGTTTGCCAGGCTGCAAAACATTTACAAACCCATACCCTTTGCACGCTTATATTCAGCAAAATCTTAAACACCCATTCATTATGATTTCACGCATTTTTCCTTTCCTTACTTCCCTTTTGATAGGGACTTTTTTAATCACATCCTGTTCGCAACACAAAACCGAGTTCTCGGTGGATTATGAGAAGTTTACCCTTGATAACGGCCTTGAAGTCATCTTCCATAAAGATAATTCTGATCCCGTAACGGCCGTTGCATTGACTTTCCATGTAGGCTCGGCCAGGGAAATTGAAGGAAGAACAGGTTTTGCCCATCTATTTGAGCATCTGTTGTTTCTTGAGTCAGAAAATCTTGGGCGGGGTGGTTTGGATGCCATGAGTTCGCGCATTGGAGGTTCAGGAGCCAACGGTTCCACGAGCCGGGATCGTACAAACTATTTCCAAACCGTACCGAATGATGCCCTCGAAAAAATGATCTGGGCGGAAGCCGACAAGCTTGGCTTTTTTATAAATACAGTCACAGAATCGGTGTTGGCAAAAGAAAAACAGGTGGTTAAAAATGAAAAACGTCAGGGAGTGGATAATCAGCCATATGGACATGCAAATTATGTGGTAGATAAGAACCTATACCCTGAAGGTCACCCATACAGCTGGCAGGTGATCGGATCACTTGAAGATCTACAGAATGCAACCCTTCAGGATGTCAAAAATTTTTATAACAAGTGGTATGTCTCGAATAATGCCACATTGGTTATTGCGGGTGATTTTGATTCGGCCCAGGCAAAGAAATGGGCCAAAAAATATTTTGATGAAATTCCGCGTGGTGATGAGATCGAACCACTTGAGGATCAACCTGCTGAGTTGAATCAAACCAAGAAACGATATTATGAAGACAACTTCGCCCGACTGCCGGAACTCCGCATGGTATGGCCCGGCGTTGACCTTTATCATGATGATGCCTACGCTCTCGATATTCTTACTCAGCTTCTTTCGGATGGTAAAAAGGCCCCGCTTTATCAGGTACTGGTCGAAGACAAGGAATTAACTTCAAATGTATTCATGAGAAGTAGAAATTCAGAGATCGCTGGTGAAATTTTGTTTATTACCCGGGCTTTTCCAGGCACTAACCTGAACGACGTAGAAGAAGCAGTACAAACAGCATTTGCACAATTTGAAGAAGAGGGTTTTAGCGAAGATGACCTGAACCGTATCAAAGCCGGTATCGAAACTGATTTTTATAATGGACTTTCAAGTGTACTTGGAAAAGCATTTCAGCTTGCTCAATACAATATTTTCGCTGATGATCCGGGCTACATCAATGAAGATATCCAAAAAACCCTGGCGGTTACTAAAGAAGATGTTATCCGCGTGTATGAAAAATACATTAAAGACCGCCCTCTGGTGGCCACAAGTTTTGTTCCACAGGGACAAACCGATCTGATCTTAGAAGGATCCGAAGAAGCTGAAGTGGTGGAAGAAGAGATCGTTGCCAATGCTGAAGGTGAGCAATTTGAAATTCCTGAAGAAAAGGAATACGAACGCACCCCTTCCAGTTTCGATCGTTCAGTTGAACCGCCTTATGGTGAAACTCCGACCCCGGCTATTCCAGAAGTCTGGGAAACAGCGTTAGCTAACGGACTTGAGATCTATGGCATCGAAAATAACGAGCTGCCGCTGGTAGAATTTGAGCTCACCTTAAAGGGTGGATTAATGCTGGAAAATCCCGAAAAAGTAGGCGTCTCAAACCTGATGGCTGAGCTTATGACCAAAGGAACCGCAAATAAAACACCGGAAGAACTGGAAGAAACGATCGACTTATTAGGTGCCAGCATAAGCGTGAATGCCGGTCAGCAATCAATAACTATACGTGGAAATACGCTGGCCAGAAATTATGAAGAAACTATGTCGCTGGTTGAGGAGATCATGATGGAACCCCGCTGGGATGAACGCGAATTTGATTTAGCTAAGCAAAGTACTCTTAGTAAGATTGCTCAACAAAGCGCAAACCCAAATAGCATTGCCACAAACACTTTCAATAAACTGTTATATGGACAAGATCACATTCTCTCCTATAACCCTATCGGAACTACAAAAACCGTAGAAAATATCACCTTGGAAGATTTAAAAGCATACTATGAAAACCATTTTTCTCCTTCAGTTGCCTATATGCATGTGGTTGGCGCCCTGGATAAAGAAAAAGTTGTAGCCTCGCTTAATGGACTCAGTGAGCGCTGGGAGAATAAAGCCGTTGAGATCCCTGATTTTGACCTTCCGGAACCCCCAGAATCATCAACGGTATATTTCTATGACGTGCCCGATGCCAAACAGTCGGTCCTTCGGTTCGGTTATTTAGCGCTTCCTGAAACACACCCGGATTTTTACAAGGCCAACATCATGAATTATAAGCTGGGCGGCGGTGGATTTGCGTCCCGCCTGACCCAAGAGCTCCGTGAAGGCAAGGGATACACTTATGGTATCCGTTCAGGCTTCTCAGGCTCGGATATTGCCGGTCCCTTTACGATCTCCAGTGGCGTTCGAACCAATGTCACGTATGAATCGGCAAACCTGGTAAAACAGATCCTTGAAGAATATCCATCTACATTTACGGATGAAGACCTGGAAAACACAAAAAGCTATCTCATAAAAAGCTCAGCCCGACAGTTTGAAACATCTTCAGCCAAATTAAATATGCTTGAAAATATAAGTGCTTATGGCTGGTCACCGGACTATGTCAAAGAACGACAAGAAACAGTTCAAAACATAACCAAACAAGAAGTTAAGGAGCTGGCTCAAAAGTACGCCGATCCCAACCAGATGATATGGCTTGTAGTGGGAGATGCTAAAACACAAATGGACCGGCTCGTTCAACTGGGCTTTGGTGATCCGGTAATGGTTAATGAGTATTTTGAGGAGGGAAATTGAGCGCTCCCAGCTATGTTCATACAAATATCAACTGCGGCCCGCTTTGACTAAACTTACATTTTTATCTATTGCCACAAATTGCTCAGTATCCTATATAGCTTTGACCTTCTTCTAATAACTGAATGCCATTTCTTGTTACGAATTTGACGGGTATGGAGGTAAATCCTCCTCCCCGTTTCGCTTTTTTAACTACAAAATGTAGATGCGGGCCTGTCGAATATCCGGTATTTCCAGAAAAACCGATCACCTGTCCCGTCCTGATTTGTTGTCCTACTTCTACTTTAACCCCGTTTTGCATCAGGTGACTGTAATTAGCGAAGCTACCATCATCGTGGAGTACGGTGATATAATTGGCCAGTTCCATCATGTCATCCGTTGGTCCGCCCTGATCATACCTCTCCTCTGTTTTTACCACCACTCCGCCTCTTGCTGCATACACAGATGACCCTTTGGGCATATCGAAATCGATGGAATGCCGGAGATCTCCCTGATGAGAAAAATACCCTCCAAATCCCTGTGCTACCCTGAATTTTTCACCTTTTGCATAGGGAAGCCGATAAGCAAAGGAATCCTGATGCTTCGCGTCTATATCCCCCATATAATATCGATACTTCGTTCTAAGGTTCCAGCCTTCTTCTATATTTGAATAGGCTAAACTGACTAACGATCGGTTACTATTTGGGGGTATCACCTCTATCACAGGGAGTTTTTTATTCGGCGATAAATTCTCAGCTTCCACATCTATTTCTACAGTAACAGGATATATGTTTTTATTTCGCCCAAAAAGCTCTATTCGGTCACTTTCTTCAACACGATATATTTCTACACTCCCTTCATCCTGAGCAGGCACCATAAATACGAGAAACAAAATCCACCAAATTGACTTCATATATAATTCCTGATGTCTTTCTTTAGTATTTTCATGAAATTCATAATTAAAAAATTGTGATGGACCTGTTACTCATTCATTTGTTACTAATTTTAGGTGCTTCTTTAAACGAGGAGTCTGAAGAAGCACAACTATACCTAAAAATAAAGAATGGGGATCAAAATGCTTTCAAAAAATTTTTTGATAAGCACCATCAAGAATTATATCGATTCTTGATGTCTAAGGGAGTAGCAAAAGCATCTGCTGAGGATCTTATCCAAAAAGCGTTTATCTATATCTGGGAACACCGGACAGATATTGAGCAACAAAAATCGCTTCGTGCTTATTTATTCCGAATTGCATATACCCGAATGCTGAATTTATTCCGTGATCATGAAAAGATGGACCAAAATAAAGAAGTACGGGATTTAGAAGAACCGGCTTCGGTATCAGATACGGATGAAGACCTGCATAATGCAGAACTGAAGGAGATCCTTGAAGCTGCTATATCTGCGATGCCGGAAAAAAGGCAAAATGTATTCAGGCTCTGTTTTCTTCAGGAATTCACCTATAAAGAAGCTGCTGAATTTTTAGAGGTCTCCGTTAAAACAATTGAAAATCACATGACCCTTGCTCTTAAAGATCTACGAGCCTCACTTTCTAAAACTGCGAAAGATTATTTATAATTCTTTTAGGGGTACTGCTTTTCCAAAGTGTAATAAAGGTGAAACAAAAGCAGCTCATCGCTGTTAAAAAAATTAAAACCAAGAAATCATATCACCATGTATTCACACAAATTATTTACCCCTCTAATAGTTTTTGTATCCCTACTTTTAGTCACAACCGGCTGTGATTTAGCTAATTCTGACAGTGACCTCCCAAAAGATGTGGCTGTATCTATGCAGATCGAATCTACGGCCACAACCCAAGCAAAGTTCAAAGCACAATCTGTTGACTCACTTACAGAGATCAAATTTGTAGTTGAAGAACTCGAGCTTGAAAGTGCAACCGAAGATTCAATGGATTTTGAAGTTGAAAATCTTATCGTGAATCTGCCTTTGGATGGAAGCAGAATACAACTGACCTCACAACCAATATCTGCCGGTTTCTACGATGAATTTGAGCTCGAAATCGAACACGATGATGATGCTCAGGTTTTTGAAGATCCAGACTTTTATGATGGTGACAAGCGTTTCTCTATTGTAATTAAAGGTATCTATAATGGTGAAGAATTCATGTTCAGAACCGAAGAAGACTTCGAAATTGAACTTGAATTAAATCCAGCACTTGAAATAGCAGGCAATACTGGCTCAGCCCAGGTAGCTATCAATATTGACACTTCTGCATGGTTCCTCGATTCGCAAGGAAACCCACTGGACCCAACAGATCCGGCAAATTATGAAGCTATTAATGAAAACATCGAAGAATCATTTGATGCAGAAGCTGAAGAAGATGATGATGATGATGACGAAGAAGACGATGATGATGACGATTAATCCTAATAACTAATAAGACCCATTAGCCCGTTTGCCTGAATCGCAGACGGGCTTTTTTTGTGTTATTACATATATCTTTAATACCATTACTTGTATTTTTAAAAATATTTCTATCACCTGTTAGGGGAACATTGAACTTCATGTGTAATAGTAGTGAACACATAATTAACAAACCTCTTATGAAAACACTAATTAAACAACTACCGAACTCAATTTTTCTTCTCATACTTACCGCAGTATTGCTTTCTGCATGTACTCTGGGAGATGTATCGGACGATCTCAAAAATCAAGAGCTGACTCCAGAAGAAATTGAGGCTGCAAGCCAGATTTTAGGTCAGGCTCTTTCTGATGATAATGAAGGCGTTTTTTCCAGCCTAAATGACGCGCTTACAACGGTGTCTTCTTCGGGCTTCGGAAGTGAAAGCCGAATGAAAATGGATGACGATGATGATGAAGAGGAGGAAAGCGATAATTATTCTGGTCGCGGAGGAGAACATAATTACCAGCATGACTATGATCGCCAAACTGGAACGCATACTATTAGCTTCGACCGCTCAATAAATAAAC
>JAVLBT010000169.1:0-6259 GCA_031580945.1 Gracilimonas sp.
CTGCCTGTACAAATCAGAAGCAAACACCTGCCACAGTAATAAAAGGCGCAACGTTGTATGATGGCACAGGAGTTGATGCGATCGAAAATAGTGTGATCGTGATCAAAGGTGACCGGATTGAATGTGTTGGAAGTTTATCAGAATGCGAACAACCTGCTGGAGCTGAAGTCGTAGATGCATCCGGAAAATTCATTATGCCTGGAATGATCGATGCACATATGCATTTCTTTCAGACTGGTTTTTTTGATAGCCGACCCGATGCTATGGATATCACCGATACTTATCCATTTCCTGAGGTAGCCGCCTATCAAAAGCAAAACCCTCAACGCTATTATGATGCATATCTTTGTTCAGGTATCACGGGAGTTTATGATGTGGGTGGCATGAGTTGGTCCATTGACTTCCAGGAAGAAGCTGAAAAAAATCCCAGGGCTCCGCATGTTGCAGCCGCTGGACCATTGATCACTCCAGTTCCCGGCGCTCCATTTGATCTCCCATCCGAAAAAGTGTTGGTGCCGCTTAATTCTGAGGATACCGGGATCAAAACGGTTCAATACTTATCAGCCCTTGGAAGTACTGGTATAAAATTTTGGGTGTTCAGTGCCGATGATCCCGAATACATGCGTTATGTGGAAGCAACTGCACAAGAAATAGAAAAGCAAGGTAACCAAATGATCGCCCATGCCACTACCTTAAAACAAGCAAAGGCTGCGCTAAAGAATGGGACTAAACTATTGGTGCATAGTGTCACAGATACTGAGGTAGATCAGGAATTTATAGATTTAGCATTGGAAAATGGGACTTACTACAATCCCACACTAATTGTGAGTGCCGGATACATGTTGGCTTACCGTGCAGCGGCGGGGATTGAATCTATTACATATCGCGATCCAAATGGTTGTGTGGATACAAAAACCGAAAATTTGATCTCCACGGCTGCTCAATTTCAGGACCATCCCAGATTATCAAAAACCTTCAAAGAACGCTTGCGTTCTTACAATTATGAAAGAGATATGCCGGAAGATATCCAATATAAGAACCTGAAAGCTGTCCATGAGGCCGGAATTCCAATTGTAGTAGGAACGGATGCTGGAAACCCCGGAACGCTTCACGGTGTATCAATTTTTAATGAACTTGAGGCTATGCAAGCTGCCGGAATATCAGCGCAGGACCTTATTGTAATGGCTACCAAAAATGGTGCTGAGGCCATGCAGAGGGGAGATGACTTTGGGACACTGGAAGCAGGTAAAATTGGAAATCTGATCTTATTAGAGGATGATCCGGGTCAGGATGTTTCCAATATACGTTTACTCACACATGTCATGATTAAAGGCGACCTAATGAATGTTAAGAACATTCAAACAAATTAGATTAAACCGTTAAAAGATTTATACGGATTGGAATTTGGGGTACAATTTTTGGAATTTCGGGCTCCTCAAAAATAACTTGTTAACGAAGACCTCATTTTGGATAACTTACCACGGTTTCTTTTTTATGCTTCTGGTGTTTTTATGATATCCGCTGCCTTTACCCTTTTCTCCTCAGAATTCTTAGTGAAGATTAATGATCCTACATATGTTGGCACTTTGTTTCTGTTGGGATTTGGTTTGGTTTATATGAACATCATTTTTGTAAGTGGCCGCCGATTTATGCGGAGATTACAGGGCGCAAATCCCATCCCATATATATTTGCGCTTTTGGTTGCTGCTCCTCCTTTAATTTGGGTTCAAATCTATGATGCCGGCCTTGGGCAATCCAATCTTACTTTTCAGTTTTCTGTGATTTTGGCTTGCGCTCTTGGAGCATTTTTTGGACACCGGGCAGGGTTAAAAGCACAGGTGAAATTTCAGCAGAACTTAGATGAATATCTAAATCAAGACAAAGAAGACTGATGAGCACAGGCTCTATCAAAAAAATAATTAAATATTGACTCTATGAAATCTTTCAAAGTTACCGTTTGCTCATTCTTATTTGTGATACTATGGGGTGGAAATGCTATTTCCCAAACCCCGGAAATGGAAATACTCAGGGATATTGGAGCGGCAGCTTCCGCTGACCGTATTGAAGCAGATATTTCCAAACTTGTGAGTTTTGATACTCGTCACACTTTATCGGATACGACTTCAGATACCAAAGGAATCGGAGCGGCCCGGCGCTGGCTTAAAGAAGAATTTGAACGCATTTCTGCTGACTGCGGAGGCTGTCTTGAAGTGTTTTATGTTCGGGATTATGTAGGAGGAGAAAACCGGATTCCGGAACCGGTTGAAATTGTCAACGTCGTTGCGATCCAAAGAGGAACAGCTGATCCTAACCGCTTTGTAGTTATGAGTGGTGACATTGATTCTCGTGTAAGTGACGTAATGGATGGGGAATCCACTTCACCGGGCGCAAATGATAACGCTTCAGGTGTAGCCGGTGTTCTGGAATCAGCTCGAATTCTTACAAAGTATGAATTTGAAGGGTCCATTATGTACGCCCAGCTATCGGGTGAAGAACAGGGATTATTTGGAGGTGAAATTCTGGCCGAATACGCGAAAGAGCAAGGTTGGGATATAAAAGGCGTTTTGAATAACGATATGATTGGAAATATTCAGGGGATCAACGGGGTGATCGATAATACCACTGCCCGCGTATTTTCGGAAGGAACCCGAGCCGTTGAGACGGAACGCGAAGCCCGAATTCGCAGATTTACCGGGGGTGAAGTGGACTCCCCATCTCGAAATCTTGCTCGTTATGTAGATAAAATGGCTGATTTATACATACGAAATTTGGATGTGATGATGATCTATCGGCTCGATCGTTTCGGCCGTGGCGGGCACCATCGTCCTTTTAATGCAGTGGGTTATCCAGCGGTTCGTATTATGGAAACAAATGAAGATTACGTGCGCCAGCATCAGGATATCAGAACCGAGGATGGGGTCGAATATGGAGATGTACTCAGCGAGGTAGAATTTGATTTTGCTGCTAAATTGACTGGGTTAAACGCTGTGACAATGGCTGCGATGAGTTGGGCCCCAAGTCCCCCGGCCGAAGTACAGATTGAGGGAGCTGTTCGACCAAGCACTACTCTAAAATGGAAAGCCCTTGATGCCGATGAAAATCCCCAATTAGCAGGATATAAAATATACTGGCGGCTCACAGATGCCAATCAATGGCAGAAGAGTGAATTCGTCCCAGCTGATGCTACGGAGCATACCCTCGAAAATGTGGTGATCGATAACTATTATTTCGGCGTTGCCAGTGTGTCCAAAGATGGATTTGAAAGCCCGGTGGTATTTCCTGGTCCTGCCGGTAGTTTTGGGGATTAAATTTGCGTGGGGCGTGGAGACTGTCCTCCTCCTTTATAATGATTTATGGCTGATAAAATGTCGGGCAAGTTGCACGACTTGGTTTTTTTGAACTCGCTTCGATGCTCTGCGTCGGAGTGTTTTTTGGTAGAATAAATGAGATTTGAATTCCACATTCTTGCCCAAGTAACACCCTCCGCCAGAGCTCGTAATCGCTCATTCCGGCACCTCACTCAAGGGAGGATTTCCTGTATATCGAATACTGAACACAGGAATATTCAATTTCGAAGTGAATTTAGTTCCGATTTAAGGATAGTATTTCAAATTGGAAAGTCTTCCCTTGAGGCTCCGAATGCTCGGAGGGCTTTAGCCGTGAGGGGTGCCGGTGGCAAAAGCTTTTTCGTTTGCTACCAATAAAAAGTCTATTCAACCAGTATAAACCGGCTCCAGCACATGTTCTATTTTCAGTTTTTTTCCGGTTATCTCTTTGAATAGTTCTGATTTTCGTTCCGCACCCCAAATTTCTAAATAAGGTTCTCCTTCAGTCCATATGTTGATCCTGATGTGATCCTCCGCTGAATAAACCTCTAATTCTTTCACATTTTGATAATGACTGCGATCCAGTCCGTCAGCAACTCTTAAAATACCGGAAAGTTTTTTTATCCGTTTTCGGATAGCTGGAGACATTTTCCAATATTCACCGTGCCGTTTTTTAGGAGTGGACCGTCGATGATAGCGGGCTACATTAGCTATGATCTCAATTTCATCTTCCTTAAATCCCTTCAAATCCGAATGCCGGATGATGTAGAGGGCATGTTTGTGATGCTTGGAGTGGGAAATATAATATCCTATGTCGTGCAGGTAAGCAGCATATTCAAGGAGTTCACGATCATTGGGACTCAGTCCGAGTTCATCCTCCAATGCATCAAAAATAGTAAGAGCCATATTTGCTACATGTCGGGAGTGATTTTCTTGCCAATCTGTTTTCCGTAATAATTCAAAAACACTCCTTCGGCGCGGATCTGCAAATGCTCCGGTCCAGGGTAAGCCGATCATTTCTTTTTTAAGATGCCGGATCACAATTCCTTCGCGGAGGGCCTGAGAAGAAATTCGAACTTTCTTTATACCAAACTTACGGATCATGAAATCGAGTAGAACAACTCCGGTATTGATGAAACCAACACGTTTAGTTTCAAGGCCAGAAACTTTTCTGCGTTGTTTTCGGCTGAGCTTGATGAAGTCCTTGTAAAAATCCTGAAAAGCCTCGGCCGTGAATTCCATCTCGTTGAGCGTTACATCGGACGATTTATTCTTGCGGGCTGCGATCATCTCGGCAATATTTTCCATAGTTCCCGAGGACCCAATAATGGTGTCCGTACGGTTTTGAGCAAAGGCCTGGGCAACATCCCGAAGTTGCTCCTCATAATGCTCCTCAAGCGTTGCTATATCCTGACTGGAAATAGGATCGGAGGGTTTAAATATTTCTGTCATTCTGGATACACCGATCTTTTTGCTTGCCAGGTAAAAGAACTCCTGATCGTCACCCAAAATAAATTCTACACTTCCTCCACCGATATCTACCATCAAAGCGGGTTGGGAACTCAGCTTTACGCCATGTCGAACCGCTAAGCCGATCAGTTCAGCTTCAACCCGTCCGGGAATAGCCCGCATTTTGATGCCGATCTCGTCAATACTTCGCTGAATAAACTCACCGCCATTTTCTGCTTCCCGAATTGCACTGGTAGCATAGGCTAATATTTTTTCACATTCATAACTATCGGCAAGACGTTTGATATTCTTTAATGCATTCATGCCACGTTTGAATGCCCCATCTGAAAGCCGTTTTCCCATCCCGCCCTTAGCGAGCTCCACCATTTCCTTGAGTTTATCGAGCGTGCGGAAGCTGCCATCCGAATAAATATCTACAATAATGGCGTGAAAGGAATTGGTGCCGATGTCGATGGCGGCAATACGTTTAATGGGAGCAATTTGGTTGGCATTGTTGCTGCTAATGATCAAAATAAGGACCTGGTTTGTTGAAATCTGTTTCAAGCATAACCAAAAGTACGGAGTTTTTCAGTAACAGATATGTTTGAGTGCTTAATACTATTCCTCGTTGAGTAGCTCCGCTGCTCAATGCCCAAATGAGGCTCTGCCTCAAAAAAGTTTTGTAAGGAATGCTCTTTAAAAAGCTCTAACTAAATAAAAAAGTTATGGGCAAAACAAGATATAAATTCAAAGAAGAGCACTATCCCTATTTTGTGACGTGTAGTATAGTAAAAGGAATTTCATTATTTGCGTATCAGGATATTAGCGAGATTATAATTGAATCCATCAAATACCTTCAAAACAAAGAAAAGGTGAAACTCTATGCGTACGTGATCATGCATAATCACATTCATATGATCGTAGAGGGAAAAGGGTTGCCTTACAAAATGGGAAGGTTCAAATCATTTACGGCAAGATGCATTATTGATTATCTAAAACTACGTCAACGAAATTATTATCTCTTGGAATTAAAATCGTATAAACATTCAAAGCATAAAGATAGTGTGTATCAGGTGTGGCAGTCAGGAGTACATCCTAAGCAGATTTCTACTATTAACATGATGAATCAGAAAATTGAGTATGTGCATTACAACCCGGTTAAAGCTGGGTTTGTGGATTTGCCGCAGCATTGGAGATATTCATCAGCGCGAAATTATTTTGGAGAAGATAATGCTGTTATTCCAGTCGCGCGATTTTCTGGGTAGTGGGAGGCGGAGCCTCCGGGGGCATTGAGCAGCGGAGCTACTCAACGAGGTTTAAGAGATTCTCCAGGGTTGCTATTGTTTACGATCGACTCTGGAGAGTTGATGTACTTGCGGGATATGCATTTAGTTCTTGACTTGTGTCGAACTCATTGATACGATAAAGGATTGATTTAGCATATCTCAAATTAATTTGTAACATTTCACCGGTTTATTACTCTT
>JAVLBT010000016.1:0-31017 GCA_031580945.1 Gracilimonas sp.
TTCACAAAAATTGGTTCAGAATGGCAAACGGCAAATGTATATGCTCCAAATGCCGATGAAATGGAAATACGCTATCGGTATTTTATCACGAATGACCTTAATATAGATTTCCGATATCGCATCAGAGATTTCAGAGCAGACCTGGTTGACACCAATTATAATTTCTTTGCAAGAGCAACCTACTCCTTTTAAAAAGCGAGACACTCAGTTGTGAATATCATTTAAGAAATAAGCTTTAAAACGGGGTCTATATTTTTTATCAGTTTGTAGCCTCTTCTTTTGGGTAGCACCCGAGTATCTTCAGGTCATCTGCTTTTTGTTTTAATTCTTCCAATCCAGCAGCTACCTCATCATCTTCAGTATTTCCAATAATGTCAAGATAGAAAGAATAGCGCCAGGGTTCATTTAGCCGCGGGCGAGATTCCAGCTTACTCATATTGATCTTATGCTTATGTAGTACGTTCAGGCATTCGATCAGTGAACCCTCATCGTTTGAGGTTACCATCATCAGGGAGATCTTTGATGGAATTTGCAGATCTACTTTGACCGGAGTTTTAGAAGCTATCACAAAGCGTGTGTAATTTTCTTCCTGATTCGCAATATCATGCTCAATGACATGCAATCCATAAAGATCTGCAGCGTGAGCACCTGCAATTGCCGCCTGCGTGATATCGCCATCTTCCAATATTTTTTTAGCTGACATTGCAGTATCAAGGTATGATTCTACTTTACACCGTGGTAATTTTGATAGAAAATTAGAGCACTGTGCTATGGCCATTGGGTGCGAAAGAATTCGTCGAATTTTGGTCACGTCTACCGGCTCAACTGCCATAAGGCAATGCACCACTTTTAATATCTCCTCCCCTACAATATGGACATTTTCATGGCCAACAATATCATACGTATCGTTGATAGAGCCCGCTGTGGTATTTTCTATGGGGAGAATGGCATAATCCACTTTCTCATCCATGAGTGCCTGAGCAGCCTGCTGAAAAGTATCGTACCCAATGGCATCAACTTTTGAATAACGCTCACTGAAATGGCGTATAGCTGCTTGTTGGCTATAGGCACCATCGGTTCCCTGGTACGAAACACGAATAATGTCTCCATTTGACCGCATATTTTGGTGATCAACCAGAGAATGCGTTTGAAACCTTACAGAATTGGTGATGATCTCCCGAAAAAGATGTTCGGCAAAATATCGGTCGAGCCCTACTTCATGAGCAAGGTCTCTAATTCGGTTCAGCAACTGTTCTTCTCTCTCCAGATCCCGAATACCCCGTTCATTTTTTAGTTTGAGCTCAGATACTTCCTTCACCAGGTCTTGTCGCTGAGCCAGGGCTTTCAGGATATTCCGATCTATTTCATCCAGCCTTTTACGGATGGAGTCTAAATGGTCTGTCATAGTAAATGGTTAAATGAGTGAGTCCTTAAAAGTAGTAAAAGTGAAACTATTTTGAAGATTTGATTATCGGGAGTTTATCTGATCAATCATGTCATTTCACATCGCATAATTTATGTCACTTTATTGAAATTTTTTTACGCAAAATTAACTAAGAGTCCTTCTCCTCCAACCAGCCAAATTTCCGTTGCAAAGATTTTATAGTGATGGAATGTCGTTCTGTACCTCTTGTTCCCAACAGAAAGCCAACTGGTTTTAAACTCTCCACATTTTCACAAACAATCTTAAACAATCCGAGATAAGGAATGATTATAAGCATGCCCGGCAGTCCCCAGATCATACTGGCAGCAATCAACGAAAAGATGATCACCAACGGGTTAATTTCTACATACGAGCCTGTGATGTTTGGCGTAAGGATGTTGTTCTCCAAAAATTGTACAATGAAAAACTGTATCAAGACCGCTGCAGCCAACGTTGGGCCTTGGGTCCCCATCACTATGATCAGCACGAAGCCGTAACCCAGTACTGTGCCCAGGTACGGAATCAGATTAAACAGGGCTGCGATCAAGCCAAATAAAAGGGCATACTTAACTCCAATGAGATAAAACCCAAGTGCATTTAATCCAAATAAGATAAAACACACTATTACCAAACCTTTTAAATATTTAGGAACAACTTCCGCCGCCTGATCGATTATATCCTGCGCAATTTGCTCTTGCTCACTGGGGATCAACATAGATATAAAATCCCGAAATTTATCTCTGTAAAATAACAGCAAAAAAGTATATACAGGAAGCAGGCCTATACTAAGTACCGTATTCGTGGTTGCCGTAAATGCCTGAGCCACATATTCTCCTGTTTGTCCCACGCTTTCGATCCATGATTCTATTGATTGATCGGAAAGCCCCGTAAAAACAGCAAGTGAGTCTCTGATGGATTGTACATTCGTTTCAATTTGCTGCCTGATCTCTGATAGATTTTCTGTGAAAGCCGATGACAATGCAATCAACATGTATACAACTCCTCCCACAAAAACCATAAAACCTACGATCACGATGATATTTGTAAGTATTCTGGGAATATTTTTCTGTTCCAGCCAGGCCGCATATGGAAAAAGAAAATAAGCCAGCATAACACTTAGGAAAAGTGGAACCAATAATGACCTTGTAAGGATCAGGGCCGCTACAAGTAAAAAAAGAAACGCTAAACGAACGGTGCTGCGAATTAAAAGCGGGTATTGCTGCATGTATTCTTTTTTACAAGATTAAGAAATATTTCGCTAAAATTTTGTTCTGAAAGTGTATTTATTCCAAAATAATGGGCTTTGCACTGTAAATTAATGCGTTCTGGAGCCTCCATTTAAAATAGATAATTAAGGATAGAGCGTGGCCTTTTTTCTTTGATAGGAATCTTTGCCGTGAATTGCCAATATGACCTTTTATCGTTGTTGTTTCCTGAATCTAAGCTCTGATGAACATAATCTATATTCAAATAACCCAGATCAACTCCAAAACCAATAGCAGTAAAATCATAGACCTTGTTGGGTTTGCCCCCATCCTGATAGCCAAGCCGCAGTGAAAGAGTTTCCATCAAAGTAAACTCAAGCCCGGTATGAGTCCAGATTTGCTGAATTACATTAGCCTCTATCTCTCCTTCAGGACCAAACCAGGTATATCGGTCCCAAGACTTAAATAAAGCTTTTAAAGGTTTCATTGGAACGTTCACTTCAACAGGTAGTTGACCAACCTGTTCTGTTTTATTTTCTTGACGAGCCATTAGTTTTGAAAAACCAAGCAGCAGTTTTGACCCGAAAGCGTGCATACCCAAAATTTGCTTTCGGGTTTGTAGTTGAATACCTGATCCAAGGTTCATTTTCATGGGAATTGGTAAACCTGGTACGGTTTCATTATATGAAACAGGTCCTCCAAAATCAGTAAGAGACCATCCGGAAGACCACTTTCCTGCCCAATTTGCGGAAGTGAATAATCTACTCTCATAGTGTAAACCAAGATCCAGGGATATTATTTTTTCGGGTTGGTTACTGATCTCCGCGAAACTAAAATTACCCGGGTCGCTATATATATAATTGAACCCAACCCCGGCACTCAAATTATTTGAAAACGTATAACTACCCGAAACGTTTGCTACATATTCTTCACGATTTGTAATTATTTCTGCAGTTTCACCAGAGTATTCCACTTTAAAATGTTTTAGCGCACCTGTTATGTTAAACCGCTTGGCGCCATATCCTGTAAAGAAATGTGTGAACGTATTTACCTGTCCACCAAAGCGCATTTTTTGTTGATCTCTATAAAAACCAAAAGTTGGTGTTTCCCCAAAATGTAATGCTGCCGGATTTATGTGATGGGTACCTGGCCATCCTTTTATAGCCACGGTAGAATGTCCAAGACTGCTGCTTAAAATACTTTCCGGCTCCAACAAGAAATTCAGCCCCGTGATCCGGTATTGCGCATTACTTGGCATTGAGATCACGATCGAGAATAGTACAGCTAAATACAATCTCATAAAATGAAATGGATGGTTGAAGATAATTTATAATTGGAATTTAAAATTTTGATGATATATCACAGTTTTACAGTGATATTTCGATTTCCAGTAAAGTTTTCTCCTAACTTAGGTGGAACGATTCATCAATAAAGAATCCCGGGCGTGGTGATATAGAATATGATCTATTTTATTAATGCAGCCTGATTATTTATCTGTTAATGAAGTTACACCGGGAAGTTCCTTCCCTTCCAAATATTCCAAACTGGCCCCTCCGCCCGTAGAAACGTGTGAAACTTTATCCATTAATCCGGAAGCCTTGATAGCTGAGGCTGAATCTCCACCACCAATGATGGTAGTTGCTCCAAATTTAGTTGCCTCTGCCAGAGCTTCTGCTACTGCAAATGTCCCGTCTGCATAATTTTCCATCTCAAATACTCCCATAGGACCATTCCAAACTACGGTTTTAGCGGATTTGATATGATTACTAAATGCTAAAGCCGACTCCGGACCTATATCAAGCGCCATCCATCCATCTTCAATACCTTCTTCATCCACTACTTTGTGTTCAGTGTCATTTTTAAATTCTTTGGCAACAACAGAATCCATAGGAAGTAAAAATTTTACACCGGCTTTTTCTGCCTTCTGAATTAAATCTTTAGCCAGATCTACTTTTTCTTCTTCCACCAAAGAATTTCCAATAGGCCAGCCTTTTGCTTTGTAGAAGGTATAGGTCATACCCCCACCTACAATAATGGTATCCACTTTATTCAGCAGGTTTTCAATAACTCCAATTTTATCAGATACCTTGGCTCCACCTAAAATAGCCACGAAGGGTCGTTCCGGATCGTTAATGCTTTCTTCCAGGTATTTGATCTCTTTCTCCAGCAAATACCCTGAAACGGCGGGTTGAAGATATCGGGTCACTCCGGCTACAGATGCATGTGCACGGTGAGAGCTGCCGAAGGCATCATTCACAAAGAGATCGCCATGAGCGGCTAATTTTTGACTAAATTCTTCGTCGTTCTTCTTTTCTTCGGAATGAAAACGAACGTTTTCTAATACTACAATATCACCAAGTTCTGCTTTTTCTATTACGGAAGTAGCCTTTTCTCCGATACAATCTTCAGCAAAATGTACATCAGCTTCTACTAAGGTAGCTAAGTGATCTGCAGCTGGCTTCAGGGAAAATGCTGAATCAAATTCACCGGCCGGTCGCCCGAGGTGGCTCGTCAAAATCAGCTTTCCTCCATTTTCAATTACATGTTTGATGGAAGGAAGAGCCTGAACGATTCGGTTATCATCCGTGATCGTACCATTTTCAATAGGCACATTAAAGTCTACGCGCATCAGCACTTTTTTTCCTTTTACGTCGACGTCGTTGAGAGTGAGTTTAGCCATGAGTGTACAGTGATTTGTGATTGAATATTGACCTGAAAGTAACAAGTTCTCATCACGAAATGAAGTTTATATGAATACAATTAACCGCATGAGTGTATGTATATAAGTACATATATTGAAAACAAATAAAATACATAAATATGATTGCAGCTAATTATACTGAGTTCAGAAAAGACTTAAAGAAATATCTTGACCGGGTAGAGAACGATCAGGAATCGTTGGTTCTAAAAAGGGGCACCGGCAAAGGAACTATCGTATTCTCTATTGATGAATACAATTCTATCATGGAAATAATGCATCTTTTGAAATCAAAGAAAAATACTGAACGACTATTTGAGTCCATTGACCAAATAGAAAATGGGAAATCTCGTGAAATTGACTCATCTGAGTTATGAGGATTATCTTTAGTGAAAATGCCTGGGTAGAATACCATTCATTGCAGAAAGAAAACAAAAAAATAGTCAATGAGATTAACCGCCTGAAGAAGGAAATTGCCCGAAATCCTACTGAAGGCATTGGAAAACCGGAAGCTTTGAAATTTGATCTTTCAGGATATTAGTCCAGAAGAATAGACCGAGAACATAGAATTGTTTTTCAGTGGAACGACGACGAGGTCCGGATTTATTCCTGTAGATATCATTACCACTAAGCTTCCTTTTTCATGATTGGATTATAGTTAGTAACTGTCCATGAAATCTGAGGGCTTTCTTCTTTCTCGCAGAGCTTCGCAGTGTCACCCGCAGATAGTTCTCTACGGGTAGAAATCTGCGCAACTCAGCGAATAATCTGCGGACCTCTGCGAGCTTTTATTTCTTTTATCGGCAATGTGTCTTCAACAAATCAATCTATCGACTCAAATCTATTTTTCAGGGTGGATTTGCAAGGCATTTTTACCCCTGCTTTTCATTGGGATTATGGATATTTTTGAAGACCTATAGCAACCATAACTAAATCGGAAATTGATGAAAACGGTTTACTTCGATCATGCTGCCACTACCCCCCTCGATGAGCGGGTTTTAGAGGCAATGATGCCTTATCTGAAGGATAATTATGGAAATGCCAATTCAGTCCATCACCTGGGACAGAAATCTAAATCCGTAGTAGAAGAAGCCCGCGAGAAAATTGCGGAACTGATCGGGGCTAAACCTACCGAGATCGTATTTACCAGCGGCGGAACCGAAAGTGATAATGCCGTTATCAAAGGCGTTTTAGCGGTTTCCGGAGATAAAAAGGAAGTTATCACATCAGAGCTCGAGCATCATGCCGTTTTACATACTGTGGAGATGGAAAAAATGCATGGCGTAAAACCGGTGTTTGCAGAGCCTAAAAATTGTGGCACCATCACTGCAGAAGCCGTACGCGATGTCATCAACGAAAACACAGCACTGGTAACGCTGATGCACGTTAATAATGAAATCGGAACCATCAATCCCCTCGCAGAGATTGCAGAAGTGTGTAACGAATTTGAGGTTCCCTTCCACTCTGATACCGTTCAAAGCTTAGGTAAGATCCCTGTGAATGTAGAAGAACTTGGGGTGGACTTTCTGAGTGGAAGCGGGCACAAGATATACGGTCCTAAAGGAATTGGAATTATGTATATCCGAAATGGTGCTCGCTGGATTCCCTGGATGATCGGGGGTTCACAAGAACGCAGACGTCGTGGCGGAACGCTAAATGTACCTGGCATTGTCGGTTTCGCAAAAGCATTAGAATTATCAGTTCAGGAAATGGAAAAGAATACAGAACACTTTAAACATCTTCGGGAGTGCTTACTCACTAAACTCAATCAAAAATTATCTGTAAATATGCAGGTGAACGGCCCGCAGGATAATGGCGTAACACATATCGTAAATCTATCCTTCAGCGATAATGAAGGTCAGTTTATCAGTGGAGAAATGTTACTCCAAAATCTCGATATAGAAGGAATTTGTGTGTCGAATGGATCGGCTTGTACCTCGGGAGCTATGGAACCCTCTCATGTATTGAATGGTATTGGGATGGATGCGGATCTGGCTAATTCAAGTATTCGGCTTAGTTTTGGCAAGCATAATACTGAAGAGGACATCCACTATTTTGCCGATAAATTAGATAAGATCATAAATCGCTTATTTGCAGTAGCTTGATGAAATATATTTGTGTGTACTGTGGTTCAAAAAAAGGTAATAATCCAAAATTTCCAGAGTTAGCAAAACAAGCCGGACGTGAAATTGCCCACCGAGATTGGGGGGTTGTATACGGCGGCGGCAGAATCGGTATGATGGGTGAGCTGGCGAACGCAACACTTACCGAAGGCGGCAATGTGATCGGGGTCATACCTACCCACTTAAAAGAATTAGAAGTGGCTCACAAGGGCCTTACTGATCTTCACGAAACTCAAGACATGCATACCCGAAAAGCGTTAATGGAATCGCTGTCGGATGCTTTTCTCGTACTCCCCGGTGGATTTGGCACCTTAGATGAATTCTTTGAAATCCTGACCTGGCGACAGCTTGGACTTCATAACAAACCGATATTTCTCCTCAACACCGAAGGCTATTTTGATGGTTTGATCGAGTATACTGAAAATGCGGTTAAACATGAATTTATCCACAAAGAGAGCCTTTCGCTTTTCAATGTCTGTGAAGATCTGGATAAGTGTCTTCAGCAGCTGGAACGATTTTTTGAATTGGATTGATTTTATTTGCCAAGCAAGAGGTTAACCTTCAACTTTGATATGGCTGATAAGCAAACGCCGAAAAATCCACTTCCTCCCTGTCCTGTAACACCCAATTGCATTCGGACTTCCCGAAGCTATCAAACGGGCATGGAAAAAATATTCGAATTGTTAACACAAATTTTCGATCAGGAAGCTCAGAACTACGAAATTTTAAATCCAAAGCGAATAGAAATCCATGCTGTATATCGTATTCCGTTAATGGGATTTAAGGATGATGTAGACGCCATTATAGAGGAAGAGCATGGAACTACTACGCTTTTTATAAGAAGCGCAAGTCGTACAGGAGCATATGACCTGGGCGTTAATAAACGAAGAGTCAGGCGTATTTTGAGGAAGTTAGAATCCAGGATTTGACTGCATAACGGTGAAAATTTAATACCAGATTTATTCCTTCATCTTTCAGCCAAGTGTTAACTTTATTCTAAAAACGAATGCAGTTTCCCTATATTCAATCTGAAACATTCATACAACATTAAGCATATGTATACAGGTTTAGTTCACGCACACTCAGGCCTCCGATGGATTCTATTAGTTCTAATTATTTGGGCTATTACAAAAGCAATCATGGGATGGTCCGGTCAAAAAGAGTATCAGAAGTCGGATCGCTTATCCGCTCTTCTTGCACTCATATTTACACATATACAATTATTACTCGGCTTTGCTCTCTACTTTATTAGCCCAAAGGTTTCATTTGAACCCGGAGTTATGGAAAGCTCATTACTTCGCTTCTATACCGTTGAACATATCACCATGATGCTGGTTGCCATTGCTTTGATCACTTTTGGTTTTAGCTCAGCAAAAAGATTGGAAGCAGCCCTCGCAAAACATAAACGGATCGCCATTACATATGGGATTGGATTTCTGATCATGATTGCCTCCATTCCCTGGCCATTCCGCGGTTTAGGGGCCGGTTGGTTCTAAATCTGCTTATTTACATTAAGAACCAAAAAGAGGTAATTTTCACCGGAAAAGGATCGATTAATATTTCCCTGGGTTTAGGAAGCTTAGATCAGGGTTTCAAATATTTTTAATATCCTTTCATTGAGGATATACACATTATCCAGTTGCTCGATATTTGGAATGGGAATTTCCTCCAGTTTCTCTCGCTCTTCGATAGTTGTTACCAGAATTCGGTTAGAATGATATTCAGAACTTGGGATGATCTTCAAATATCGTTTTCGGGTGGCAGAAAGCCCGATATAGACGATATCCTCTACTTCAGAAAAATCAACCCCTCGGCCAAATCCGCCCGTTTTTATGGTATCAATGTGTTTCCAGCTTTCATCAAAGATCTTCGTTGATAGATCACTGCTATCTTGAATCCAATATTCTCCGTTTATTTTGCGAACCGAATGCGGGCTCTGCAGTTTTAGCTGATGCACCTCACCTGTTTCCAAATTTATCACACCGCCTTCGCCCTGCTTTTTCACCAGCATCTCAAATAATACCCGATACAGCAGCCAGCCGTGGATAGAATGGATCAGTACGCATTTATTTCCATTGTAATCCTCAAAAACCTGGTTACAATGAAACCGATCTTTTACTTTTTCAATCTCATCCTGGTCAATCCTGTCCAGCTTCCAGCGGTATTCATCAAGGGAAATTCGGCGGACGACATCTCCCTTTTCTGCGTCATAAACAATAACTTCATCGTATTCGGTGTTGGAAATCCAAAGGAGACCATCATTCAGAAAATGGATGTCGTGTAGATCTCCAATAGTTCCCAGTTCCAGTGTTTCAAATTCCCGGGTTTTTATATTGAGCCGTCTGATCTCCTCATTAATGGAAACGAATAGCTCATTCGGCCAACGGTTATCCCATACAATGGAACTGACACCTACTTCCCCCCAATTATTAAAAAAATGGACTGGTAACAGGTTGCCGTCTTTTTTGAGCAACTGAACCGGACGAACTTCTTCTCTTGTGATCTTTTGGTCTTCCGGTTTTGAATTTTGTGACCCTAAGACCAGTACATTGTGTTTTAGTGGCATGAATAATGTTTTAGCAATCTTGATTTAATCAAATATAAATAGTCATGTAATCTGAAATGAGATAAAAACAAACCTTATCAGAAAATCAGCAACTCTAGAATCTTTTCAGATATTTTGCTCAACCCTTCGGCGCTCATTTCCCTTTTTTTAACTACGAGCCTCGGGTTTTTTTAAATCTACAATTCATCCCCGCCCTAAAGGACGGGGCTATTTTCTTTGACCCTTACAGGGTCTCTATAAGTGCTTTTCAAGAATATGATCTAAAACTATTGAGGATAACGAATGCTTTCTACCAGTTCTTGTACGTCTTCAGGAGGCTCTGGAAAGATCATTCCTACTGCATAAGAAACGATCAGATTCAGGATCATGCCGAGCGTCCCAATTCCCTCCGGGGAGATGCCAAACCACCAGTACTCCGGTGTGTTGTATTCCGGGAAGGCAATCTTGAAGAAGACCACATATGCCAGAGTAAATAATAAACCGGCGATCATTCCGGCAATGGCTCCTTGTCTGTTCATCTTCTTGTAAAATATTCCAAGGATTATAGCCGGGAAGAACGAAGCCGCAGCCAGCCCAAAGGCAATGGCCACTACCTCTGCCACAAACCCAGGTGGATTAATCCCAAAGTAACCGGCTACCAATACCGCTCCGGCTGCTGAAATTCTTGCCCACAACAACTCGCCTTTATCTGAAATATCGGTTTTGATCTGCTTTTTGATAAGATCGTGGGAAACTGCCGTGGATATTACCAGTAGTAAGCCAGCCGCTGTTGAAAGGGCGGCAGCAAGCCCACCTGCGGCAACCAATCCTGCTACCCAAGCCGGTAAATTCGCGATCTCGGGGTTGGCCAGCACCATAATATCCCGATCTACATATAATTCATTTTCACTTTGCGTGGGAGCATTATTGACTTTAACCTCTCCATAATCACCACGAATGATACTTCCATCTGCATTGCGTTGAATTTCAGGAAGACCTTCGATAGCGGCACCCGGTGCATAAGTAATGATCCCATCCTCATTTTTATCCACCCAAGTCAGAAGGGCCGTTTCTTCCCAGGTATTAAACCATTCCGGCATCTCGGTGTACTCTTCTTCGTTCACGGTTTCCATTAAATTGTATTTGGCAAAAGCTGCGATGGCCGGAGCCGTAGTGTACAGAATAGCGATAAATATCAGCGCATATCCCACAGAAATTCGAGCATCCCGAACTTTTGGAACCGTGAAGAAACGAACAATTACATGAGGAAGTCCCGCCGTCCCGATCATCAATGCTGCCGTGATAAAGAAGACATCGATCGTGCTCTTCGTTCCGCTGGTGTAGGCAGCAAAGCCGAGTTCGGTGTGTAACTCATCCAGTTTTTCGAGGAGAAATTGTCCGGAGCCGTCCGCAAGCGTAGAACCAAATCCTAATTGGGGAATTGGGTTTCCGGTAAGTTGAAATGAGATAAAAAATGCGGGTACCATAAAAGCAAAGATGAGTACGCAATATTGAGCCACCTGTGTGTATGTAATCCCTTTCATTCCCCCTAATACCGCGTAGAAAAACACGATCGCCATTCCGATCAAAACGCCCATATCGATATTCACTTCCAGGAATTTGGAGAACACGAGTCCTACACCACGCATTTGTCCGGCAACGTAGGTGAAAGAAACGATCACAGCACAGACCACCGCTATAGTTCGGGCAAAGTTGGAATAATATCGATCTCCTATAAAATCAGGGATAGTGAACTTGCCGAATTTTCGGAGATAAGGAGCCAGTAACAGAGCAAGCAATACATATCCGCCGGTCCAACCCATAAGGTACACAGAGCCGTCATAGCCCATGAAAGAGATCAACCCGGCCATGGAAAGAAATGAAGCGGCCGACATCCAGTCAGCAGCAGTCGCCATTCCATTAGTCAAAGGACTGACATGCGCTCCGGCAATATAAAAGTCACTGGTGGATGCCGCCTTCGCCCAGATCGCAATTCCGATATAAATTGCGAAAGTTATACCCACTAATATATAGGTCCATATTTGAACATCCATGATCAGTCGTCCTCCCGTACATTAAATTCTTTATCCAGGTTATTCATCAAATACACGTACACAAAGATGAGGATCACAAAGGTGTAGATAGAACCTTGCTGGGCAAACCAAAAACCGAGTTTGAATCCAGCGATCTGAATTTCGTTGAGTGCCGGGGCCAATAATATCCCGAGCCCATACGATACTATAAACCAAATACTAAGCAGTATCCCAAGGTAGCTTAAATTCTTTTTCCAATATCCTTCTAAGTCCCGTTCCGACATTGCGTTTTGACCTCCATTGATTTGATTTCCGGCTTAGTATGCGGTATTTGAAGGAATGAATCAAATGGAAATCTAAATATGGAATCTTTGAGTACTTCTTTTACTTATACTAATCCCAATAAATAAATTATTTAACTCTATGAATTATCAAAAGCTTGGAAATTCCAATCTGAATGTGAGTGAACTTGGTTTTGGATGTATGTCACTGGAGCTAGATAAAGGCGTTGACTCAATAACCGATTTAGTCAGGTCAGCTTATAGAGCTGGCATTAATTTATTTGATACCGCAGATCTTTACGATCGGGGAAAAAATGAAGAGATGCTTGGCACTGCTCTAAAACCTATTCGCGACCAGGTTTTGATATCTACTAAAGTTGGGAATGAATGGCGTGAAGATGGATCAGGATGGGAGTGGAATCCTTCTAAAGAATACATCCTTACCGGAATTACGGAAAGCCTGCGTCGCCTTCAGACCGATTATATTGATCTATACATGCTTCACGGCGGAACCATTGATGACCCCATAGATGAATCGATAGAAGCCTTTGAAAGGCTAAAAAAGCAAGGAAAAATTCGTGCTTATGGGATTTCTTCCATTCGACCCAACACAATTAAGGAATGGGTAAAACGATCTAACATTGATTGTGTAATGATGCAATACAGCCTTTTAGATCGTAGGCCGGAGGAAGAGATTCTGGATCTACTGGCTGATAATGATATCAGTGTGTTAACCCGGGGCACCCTTGCCAAAGGGATGCTGATTGATAAACCTGCTGAAGATTATCTTGGATACTCTGCACAAGAAGTTGAAAGATTAAAGAAAGCATTATTTGATGCAGGTGAACCTTTGGGCACCTCCATTAAATACGTTCAACAACATCCTGCAGTAGCGTCTGTGGTGGCAGGAATGCGAACAAAATCTCAGCTTCAAGAACTGATCTCCGCTAATGATTTGCAAACAGTTACCCAAAATGAATTACACAAAATTGGTAAGGTATTGCGGCCCAATCTCTATCAAAACCATCGTTAAAATCACATTTTTATTTTTCTTACTCCCCGAAATTTTTAGATTTATGGAATGCGATGGCTTATTACATATCTCATGTTTATCAGCGGGTTACAGGTCTCCGTTTTAGCTCAAAACGATGGGCCATATGAGCATTTTATTTTTTGGGATGAGGATAATGACCTGGAGTGGGTCGATTTTGACGGGCTGGCAAAACGATATAGTGACCATGGAGCCTACTCCTTTACAGGTTTTATGACAGAGTACAGGTATTCAAACGGGAAGCATTATGCTCTGGTCAGGACGTATTTTGATCAGGAACTCTCATGGACAAAAACATGGACTAATCTTTTACTTCGGCATGAACAAGGACATTTTGATATAGCCGAGATCACAGCAAGGGAGTTCAGGGCAGAAGTACAGCAACGAATGGAAAACCGTAAGATGAATGCTACAATCTTTGATTCTTTACGCGCAGAGGCAATCAAAAAGCTAAATGAAAGACAAAAAGAATATGATTATAGCACAGATTACTCATTGGATTTTCAAGCTCAGGAAAAATGGGATCATAAAATTGAACAAAGGCTTCAAAGCTTGAGCCAATATATCGAACCGGTTATCACAGTTGAAGTGCGATAGACCTGCTTAAATTCGGTTTTACTGATTAATTATTACCTTAGCGTATAAATCATCTAAAAAAACATGGCTATTCATTATCTCACTGACAATAGTTCTTTGGTAGAACTCTCATCTACATTACACAACATCAGCGAATTTTCAATTGATCTTGAGTTTGACCGTAACAGATACCGCTACGGTTTCAATCTTTGTCTTATGCAGATTTATGATGGCAATGACTGCTATCTCATCGACCCGCTGCTCAAAAACCTGGATATTAACCTGATCTTTCCACCAATTGAGAATAATGAGATTCTGAAGGTTGTTTTTGCTTTTGGGGAAGACCTCAGGCTGTTACATTCTCTTGGATGTTTCCCAAAAAACTTATACGATCTTGATGTTGCTACAAGCTTATTAAATTATAAACCAACCTCCCTGACAAACCTGATCGAAGAAGTCCTTAGTATAGAAGTAAATAGCTCTTCACAGGACAGTAACTGGTACAAGCGCCCGCTCACAGAAGATCAAAAACATTATGCGGCTGATGATGTCCTATATCTGCTCGATTTCAAAAAAGCGCTGGAAGTGGAAGCCAAAAAACATGGATTATCTGATTGGATAAAACAGGAAAATGAAACCTTCAATCATTTAGATTACAGCGACGAAGATCATAATAATCTCATCAAACAAAAGGATATGAAAGATATGTCAAAGTTTGAATGGCATATCTATAAAAAGATGATGAGATTTTTTGATGAAGTTGCCCGTTCCTATAACAAGCCGGTGTATCACCTTGTCAGTAAAAAAGTACTGACTGCAATAGCACAAGATCCTGATAGAGTGGACCAATGGAACAGTGAACGAGGCATATTTGGAAAATTAAAGAACGATTCATTCCAAAAAAAACTCTCCAATGTAGTTCGGGAAGCTATTAGTGAGGCTGAACGTACAGGGCTTTCATCAACCCAAAAAGCAAGCCAAACCATGTCTTCAGATGAATATCGGGAAATGAGGCAACAGCAAAGCCGAATTAGCGCACTTAAAACCAAATTGATGCAGCCTATTCAGGATAAAATTGCTGAAGATTTTGGTTCTCACGCAAAGTCCTTCATTTTGCCAAACAGACTAGCCAAAGAAATTATTGCAGGAGAAGCAGAACTTGTTCCTGACTATAAGGTGAATTTGTTAAGGAGATATGCCAATGAAATGGATTTAGATCTTAGTCGCTACATTTAGGAATTTTCTTTCAACATTCACCGTTTGTTGGACATCCGACTATTCATCAAAATATAATATGCAACAAACGTACCATAAGTATACGCCTGAGGATCAGGAAGTTTGGGAGATTCTATCAAAACGACAACTTCAAAACCTGCCCGGTAAAGCTCATCCTGTCTATTTAAATTGTTTGGATGAACTCAGTGAAGTTCTACATTCAAGGGCAATTCCGCGATTTAGTGAGTTAAATGAAATACTCATGGATGCCCATGGATGGTCTATAAAGGTCGTTCCCGGCTTAACTCCTGTTGAGCAATTCTTCGATCTGCTTAAAAACAGAAACTTTAGTGCTTCCACATGGTTACGCAGTAAAAGTCAGCTAAATTACCTGGAAGAACCTGATATGTTTCATGATATATTTGGGCATATCCCGCTATTGATGAATGAGCCTTACGCTGAATTTGCGCAAAAATTAGGAGCGCTGGGAGTCAGATATATCAAAAACAAGAATATCATCACACAACTACAAAGATTGTATTGGTTTACCATTGAGTTTGGACTCATACAAAATCAAGATAAGCACATGATTTATGGAGCGGGGATCATTTCATCCTCCGGCGAGACAGATCACGTAATGCATGATCATGTAGACATTAGGCCTTATAACATCTTTGATATCATAAAGCAAGACTTTATTACTTCTGAGATTCAAACACGCTATTTTTCCTTAGACAATTTCACACAGTTATATACATCAATTGAACAACTTGAAAAAATGCTGCATGAAGCGAACTAAGTAATTCCACTCTATTCATTTAGTTTATGTTTTCCATCCGAAGCTACATTTTCAATGCTCCAGGAAATTTCTTCCTCAAAAGGATGTTGGCGAACCTCACAATTTTGAACCTGACATATTCTACATGAAAATTTCATGCAGTAATCAGTGTGTATAAATATTTCAATTCTGTCACCAAATTTATCGGTAATTAGCGCTTCTATTTTATCAAGTTCTGCATGCGCCTCTTTAACAGTCAAGTACCAAGGCAGGGTTAGGTGACAATCAACATGTAGAATTCGGCCATACTTAATGATCCTAAGATTATGAAGGTCAATCCATTTGGGTTCTCTGTTTTGTTGAAGAAAACTTATAAGTTCCTCCAAAAGCTCCTCATCCGTTTCATCCATGATACCGGCAACGGCCTTTCTTAGGATTTTGAAGCCTGTCCGCATAATGATCACTGCAAAAAGAATAGCCACAGCACCATCCAGCCACAGAATATCAGTAAAAAGGATCAAGCCCAAGCCAAGTATGATACCAATGGTTGTATAAGTATCAGTCTGTAAATGCTTTCCACTTGCTTGTAGAGCGAGGGAATCGTTTTTTTTACCGGTATTATAAGCCCACCAGCCAAATATATAATTGATGGCACCGGAGATCCCGATCAGCAATATTCCAATATCGAGCCGCTCTAAAGGATCAGGATAAAGGAAACTTAAGGCTGCTTCATATATAATATAAAAGCCTGCGATCGTAATAAGGGTGCCTTCAATACCTGCAGATATGAATTCAACCTTACCATGGCCATAGGGGTGGTTGGAATCCCTGGGTTTTGCTGAAAATTTCAAGCTATATAACCCTACAAAACCGGAAATCAGATTTACAATACTTTCCAAAGCATCTGTGAGTACGGCAATTGAACCCGTTAGATACCATGCAATCATTTTGAGAACTAACAAAAGAATGGCTACTCCAACAATGTAATACTGTACCCGAATGTTTTCTTGTGCTTTCGTATTCATGATCATTACAAAAATTAGTTCATACCATCACAGTGTTAATTCCTACATTCTCGAAAGGCCGCACTGTACTTCCTAAAAGGTGCTCAATGTATATGATTTTGAAACACCAATAACCAATGGTAGTATCCAAAAAATTATTACTGAATGCACCTTTTTTTATGTTTAAGAATATTATTTCTTTTTCGTTCCTTATGATCTTGGAACTAAATATTGGCCTGTCTCAAGCTCAATCGCTAAACTTTGTGATAAGGGTAGATGATATCTTATCCCGAAATGTAAGTATCACTCCACGGTCCATTATTCCGCTTCAAGATACCGTAGAAGCAAGAGGAGGAAAAATTACCTGGGGTGTAATGCCTCATCGTTTCATTGAGCAGGCTAATGAAGACGGCCAGCTTGCTGAAGAACTTACTTACTCAGTGACCCGCGGCCATGAAATATCTCAACATGGATTTGAACATGTATGTCAACGCTGCGGGAGATCCAGCCATGAAATGTATTGCACAACTTTTAATGAACCTTTCAGTTATCAGCAACAACTGCAGCTAATAGAAGATGGAATTCAGTTGTTAGAAGAATATACGGGAGTCACTCCTGAAAGCTTCATACCCCCGGGCCACATAAGCGATGAGATTACCTGGCAAATATTGCATGATTCCAATTTCGATGTAATTTCAACGACAGAAGATGAATCGTACTTATTCGGCAGTTTATACAATCTTCCTCCAAACCAAGAATTTACCTGGGCGCTAACACCCGATAATTATGAACGAAACTTATCGGACGCACTGGCTGATGTAATACAAACTGCGGATTCTTCAGAAGTTTATACATTGTTTTTACACGATCCATTTATCAGGGAGGGATATCAAAATGGAATCACCCTTCGCTGGATGGGCGAGTTCATGGATTCTTTGAAAACACATTTTGGCGACTTCATCACCTTTACAACTCTATCAGAAGCAGCACAGTCAGTTCAGGGAGATCCTGTTTCAATAGATCATTCGCCGCATCCTGTTGCTTTTTCACTTTCCCAAAACTATCCAAACCCTTTTAACCCCCAAACAAGCATCCCATTCATTTTGAATGAACCATCCAAAGTGAAATTATCGGTATACAGTATGCAGGGTAAAAAATTAAAAGAAATTGAAAATGCTTTTTTGCCCGCTGGTAGTCATACTTACTCGTTTGATGCCTCAGAATTGGCCTCCGGTATCTATTTTTACAGGCTTACTATCAATGACCGAAGTCACACTAAGACAATGACGATCCTAAAATAGCCTTCTTATTCTCTATTCGCCGAACATGGTAGCATAGTCATTGATGGAAGCCTGAATGACTTTATAAGCATGTTCTTCGTCAAAAATGCCTTCAACATATACATCATTGGATTCTCTGCCGGGTATAAGTTTATAAGTCCCAAAATAATGACGCAACCGTTCTAATAATACGGATGGCAGATCATTGACGGTCATTATATCTTTATAATAGGTATCGTTTTCGAGTACCGAAATGATCTTGTCATCTGCCTCACCTTTATCTACCATGTGCAAGCCACCGATCACTCTTGCAGTCAAAATAACTTCATTCCGGTCAATGGGCCGTTCACTTAGCACACATATATCCAGTGGGTCACCATCTCCTTTTACGTCTTGTTTTGAAAGTGCCCCTACTTCATCCCCGCAATAGGTCCTTGGTATAAATCCATAGAGAGAAGGAGGCAGCGAAGAGCTTCGCTGAGGACGATCTACCCGCATATATCCCGTTTTTTTGTCCACCTCATATTTGATGGTGTCGAAAGGAGTAAGTTCAATGAATGCGTTTACTTTTTTAGGTTGATCAGAGCCAACTTCAAGTCCGTGCCAGGGATGAGGTCTCCAGCGAAAGAAAGGATTTGGAAAATTTGCCATATTAATTTTTATGAGTGATTGAGTATCTGTAAAAGATAAAGTTCTTAGCTGTTATAATCTTAAAAGATAAAGTAAATAAAAAAAGCCGTCCAAGTATACCTGGACGGCTTATTAAAGATGTGAAAGAGCTATTTTAATTGAAAACGCCCAATTCCTGCATTACTTCGTCTGTAATATCATATTTTTCCTGATATTCCTGAGAAGCATATAATATGATCTGATCGCCACTTGATGTGGTTGTATTCAATACATAGGTTAAATCCATGCTTTCTGCCACAGCATCAATAGCTGAACCAATTTGGTTAAACATAGGACTTAACAGTTCCTGACGACGGCGTTGCAGTGCAGTTTCAGCTTCTTGCTGAGCGGTCATTAGATCTTGTTGCATTTGATTTAACCTTTCTTGTTCTCGCTGATTTGCTTCCTGAGTTCGTACACCGGCTTTTTGCTCGTATTCAGTTACAGCGGTCTGAAACTCTTGCTCTTTTGTTAACAGTTCTTGTTGTTTTTGTTCAGCAAAATTTTGCAATCTTTTTTGGATGGCCGCCATTTCTGGCATCTTTGCTAAAACGGCTTGAGGATTTACATACCCAATTTTGGTATCATCTTGTGCCTTAGCAAAATCTATAGCTGAAAAGGCGATAAAAAAGGAAATCAGTATTAAGCTTAATTTCTTCATTGTTTCGTAATTATTTGTATCTGGTTATTTAAGTTTTTCAATAATGCGGTTGGTAACATCGAGGGTATCACTTTCGGCAAAGAAAATAATGGAATCGCCATAGGATGTTCCTTCATTCAGAATTAGATCTAAACCTAATTCTTTTGCTACTTCATCCATCGCTGTGTTCATACGATTAATAATGGGGGCCATAAGCTCACTTCGCTTCTGCCGTATCTCATTCATCATACCTTCCCGCTGTTGCTCAAACTGTTGATTCATTTCCATTAGTTCTTGCTCACGAGAACTCCGCTCTTCGTTTGAAAGGGAAGTCATCATTTGCTCATAATTAGCCAGCTCTTGCTGAAGTTGAGCTGCCCGCTCCCCCAACTGCTGATCACGTTCTTCTATCAGCGTTTGTACCTGAGCTTCTACTTCCTGAACTTCAGGAAGCTGACTTAAAACACGAGCGGGACTGGTATACCCAATCTTAACTTGTGCAAACGCATCCTGTAGTCCAATAAAACTGAATAACAGAACAACGACTGTAATTTTTTTCTTCATTAGATATTTTATTTGGTCTTAGATTTAAACTATCGATTTAAATACTTATTGGCTTTCTACTTCAATGCCTAATTCTCGCAGAATGTCGGCATTCAGGTTATATTCATTATTCGCAAATACCATATACATATCCCCTGACCGATCAAAGATAAAATCAAAATTTTGATCTTCAGCCACGGCCCGAACTGCTGTAAATATCTGTCGCTGTATGGGTTCAAGTAGCTGTCTTTGGGTTGCAAAATACTCTCCATCCGGCCCAAACTTTTCTGCTATATAACGCTCTTTTTCACTTTTCTTTTGTGCGATTTCCTGCTGTCTTTGATTACGAATTTCTTCGGTATATAGTATTTCTTTTGCAGCGTAATCTTCTTCAAGTTCACTTATTTCTTGCTCAAGCTCGTCGATCTGTTCTCTCCACTGACTGCTGAGCAGTTCTAATTGCTGTTCAATACCCTCATATTCAGGAATTTCGTTTAAGATCTCATCCGAGTCGTAAAATCCTATTTTTTGGTTTTGTGCAGATACGGTTTGCCCAAAAACTAACAGCAGTGCAGCTATCGTAAGTATCAGTGTTCGTATTTTCATTAGAATGGTGATCCGATATTAAATAAAAACTCCCAATTACCTGGCATAACATCATTATTGGTATTTGGCACATCCACGCCATCAAGCCGATATCCATAACTCAGATCAACTAATCCAAGAACGGGTAGATATAACCTTACACCCACACCAACCGAACGTTTAACTCTGAAGGGGTCAAAATCATTGAAATCGAGGTATGAGTTCCCGGCATCTGCAAAAGTATAAGGAATTAACTGAATTTGGTCATTAGAAACTGCGGGATACCTCAGTTCTAACGAATATTTGCTAAACATGGTACCTCCTATCTTTCTTCCATCTTCTATAGGGGCAATGCTTTGACGGGTATCTCCGGGATACCCTCTTAAGTCAACATTATCATATAAGAAACTTTGACGCTGTTGCAGCTGTGTACCACCTAATAAGAATTTATTCAGGTCTGTTCGTTTATCTTCTGTGAAATATCCAATATATCCATATAAAACCTGACTGGTTAACACCAATTTTTCCACAACCGGAACGTGATACTGATATTCGGTTCTGATCTTATAAAATTCCGAGAAATTTGGTAACGGTGGTGCTGCTTCAAAAGATAATGAAAATTTTGAACCTACATTAGGCAACATAGGGTTGTCCAATGAATTCCTGGTTAGGCGTTGTTCAAACGTTAGCAAATTAGAAGATCCTCTTGCAAAAAAGGCTTCCGTACCGGATACATTGTACAGCCGATACCCAAATACCGATTGTATAGAGAAATAATCATCCGGCCATTTCAGGCGTTTACCCAGTGAAATAGAACTTGAAAACAACTCATTACGCTCATTCAGACTTTGATAATTCAATAGATTATAGGAAACATTGAATCCAACTGATGTTGGTTTTCCACGAAACCAAGGCTCCTGGAATCCAAAATTATAACTTTGGTAACCTGTCCCTGTTACTTGAACGCCAAGAGAAAGTTTCTGTCCATCTCCTGATGGTATGGGCTTCCATCCTTCTTTCTGAAAAGCCCTTTCTAATGAAAAATTATTGAAATTAACTCTTGCTGATAATATTACGCCAATACTGGCACCACCGTAGCCTCCGGAGAATTCAAAGTTACTGGTACTTTGTGTATCATCCAGGCGGTAGGTTATATCAACTGTTTTTTCTTGTTGATTTGGCAATAGATCAGGTTGAATATTCTGAGGATCAAAAAACCCAAGTTGACTCAATTCTCGGATAGATCGAATAATTGCTTCTCTGCTATAACGACTTCCGGGAACGGTACGCAACGTCCTTCTTACGACATCATCATGGGTTCGGGTATTCCCAACGAAATCGACCTGACGGATAGTTGCGATCTCATCTTCATAGATCTCAAAATGAATATCCAGGGAATCTTCGGCAACTTTATCAATAGTAGGAATAGCCTTGAAAAATAAATACCCAATATTTTGATAAAGGCTATTTATGTCAGTGCTGTTCTTATTAATGTTGATATTATTTTCAAACTTTTCCTGATTAAAAACATCTCCCTTTTGGAATCCAAGAGCTTCTGAAAGTCGCTCATCGGTATAAACCGTGTTTCCATCCCAAGAAATATCTCGAACCTTATACTGAGGGCCTTCATCAAGCGTAAGTTCCAGCTTTAGCGCTTCTTTGTCTTTAAAAAGACCGTCATGCGTATAGGTATAGATCGAATCTTTAAGGATTCTGACATCTACGTACCCGTTTTTTTGATAGAAACTAAGCAGGCTTTGCGTTCCTTCTTCAAATTCGTCTTCTTTGTATAACTTTTTGCCAAATATTTTCCACCAGGCATCTTCTTTAACGGGCTTAAGTTTTCTTCGTAATTTTCTCTCGGAATAGCTATCGTTTCCATTAAAGATGATATCTTTGATCTCTAACCGTTTGCCCGGATCAATATTGAAAATTAACCGAACCCGGTCTTCTGCTTCCTCAACCTGTTCGGTTTTAGAAGTTACTTTGGTAAACCAGTACCCTTTCTGCCTGTAAAACCTTTTGATCGTATTCCGTGCCTGCCCAATGGTAGCATCACTGATCACAGATCCTGGGGTAATGACCAATAAATCGCGAAGATCTCTGCGTTGGGAGCGTTTTATATCTCTGAGCTTATATTCAAAGATACGGGGTTGCTCTTCAACCTCAATCAGGAATTGTATTTCACTTGTGGTACGCTGGGTTATATAGATCTTCACATCTGAAAACAGACCCGAGTTATATAGGCGTTCAATAGCACGGGAAATTTGATCGCCCGGATATATAATTGAGCTTCCTTCCGTTAAAGAACTCGCATTGATAATGAATTGTGCTCGGGTCCTTTCATTCCCATCTACCTCAACATTTGTGATTTGGTATTCAGATGGGGTTAATTGAGTGGGGTCGGTAATTTCAATGTCCTGTCCGTGAGCTAAAAATGAGGTGCATCCGAGTGTTACAAGGGTAGCAATAAATAGTCTTTTCAAAAGTAACAACGTGCCTTTTGGTTAAATGCTTATGATTTTTTGTTTACTAAACGAGATGAAATGTCATTTTCGTCTTTTTGGGAGGAAAGTTTTCCAAAGCGTCGATCTCTTTGCTGGAAAGAACCAATGGCCTCGTATAATTCATCTCTTCTAAAATCGGGCCAATACGTTTTTGTAATGTACAATTCGGAATAAGCCAGTTGCCAAAGTAAAAAATTACTGATCCTATATTCACCACTTGTGCGAATGATAAGATCCGGGTCAGGTATATCAGCTGTTGAAAGGTGATCTCCGATCATTTGATCATTGATCAATTCAGGGTCTAATCGCCCCTCTTTTACGTGGGTAGCAATCTTTTTTACCGCCTCGGTTATGTCCCATCTCCCGGAATAGCTAAGGGCAAGACACAATTCGAGCCTTGAATTATTTTTTGTGAGCTCGATGGCTTCCTGTAATTCATTTTTACAGTCCTGTGGAAAACGATCCATTTGACCAATTGTGGTCAACCGGATATCATTTTTGTTGAGATTATCGACTTCTCTGCGTAGTGAAGAAACCAACAATTTCATTAAACCTCTGACTTCTGCAGAGGGTCGCCCCCAGTTTTCGGTTGAAAATGCATACAACGTTAGATATTTGACTCCAAGTTGGGCACAGGTTTCAGTTATATCCCTTACGGAATCAACACCTACTTTGTGGCCATGTATGCGAATACTGCCTTTACTTTTTGCCCACCTGCCATTGCCATCCATAATAATAGCGATGTGAACAGGAATTTCTCCAGCATTTTTCAGGTTATCCTGAAGCTGCTTATCCTTATTAGTCTGTTTGGTCTTTGTTAAAGTGAGCTCTTTCAAGTTATTTTTGGACTTATTTTGAAGCTTTGAAAATTAGAGCTTTGCTGGTCCTTTATCAAGCTTTTTATGAAGTTCAGGATGTTAGCTTTTGTTCCATAGATATCATTTCTAAAACTGCCAATGCGGCTTCTCCTCCTTTGTTTCCTTTCTCTCCGGCTCGTTCCAGGGCTTGTTTAACATCATCGGTAGTAAGAACTCCAAAAGCTACCGGTTTATTATGTTTTAAAATAAGATCCGTGATTCCACGGTTTACTGCGTCACAAACGTATTCAAAATGCGGAGTTCCTCCGCGGATGACCACCCCTAATGCCACCACTCCGTCAACTTCACGGTGCTCAATCACTTTTTGGACTGCAAGTGGGATTTCATACGAACCAGGACAACGAACAACGGTGATGTCCTCATCCTGTATACCATTTCCTTTAAGAGCACTAATTGCCCCCTCCAGCATTTTCTCTGTAATCATGGAATTCCACCTGGATACCACAATTCCAATCTTCATCTTACCCGGATTTGTGTCTCCTTCAATTAACTCATGTGCCATATCAATGCTTGATTTCTATAATATTTTTACGCTGTTTCGTCATTCTTATCAGCCGCTCTACATACTTATAAGCTATAGTCACAATACCAATGTTTGTGTATGCAGCATCTTTGAAGTCATGCGAATCACTTCCCCCCGTCATTAGGAGATTTTCGGATTCACATAAGGCTGTATATTTTTTCTGTAAACTAAAATTATGACTTGGATGAATACACTCAATACCATCAATACCGGCGTTTATGAATTTCTGAATTTCATCGGTGGTATATAATTTTCCCGGATGGGCCACCACACTGGCTCCCCCTACATTTTTAATGATCTCAATCACTTCACGATAATCCGGGTATGTGTTCTCAATTGAGCCAAGTTTTTGGTCACTCAGATACCTTATGAATGCTTCTTTGGGTGAACTTACATAACCTTTTTGCATCAGTACGCGTGCAAGGTGAGGGCGACCTAAATTAGCCCCGTTTGCTTCGGCCCAAACCTCGTCAAAGTCAACATCCACTCCCTTTTTTTTGACGGTCTCTATAATGCCTTTGATCCGTTTTCTGCGGGCTTTTTTTTGGCTTTGCAGAAAATCTTCCAAATAATTGGTATCCGGATCAAAATTATATGCCAGTATATGAGCTTCCTTATCATCCAGTGTAGAGGTGATCTCAACCCCCGGAATCAACTCGATCTCTAAATCCTTTGCTTTACTCTTTGCCAGATGATAGGCTTTGCAGGTATCGTGATCGGTAATGGATAAACACTGTAACTTTTTCTCGGAAGCTAAGGCTACAGCTTCTTCAGGTAACATTTTCCCGTCCGAGCATGTAGTATGGATATGGAGATCAGCTTTTGGAAGCATCCACTATTCTCCCGCCAAAATACGTTCTATCTCTATTGGTTCCTGAATAAACTCAAGCGCCTTGAGAACATCTTTGTCAGACCTAAGTCCTGACTCGATCCTTCCAGATTGACCTTTGAAGCGTGAGGTCAGCTCCAAAAATAGTTTGCGCCTGATCTCATCTTCTGATGCGCTGAAAATCAGTTCCTTTTCACTATCAATAGCTTTCTTTAATTCCTTAATTTGGTTTTCAGCGGCTTCTACTTCCTCGAGTTGATCCGATAATCGAGACAATGTTTTTTCAGCATCCGTTTGGTACCTAAAATCTTGTTCTGCTAAATAACTTTGAAAATCTTCAAAGATATTGTCGGGCAACCTTTCCTTATCAAATGTCTCAGATTCTGATTCAAATTTTGTTGCAAAATCGAAATAGAGGCCTTGTTGAAGTAGTGCTACTTCCAACAGGTTTGGTTTTTCACTTTCAACTTCAATATCAGGTTCAATGCCCCGGCCTTCAAATACCGTACGGCCATTCCTTGTTTTGAATTCTTTTTTCGAAGAATCATTCATAACCACAGCATTTCGGCCCTCATGCGTATACTGAACAGATTGAATGCTGCGTCCGCTGGGGATATAATATCGTGAAATGGTGATCTTCAGGGATGTATTATAGGGTAGAGATTTCACAACCTGAACTAACCCCTTACCAAAACTTTGTTCCCCGATGATAAGCGCCCGGTCAAGGTCCTGGAGCGCTCCGGCAACGACCTCTGAGGCACTGGCACTACCTCCGTTCATTAAAACGATCACAGGCTTCTCGAACATTATAGTTTCCCTGGTGGTAAAAGTTTGGTTGAATTCTGAGGATCTTCCCCGAATATCAACTACCGTAATACCAGGCTCTACAAACTTATCAATGATCTTGACAGCTTCTTGCAAAATTCCGCCCGGATTATCGCGAAGATCCAGCACCAATCCGTTCAGGCTTTCATTTTCCATGAGTCCAATCATCGCATCCCGAACTTCCTCCCCACTATTTGAGCCAAACTGGGAAAGCCTGATATAACCCGTATTCATTTCCTCCCCAATAAAACCCGAATAGGAAATATTTGTAACCTCAATATTTTCCCGGGTAAGTGTGAAATCAATCGTTTGATCTAAGCCAAAGCGACGTATGGTTATTACTACATCTGACCCAATTTCACCCTGAGTAAGCGTATTAACTTCTTCGGGCTGAAGATTTTCAGTGGAAACACCATCAACTGCAACGATCACATCACCTGCACGAATACCTGCCTTGGCTGCAGGTCCTCCGTCGGTTGGTGCTACAACAACTACTTCTCCATCCCTGTAACCGGCCTCAATGCCAATACCCGCATAATTACCACGAGACATGATCTCTGCTTGCTCATTTTGAGATTCGTTGAACATCACGGTGTATGGATCCAGTGTCTCAAGCATCGCATCAATGCCGGTACGCATCAAAATTTCGGGATCAACTTCATCCACATATTCCAGGGCTACCGTTTCATAGGCTTTGCTAAAAATACTGAAGTTCTTCTTGATCAGGAAGTAAATATCGGTCTGCTGTGCAGCTATTCCCACCGTTGCTAATAACACAACCGCGGCTATCAGTCCTGATGTATATTTACCTTTTCGTTTCATTCCTAATTAATTGGCAGAAATTCGCAGCGTCTGTCCTACAAATATGCGGTTTCCAGAAATATTATTGAGTTGCCTTAATTGACCTATACTTACTCCAAAACTTTCAGCGATCTCACTGAGTGTATCATTTCTTTGTACCGTATAGGTAGTATAATTATCTCCATCAGTTGAAGTTGCGGCTGCTAAAAAGATATTTTCACCACTTCGCTGTCTTCGTTCAATGGTTTGCTTCTCGGCATAGCTCATGGAATTCACTTTCTCATAATGATCCTTCCGGTTTTCAGGTACATACACCGTCAGGTTTTGTCCCACACGAATCGTATTTCCAATCCCATTCCAGGTACGGATATTCCATGCTCGGACATCATACCATTCTGCAATATGCCCGACGGTATCTCCGGTCTTAACCTTATAGGTGACTGCGGTTGAGTTTGCAGGTTTACTCACCTGCTGCCTTGAACTTCTACTGGTATTTACACTTCGCTGCTGGTTTGTAGGTTGGTTCGCAGATATTTGAGAGGCTGCTCCTCTTGGAAGGGGAACTACAATTTTCTGCCCAGGATAGATCGTGCTTGAGAGGTTTTCATTAGAACCATATAAACCGGCTACCGTGGTTCCGTATTTTCTTGCGATCAAACCCAATGATTCACCACTTCGAACCGTATGCATGGCGATATTTTGACTTCTTTTCTCCTTTGGAATGTCATCGTAATTCGCTAAAAACTCTTCTTTGGTATTTACAGGAAGCTTTAACGGATATTTGCCACCGGGAGGTGTTGCCCAACGCAATAATTCCGGATTGTAATCTTTAAGTTCCTCCGTTGTGATTCCTGCTGCTTTTGCCAGTTCAGCAAGCTCCATAAGTCCGTCTACTTCTACCACTTCATAGCTGTAGGGTTCACCGGGATATTCTTTTTGAAAACCAAATTCTTCTGGATTCATCCCAATCATTGTAGTGGCAATAAAACCGGGTACATATCCTCGGGTTTCGCGAGGCAAATATGGATATGCGGCCCAATAATCTTCTACTCCACCTGCACGATTAATGGCACGCTTAAGTCCCCGTGGACTGATGTTATAGTTTGCCATTGCCAAGTGCCAGTCGCCCCAGATATCATAAAGATCACCTAAATGACGGGCAGCGGCACGAGTTGCTTTTTCAGGATCGCGCCTTTCATCGATCCACCAGTTTACTTCGAGACCATAGACTGATCCTGTTGCCCGAATAAACTGCCACATTCCAACTGCAGCTGCCCAGCTTCTGGCATTTGGATTCAGCCCACTTTCTATAAATGCCAAATAAGTAAGCTCTTCAGGTGTTCCCTCTTCTCGAAAAATTTTGCGCATCATTGGCTGATACTTTACCGCTCGCTGTAGCCAGGTTTCCATTACTTCAGGCCTGCGCAAGGTATAATAAACAAGATGTCGGTTTACCTTATCATTTTGAATGAGCGGGACATCCGTTTTATTGAAGTTTACATCATCCGGAAAATCATATTCTTCAACCATCCAGCTGTCATCTTCAGAAAATAATTCTTCCTGAATCGCAAAGATCTCACCTTCCGGTTCATTACCGGTTTCGGTGATACCGTAAAACTGCCGATATTCTGCTATTACAGAACGATATAGTTCTGTGAACCTGCGGTCACCACGAATTTCGGGATAATCATCCAATAAACCCTGTGTTGCAGCAAGAGCATTATTAATTTGCTCTTCGGCTTCTAACGGATCATTACTTACCTGAGCTTCCATTGCACTGATATGGAGTCGATAAATGTCAGAGATCCGGCTCATGATATCTCTTTGGAAGTTATCCAACTCCTGCATCGCGGGTTGTTCCACCGTTGATTCAACAGCATTCACCCCCTGCATGGGACTTTGATATTCAAGAAGTCGTAACGGCATCTCAGTTAGATCGATGGCTGCTGAACTATCTTGACTTTGGGCAAACACTGCCGGTATCAGGATCAGACAACATGTTAGGGCCGCAGCCGTTTTTTGTAGCAAATTTATCATGGAGTAAAAAATAGTTTTAAAAAGTTTTGGGTAAAGTACTAATAATAAAGTTGAATTGGGAACTTACAGGTAAAGTTCGCAAACGTACAAGATCAGTCTTTCGCGTTCTATTTCGAAATTATTTCGTATTTGGACAATTTCTTCTCTAAGCCAGTCCACTGCTGCACAACGGGCCAGCGCCGGCCATAACCAAATGCCTTGGCCGAAACTTTGAGTCCCGGAGGTGCTTGAAACCTTTTATGTTCATTTTGATCAACCAGTTGCAGTGTTTTATCAACCGTCTGTTCATCAATACCTGTGTGTATGATGTCCTCTCTTGATCGTTGTTCTTCCAGGTAGTATCTCAATATAGCATCTAAAGTTCCGTAATCGGGCAATGAATCCGAATCTTTTTGATCGGGGCGTAATTCTGCGCTTGGCGGTTTATTGATGATGGATTCGGGAATGGTCTCTTCCCCATAAAATTCTGCATTCAACCACCGACAAATTTCAAAAACTTCGGTTTTGTACACATCCGAGATCACCGAGAAGCCACCAGCCATATCCCCGTAAAGTGTGCAATAGCCCACTGCCATCTCGGATTTATTTCCGGTATTGAGCAGCATATATCCAAATTTATTGGCCAGTGCCATCAACAGATCGCCGCGACTTCGGCTTTGTAGATTTTCTTCTGCTACACCAAATTCAGTTCCTTCAAAATGAGGACCCAGTGCTTCCCGGTAGGCATCATAGATTCCTTTGATTGGAATCTCAATCAGTTCAATACCCAGATTTTGGGCTAATTTCTCCGAGTCACTTACACTGCCTTCCGAAGAGAATTCAGAGGGCATGGTCACAGCTTTTATGTTCTCAGCTCCCAGGGCTTCCTTAGCGATCACCGCCGTCAGAGCAGAGTCAATGCCCCCACTCAGACCAAGGATCACTTTTTCAGCCGCTCCAGACTTCTGCAAATAATCTCGTACGCCAAGTACCAATCCCTCAAATATAACCTGCTCTTTAACCGGGGTTTCTAAATTCGGTCCAACTTCCGTTATTGCTTTAACTTCATTGTTTTGCGGATTGAAATCTACATCTATCGCATCTGAACTAAATCGTTTTGAGCGGGCTTTCATGGCTCCGGTTCCATCAAAAACAAGAGAATCGCCATCAAAAATAAGCTCGGTTTGTGCTCCCACAGCGTTCACATAAAAAAGTGGCAGCCCCAGGTTCCCGGCGTGTTTCTGGAGCATGTTCTTCCGGGTGACAGGTTTATCTTTATTGAATGGAGATGCCGAAATATTAATGATCGCCCTTGCTCCGTTTTCAGCAAGAATTTCTGCCGGATTTTTATCGTAGATGTGATATTGGATGTCATTATCGTTGAACCAGATATCTTCACAAATGGTGATACCGAATGGAAATCCGTTAATCATCACCGGTTCAAATTCATTGCCGGGTTCAAAATAACGCAGGTCATCAAAGACATCATAAGTGGGAAGTAAGGCTTTGTGTGCGCGGGTTATCTCTTCTCCATGCTGTGCCACGATCGCAGAGTTGTACATTCTCCGGCCTATTCCGCTCATGTTTTTTGTGATAGAGCCAAACACCACCGCAGTTTGATCAGTGGCTTTTACGATCTCATTATTTAATTCATAAACCAATTCCCGGAAAACTTCACGTTCCAGTAAGTCCATGGGAGGATACCCGGTAGTGATCAGCTCAGGTAGCAATAGTATTTCAATACCGTCCTTTTCGGCTTTATCAATAGCTGACAATATGAGCTTCTTATTTCCGGAAAGATCCCCTATGGTGGGATTTAATTGTTCAAGTCTTATGCGCACGGTCTCTTACATTTAATTCGTGCATAAGATAAGGGTTAGTATGATATAGTGATAGGATGATTTGCCAAATCAAACAGCTTTAGTTTTTTCCAACTTATTAAGTAAGCTCCATCTTTCGGCGAATGCCGGGTGATGGAGCTGGGCCACG
>JAVLBT010000170.1:0-6214 GCA_031580945.1 Gracilimonas sp.
GTAAATAATACTGAGTTATTGCTACTTCCGTTTACGGTCAGCGTACCGGAGCTACTTATAAAAAGTCCTGCAGCTTCTTCAAACTCGATCTGAGTGCCGGCTTCTATGATCAACTCTGCACCACTTAACCTAACGACTTCAGTAACCCGATATGTGACATCAGGTGACCAGGTAGAGTTTTCAGTAATATTGGAATCAACAATAATCATACTTGCCGCATCAACGGTGATTGTCTCACTGGCAGTATCTGTACCGTCATTTTCATCTTCTACAGTTAACGTTACGGTATAATCTCCTTCCACATCAGGAGTAAAAGTTACTTGCTCAGAAGTATCATTGTTTAATTGTGTATTACTTCCGGCAGGAGTGTCTAAGGTCCAAGAGTAGGTTAATGCATCATTATCGGGATCCGATGATGCGGAGGCGTCCAGTTGTACTGGTTCTCCTATTTCAATATCTGTTGAAGTGATACTGATTTGTGCATCAGGGTCCTCATTTGAAGGGTCTAAATTGGCAAGATCACATCCTGCGGTGTACAACATTATTGTACTTAGAATAAGAAAAGCTGGTAATTTGAACTTTTTCATAATTGTTAATTGAATTTCTGGTTTTTATTTGGAAGCTAACATGAGATTCTTAATAGCGATCATTTCATTGAACGAATTATCTATATAAAGGTGTAAGTGACTATTTCATAGTCATATAAAACGTTTCAAATTAGTACATATGCCTAAACAAACAAAAAATAATTTGATATGCTTTTACTTATGAGTTAGTTGAAAGCTGTTTGTTACAGAAAAGATGAGATTGAATGTTTGTTAAATTTAAAGCCGGAATGTTGTTTACCATTTGATCAAAAAAGGAGATATATGATTACTTGAATTTATTAACCAGTTCCCAGCGTTTAATTTTTCCAGTTGGAGTTTTAGGGAAATCCTGAACAATTTTCAATTCTTTAGGTATCTTATAGTCGGTGAGTGATTCTTTTAGCTGTTCCCGAATTTCTGAGATATTGGGAGTTTTACCATTTTTTAGAGTGACTACTGCTGTAACTTTTTGTCCCCATTCTTCATCCGGTAATCCAATAACTATCGCCTCTTTAATGGTAGGAAGTCTTAACATTGCTTGTTCAACTTCATTAGGATTTACATTTTCACCACCGGTTACAATGAGGTCAGTTCGGCGAGATTCAATGAAGAGGTGTCCAAACCCATTTAAATGTCCGTAATCGCCGGTATTGAACCATCCATCTTCATCAAAACGATCATCGTTTTCATTGGAATCATAGTACCCATCGAAGACTTGTGGACCGCAAAGCCAAAGAGCTCCAGATTGATTTTTTCCTAAGACTCTACCGTCATCATCCCGAATTTGCATTTCGTTTGGCGGAAACGGTTTTCCCACACTTTTTAGAGGGGTATACATTCCAGATGGGGCCAGGAGGGGATTAGCAATGATCTGTGCGCAGGTCTCCGTCATACCATAACTGGATACGATCGGAATTCCACGTTCTGCGGACGTTCGTAATAATTCTTCTGAGATAGGCCCACCACCCAGAAGTATTGATTTAAATTCCCGATGTGTAGTAAAAAGCGGGTCATTCAGCAATCGCTTTAACATGGTAGGGACAAGTGAAGCAGCCTGAAAGCGATGATTTTCTCCAAGAAATTCTTTGATCATCTCTTCATGAAATTCACTCATACGATAGATCGAAGAACCATAGATCAATGACCTTAAAATGATAGAAATACCCCCAATATGATTAAGAGGTAAACATAGCAGCCAAAAGTGGTTTGGATCCGGTTTAAAGTTTGTTGCTGATGCCCTGGCTGCACTTTTAATTTGTCTTCGCTTTAGAGGGACGATCTTGGGTTTACTGGTTGTTCCGGAAGTAAAAAAGTATCCAAATATTCGTTCATCTTCGAGTGCGAGCTCGTCGGGCAGGTCGATGTTTCGGATATCATGAGTGAAGGAATTCAGGAAAAAATTTTCATCCATTTTAACCACATGTTCATCCCCCAAACGAGAACGGTTGCTTGTATCACAAAAAATAAGTGCGGGTTTTAAGGCATCGAGGTATTCTTGAAGCTCACTATTTTTTGCCTTTGGATTGATGGGGATGAATGGGATGCCCAATTTCCAGCATGCAGCAATAGCAAAAATAAGCACATCACTTGATTCAGAGATGAAAGCTACAGGCCATTGCAACGAATCCGCTTTTTCTTCAACCAGGTCTTTAAAAAAAGCTGTAAAACGTTCAAGATCACTAAACGTATACATACCATGCTGAGAGGTCAAAAAGACATTCGGCTGCTCCTTTTGTTTGAACTCAAAGCTATGTAATCGTGATTTAAACATAATTATTTAGTTCAACTCATTAAGAGTATCTAAATGTACTGAAATTCCAGTTCCCTGTCCTTCAGGATATCTAATTATTGCGCCTTCCAACCAATGATTATGGCCAATGTCGGACCTAAAAAAAGAACCTGTAGATAGTCCCTGAGCCAAATTTTTAGACGCCAGGCCCGTCGCCAAAGCAGTCACAGCACTTCGTCCAACCGCTGTTTCCAGTGAGGTCGTGAACACAACCTTTATATTATGAGTATCTGCCAGTTCTTTTGTTACAGAAATATTTTTAAAAGTCCCCATAAGCATCGGTTTAATAATAATAAGATCAGCTGCGTTATTTTGTATTACCTCATGAGCTAAATTTTTGTTCCGTACAGATTCATCGGCTGCAATCGGTATATTTACAGCATCTTTTACTTCTTTGAGTGATGTCAGGTCGTTAGCTGAAACGGGCTGCTCGCAATATTCGATATTCAGATGTTCCATGTTTCGAAGATTTAAGATTGCCTCTTCTGTTGTCCATGCTTGGTTGGCATCAATCCTGATATTCAGGACAGGAAACTGGGTTCTGAGATCATTCAAAAGATCGATTTCTTTTCCAAAATTATGTCCTACTTTAATTTTTAGCGTTTGAAATCCTTTCGAGATTAGTTTGGATGCCTGTCTTAAACTATCATCTTTTTCTGCAATCGGTAATACTGCATTCACAGAGATTGTATGATTTTGTTCTTCAAACAATAGTTGTGGTAATGACATTTGCCTTTTTTTGGCCTTTAAGTCATGCAATAGTGTATCGAGGCCAAAACCAAGGGAGGGAAACTGGTGAATTTGCTCCAGGAGCCGGATGGTTTGTTCAGCATCACCATTCAAAAAAGCTTGCTCAAGATGTTCCTTATTCATAATCAAAACTTCACGAACTTGATCCAGATTTTCTTCTGAAAACCCCGGTAGAGGAGCTATTTCACCAAAGGCTGTAATGTCATTTTCAGAATAACTAATGATAAGGCCTTCCCGGTGTTTAAATACGTCTTTAGCGGTTTTAAAAGGTTTCTTAAAGGGAATACGGTATGTATATATGCGCAACATCAGTTTAGGATTATCCCGATGGAAAATAGAACACCAAATACGACCATAAATTGAGCAGTTCTTTCCAATGTAGCATTCAATTTCCTTTTATCGGTTTCGCCCCACACTTTATATAGCAGAAATAATGCAAATGGAAGCGAAAGGAAAGGAATGAATATCCAGATGTTAAATTTTAGTTGCATAAAGAAATGAGGAGGAATTGCATAAGCTAATAGTACCATGAGCAAATATTCGATCTTTAAAGCCGTATCCCCGAGTAAAACACCCAATGTTCTTTTACCGGATTTTTTATCCTGTTCAACATCTCTCAAATTGTTTATGACTAATATGTTCACACAAAGTGCACCAACCGATAAAGAAGCCCAAAATGAAGCTTCGGACCATTCAAGAGTGTTGACATAGTAGGTAGTCATAACAGCAACTATGCCAAAGAATATAAACACAAATACATCGCCAAGGCCGTTGTAGCCAAGTGGAAATGGTCCGCCAGTATAGAGTATTCCAAATAACAAAGAAAGCAAACCTATAGCCAGGACGACCCATCCAGCTACCCAAACTAAATAAAGACCGCTCACAAAAGCTACAGACATTGTTATGATGGTTGCGTTTTTCATGGTCTTAGGAGCGATGAGACCCGAGGCTGTGGCTCTCCTGAAACCTATCCTTTCTGTTGTATCAGAACCTTTAATAAAGTCAAAATAGTCATTTGCAAAGTTGGTACCAATCTGTATCAACATGGCACAGAATAAAGCAAATGCAGTGTTCACCCAATTCAATTTATCTGCTTGAAAAGCAAGTGAGGCTCCTACCAAAACGGGGACGAGTGCTGCAGCTAATGTCTGTGGGCGGGCGGCCTCAATCCATAGCTTAATATTTGATGTGTTCAATCGTAAAATACTAAAATTTGAAAATGCTTATGATGAAACTCAAGATAAGCGTTTTAACAGTGGCTTAAAAAATGAAGTGAACGCCCAATGTTATACAAATTTATTAAGAAGAGAGGATAATGGAAGCGGTTGCAGGTTAAGAAATTAAGAAATAAAGTTCGTTTTACTTTTTAATTTAATAAAACCGATTAATTTTATTAAATAATTTGTGTATTTCTAATAAAGTACTTTATATTTTAGCTGTCAATTTCCTAATCACCAAATAACATTTTACCTATGGCGTACTCAAAATTAGAATACATATGGCTTGATGGCTTTAAACCAACTCAGCTTTTAAGAAGTAAAACTAAAGTGGTACATGACTTTAGTGGCAAATTGGAAGATTGTCCTATGTGGAACTTTGATGGAAGTTCAACACTACAGGCAACCGGAGATTCTTCTGATTGTCTGCTTAAACCGGTCGCAATTGTACCAGATCCTGACCGGGAAAATGGATTTTTAGTTATGACTGAAGTCCTTAATGCAGATGGCAGCCCACATGAAAGTAATGGCCGTGCAACTATTGATGATGATAGTGACGATTTTTGGTTCGGTTTTGAACAAGAGTATTTTTTACATGATCCAGAAACGGGATTACCTTTAGGTTTTCCTGCCGGTGGATACCCAGCTCCTCAAGGACCTTATTATTGCGGAGTAGGAGGTACACGTGCATTTGGACGTGATATCATAGATGAACACTTAGACCTTTGCCTTGAAGCAGGACTAAATGTAGAAGGTATTAACGCAGAGGTTGCTGCAGGACAGTGGGAATTCCAGATCTTTGCGAAAGGAGCCCATAGTGCAGGAGATCAAATTTGGATCGCCCGGTACTTAATGGAAAGAACTGCTGAAAAATATGGTGTTGCTATTGATTGGCATCCGAAACCACTTGGAGATACCGATTGGAATGGTTCAGGAATGCACGCCAACTTCTCGAATGGAAAAATGAGAGAAGAAGGTGGTAAAAAATATATGACCGAGGTCTGTGAAGCATTCGGAAACTACATTCAAGAGCACATTGACGTTTACGGAGCAGACAATGATCAGCGTCTCACAGGTAAACATGAGACACAATCCATAGATAAATTTAGTTATGGTGTCTCTGATCGTGGAGCATCTATTCGAATCCCTGTAACTACCGTTGATGACGGTTGGGTAGGGCGACTTGAAGACAGACGTCCAGCTTCAAACGCAGATCCATATAAGGTTGCTGCTCGAATTATCAAAACCGTAAATACGGTTTCATAATACAATATTTGTTACAATTTAAACCCTGTGCCTCTAAAGAGTGCAGGGTTTTTTTTTATGGTTCAAATTTGAGTTTAATGGATCAGCCCCAGTTTCTTATACAGATAGATCTTTAGCAGATCCCAAATATTGAGCATACTATTTGTAATTATATTGAGTTTATTGATTGATGATTCGTTCATAAATTGAGCGACCTAATTTAAAAATAGCTGTATCATAATGCGTTCAATTACGAATAAAATTTTGAGATGAAACTTTTTTGATACCGTAACGCTTTCATTTAAGTAGAATTCATCTAATACGCTATCGCTCATAATCTTAAACCATTTATGAAGTCATTAATTGTCTTTATTATCCTTGTGCATTGTTTTTCATTAAACGCAACGGCACAAGAAATTTCTTATCCGGAATTAGAATTGAACAAACCTACATCTACATTTACTTTGACCGTTGAGTCTATTCCAGAATCAAAGGGAGAAATAAGAATAGCGGTATTCGATAGCCAAAATACGTATGAGCGAAAGGAAAATCCGGTGCATGCGGTCGTTGTACCTGAGATAAACAAACCATAACTTGGAGCGACGATTCTATGCCACATGGAAATT
>JAVLBT010000171.1:0-6191 GCA_031580945.1 Gracilimonas sp.
ATCCTCAGGAAGTACAGTCTAATTTAGTATCAGGACTGATTGATAAGGTTTTTAAAGGGTCTACATCTGCCCTCGTGCAAACGCTGGTGAAGGGAGAGAATATCAGCGAGAAGGAGCTTAAAGAACTCAAGGATATGATTGATGATATGGAGGATTAGTAATGTATCAACTTGTTTATTACCTAAAACTAATCGGAAATTTTAGTTTGGATACTCTATGGTTTCCGCTGGGAGTTTGGACGATCTTCTGTGGACTATCTTTTCTTTTTTTAAGAACACAGGAAAAGTTGAATCCACTTTTTCATTATCATTTGAGAACGGCTGCACTTTTATCATTGCCATTTGGAATAGGCGTAGCAGCACTGATGAGCCATATCCCAACCTGGTTTACGGGTTCTAACATTGAAACCGTTTTTTTTGTAGTTCAAAATCCTATTGAGATAGTACCTTCTGCTACTAATTCTGCTAATGAATTAACTATCAACTGGTTGGAACCATCCTTATTGATTGGTGCAGGAACTACGTTTGTGGCTATAATATCACTTTTTATGCTGGGCCGGCTCATAAGTAGTTACCTGGCATTGAAAACATTGTACAAGAAATTAAAAATCACCTCATTAGAAGAAGTTGTTTCCGGAGAATTCAATATCAATCGTAAAGTTAAACTTGCCTTTCACGATCATCCGCTGGTTCCATTCACCTTTGGATGGAAACAGCCGGTGATTGTGCTCCCTAAAATATTACAGCATGAACCTGAGAAACTGGAGATGGCCCTGCAGCACGAACTAATCCATATTAATCGGGGCGATTACCTGCTGCAACTGGCCTTATCCATGATCGAATCGGTGTTTTGGTTCCACCCGCTCATACGGTATGGAAATCAGGAGATCGATACCTATCGGGAAATTTCCTGTGACCAGGAAGTACTTTCCAGATCCGATTTCTCCATAAAATCCTACGCCAATCTCTTGTACGAATTAGTTCCTCTTGGGAATGGTGCTGGACGGTTATCAGTAAGCATGGCAGTGAAGAACTCAACCTTAAAGAAACGGATTAAAACCATGAAATATCACAAATTACACAAAGTTTCCTTCCGGCAAAGCATCGCATTTTTAGTGCTGATGATCGTTGGAATTACATTACCCATTGCCTGCTCAGATTTAAGAGGGCCAGAAATGGTCTCAAATGAACAACTTGAAGACACTCAGATTATCATTCGGGATGCAGCACTTGCTGTGAATGGTGTGCCTTTAGAGAACAAAAATTTTGAAGATATATCAGCTTCAGGTCTTGGGACTGTTGTTGTTTTAGCAGGACAATATGGCGTCTTTAAAGTCGCCCCTCGACAATTTGATGGAGCAATACAAACAGGAAAGATTGAGGGGAATACGCTTTCATTTAAAATTAATGAACTAACGGTGGAACTGAATTCTTCTACTGAAATATTAAAGGGGATTTCCAGTTCTCCGCTGTGGGTAAGCCACAATTCTGAAATTGCTGGGTCAACTAAGATGTATCCCCCAATTCTAATAGCCCATGAAAATATAAATGCATCCTTTCCTCCAACCCCTCCTTCACCTCCTGTTGTGGGAGAACAAGAAGACCTGGGTGATTATTTTGTTGTAGTGGAACAAATGCCAAAATTAATAGGTGGAATGGCTGCCATTCAAAGTAAAGTGGAATATCCTGAATTGGCTCGCCGTGCAGGAATTGAAGGCCGGGTTACGGTTCAATTCATAGTAAACGAAAATGGAGATGTTGAGAATGCTAAAGTCGTTCGCGGAATTGGCGGAGGCGCCGATGAAGAAGCGTTGCGTGTTGTTAAAGACGCAAAATTTGAACCCGGCATGCAGCGTGGGCAAGCTGTAAGAGTTCAATATGCCCTGAGTATTAATTTCCGGTTAGAAGATTCTGACTTCAGTAAAGAGGAAAATGATCTTCCTCCTCCACCTCCTTCGGATGGATAATCAAACAGATAAATTAAAGCGGAGCTAAACCCTCCGCTTTTTTTATTTGAACTTTTTTGTAACATCTGTTTTCAGCTGTCGTAGCAATGACTTAGATTATAATCAAAAACAACTATCATCATGCCAGCTAAATTAAGAAAATCTCGTACTGATAAAATGCTTGCAGGCGTTTGCGGTGGCTTTGCAGAATACCTTGGATGGGACGCTACTATCGTACGAATATTATTTGCCCTCATTTTAGTCTCAAGCTTTGGAACAGCTGTCTTAGCCTATTTTATCCTCGCTATTGTAATGCCCGATTAAGCCTCTCTTGTAAAAGTCCCTCTGGCTTAGCATCTTGAGCTCCAACAAATCATGGATTGCTTATGAAAGTTGGAATAGTAGGAGATGCAAAACGAGCAGTTGCCTGGGAACAACATTTACGTCCTCATCAAATTGTAAAAGAAGTTGAACTCTGTGCACATATCAATGAAATAGGTGATGTGGACGCTTGTTTGTTGGTAGATGAAAGTGATCAAAATTTAGAGGTGCTGCAAGAAGGTATTCAATTAGGCTTAAATTGCTACCTCATTTCCAAAATGCCTACCGATTCTGTAAAGCTTGAAAAAATTTATAGGTCAACTCGTGAGGCAGGTGTGCACGTACAGTTCTCTCATTGGCCTACCTTAGCACCAGCCACACAATGGATGATGGATCGTATGCATCGACCGACCTACTTAAGTGTTTCCAGGCTTATACAGTACACTCAGTTTATGAACTCAGAGGATGAATTCAGGCATTTTTGGATCGATGAACTTGGCCTCTGCATGAAATGGATGGATAGCGGTATCCATCATGCTGAAGCCAAAAAGATAATATTAAATGATATCCACCCATCAGCAATCCATATCTTTCTTCGATTTGATAATGGTGCTACTGCCGACTTGTCTATTTACACCGGAGCTTCAGAGAATCGTCACTTTCGGATTGCTTCTAATAAAATTGAAATTCTGGAATGTGATGTTTCAACTCAAGATATCAGAATCGGACGCCTGAATTCAGGAAACCATCTTTACTTTGAAAAACAATCATTCGACCCAACTAAATCAGCTGAAAAATCCGCCCTCTTATTTCTTAAGTCAATTCAAATGAATAAAGAGTCACTTTATACCGCCTATGATGCTTACCTGCTCTCCAAACAAGTAAAAAGCCTTGAAAAAAGAATATCACAGTTCTCCTGAAGGGCTATATTAACTTTATGTTAACTTTACGTTAACAAACCATTTACATTAAGTTAACAATTCCTTAACATTGGGGTAGATTATAAATGGAGAAAATTATGAAATCTATCCTCACAACTATTTTATTTACACTGGTTTTAACAACCGGGCTTTTTGCGCAACAGACTATTACTAATGAAAAACACGAACGCATATTAACTCATGTTGAGGGTAATGTATTTGATGTTCAGTTTTTAGACATGGAAGGCAAAGTTATGCAGGAAGGCCAATATTGGAGAGAAGGAGAATTATTTAAACCACATGGAACCTGGTATTTATTTTCCCAGGATGACCATAAAGTAGTTACAAAAGCTACTTACATAAAAGGCGAACAAATAACCATTGAAACGGTAATTAATGGGGAAATTCTTATTGCAAATAAGCAACAATTAGCTGCGAAAGACAAGTAATATTCCCTGATACATTATTTAATAAGCACCATAAAAATAAGGAGGTGCCCTATGAGAGCTAAACTATACGAGAAATATTATAAGCTTGGATTTGATTATTACATATTTAAAAACATATTTGGCCTTCACAAGCCAGATAAAAAAATCAAACGCTTTTACTACGTACTGATGTTTTCAGTTCTGATGGTTGGGTTTTTGATCTCTTAAACATCACTTTTTAGGCTTCATGGCTTTAAAGACCTTTTTTAATTTACTTCGCGACATAAGTCCGTCGATGAAATTAAACTGACCTGCCTGAAGCCGCTCTCCTCCATCAATGACCACGCATTCACCGGTCATGTAGCTTGAGAGGTCAGACATTAGAAATATAGCAAGATTGGCGAGTTCTTCGGGCTCGCCAACTCTTTTTTGGGGAATCTTTTCTATAAATTTCTTTTCCATCACTTTTTTAGGAACCAACCGTGACCAAGCTCCTTCGGTTGGAAATGGTCCGGGTGCAATCGCATTTAATCGTATTCCATATTCTGCCCATTCAAAAGCGAGTGATCTTGTCATCGCTAAAACACCCGCTTTCCCGCATGCCGATGGAAGTACAAACGCACAACCAGTTCCTTCTGCGTAGGTCGTTACCATATTCAGGATGTTGCCTTCCTTCTTATTATCGATGAGATAATTGCCGAACACATGCGTACAGTTAAAGCTTCCATGAAGCACAATATCTACAATAGCCTTAAATCCACCCGGTGAAAGATCTTCGGAGGCGGACAGAAAATTACCTGCTGCATTATTCACTAATCCTTCTAAAGAGCCAAAATCTTCAATAATATGTTCAAACATCGATGTTACTCCATCGTAATCTCGGACATCACACTGATAATATCGAGCAACAGCTCCATCCCTTTCTTTCTCGATCTCTTTCACGGCTTTCTGAAGCTTCTCTTCCGTTCGGCCGCAAATGGCGACGTTGGCTCCACACTTTGTGAAAGCTTTGGCCATAGCCAACCCGAGGCCACTTCCTCCACCGGTTATTAAGATAGTTTTACCGGATAGCGTGTCTGCTTTATACATATGTTCCTTATTTTTTCTTTGGATTAAAATCGTAGGGGTAATTCATGAATTACCCCTACGATTTAAAAATTCTATCCTTAGAAATTATTTTTCGATTCGATCAGCTTAAATTCTCAAATATTCCGGCTGCGCCCATTCCACCACCAATACACATGGTGACCAAACCGTATTTGGATTTACGAGCTTTCATCTCGTGTAATATTTGCGTGGTTAATTTCGCACCAGTGCATCCTAGTGGATGCCCCATCGCAATTGCCCCACCGTTTACGTTGGTGATCTCTACATCTAATCCCAATTTCCGAATAACTGCCAAAGATTGTGACGCAAATGCTTCATTCAATTCAATAAGATCAATATCTGACAGTTTCAATCCAGTCTTTTTAAGGACCTTTGGAACGGCTTCAATCGGACCAATTCCCATAATTTCCGGAGCAACTCCGGCTACCTGAAATCCCACATATCTTGCTATGGGTTCCAATCCAAGCTTTTTCACCATTTCGCCACTCATGACCACCACACCGGAAGCCGCATCGTTCATTTGAGATGAATTCCCAGCTGTTACACTTCCGCCATTTTTAAACACTGGCCGTAATCCCGATAAGGCTTCTACAGAAGTATCTTTACGTGGACCTTCATCTTTTTTAAAAGTGAAAGCCTCTTCTACTACTTCCCCATCTGCTGTCACTTTCTTTTCTTTAACTTCTACCAGAGTGATCTGTTCATCAAATTTTCCATCTTCCCAAGCCTTTATTGCTCGCTGATGACTTCGGTAAGCAAATTCATCCTGATCTTCCCGACTTACCCCGTATTTATCCGCTACATTTTCTGCAGTGATTCCCATACTTACATAGACTCCCGGTTTGTTTTCCATCAATTCAGGATTGGGTTGAACTGACATTCCTCCCATCGGCACCAAACTCATAGATTCTACTCCACCTGCAATAATCACATCTGCGCCACCAGCCATAATTCGCTCAGCTGCCATCGCAATCGTTTGCAAACCGGAGGAACAAAAGCGGTTGATGGTTACGCCGGGAACAAAATCCGGCAGACCACCTAAAATTGCAATTTGTCGGGCTACATTCAGTCCCTGAGAAGCCTCCGGAAATGCACACCCCATGATAACATCCTCCACCTGTTCTGCTTCTAATCCTTTAGTTCTGTTTAACAGGTCTTTCACAACTGCTCCGCCCATAGAATCGGGCCTGGTAAAACGAAGTGATCCTTTATTCGCTTTTCCACAAGGAGTTCGGGCGGCTGCTACGATGTATGCTTCTTTCATATTTATAGTTTTGAGTCTTGTGTATTTAGTTTTGAGTTCGTCGCCATTTATAACTTTTTGCTAAACGAATAGATCATCTTTTGTATCTGATTTATTTCATTTGATAGTTCATTGTGCTTTTTTTCGTTTATATAATCAAGATTTTTTGAAATCAGCAATTGAGTTTCCAACTCACATATAGATCCATATGCAAACTCTAAGAATAG
>JAVLBT010000172.1:0-6116 GCA_031580945.1 Gracilimonas sp.
ATAGATACCTTTGTACAAAAATACAACCGAAGAAGACACCAAGGCATTGACCGTAGAAAACCCATAGACCTCTACCTCCATGCCGCTTAACCATAAACTTACAAACCTACCCCAGTGGTCTAACAATTGGGGAGTACTTCATTGAACGTTTTTATGTTTTCAAATAAACAGTAGGGTAGTAAGAGGCGGAGCCTCTATATGGCGTTCCGCAGCTTAGCGGCGGAACGAGCCTGAAACTAGATTTAAGCTAACATTAATTCAATTAAATTTTTCATTAGCTTAACTTCAGAGATTGAAACAAATCAACAATAGGAGATATACATGCAAACGATCTTAGGTTCAGGTGGTGCAATAGGAGTTGAGCTGGCTAAAGCTTTAACAAAATATACAGATGAGATCAGGTTGGTGAGCCGAAATCCGCAAAAAGTCAATCCCACTGACGAAATTCGGGCGGCGGATGTGCTCAAAAGAGAGGAGTTAGAAGCAGCAGTAAAAGGTTCAGACATCGTTTATGTAACCGTTGGTTTCCAATACAGCTACAAGGTGTGGAAAGAGCAGTGGCCTGCATTCATGAAAAACCTGTTAGCACTTTGTGAGCAGGAGAAATTCAAGCTGGTATTCTTTGACAACCTCTACATGTATGATAAAGATCATTTGAATCCCGCTACTGAAGATTCAAAGATCGATCCACCCAGTAAAAAAGGACAAATTCGGGCAGCAATTGCTCAAATGATCCTCGAGAAGATCGATGAAGGAACCATAACCGCCCTGATCGCAAGATCTGCAGATTTCTATGGCCCTTCCATCAATGAAACCAGCATGTTGACCGAAACGGTCTTTGAACCCCTTCACCAAGGCAAAACCGCGAATTGGTTGATGAATGATGGCTTCAAACATTCATTCACCTATACTCCGGACGCCGGTAAGGCAACAGCTCTGCTTGGCAACTCCGATAAGGCCTACGGAAAGGTTTGGCATTTACCAACCGCATCAAATCCTTTGACAGGAAAGGAGTGGGTGGAAACTCTAGCGGACAAAATGGACGTAAAACCCAAATATCGCGTGGTATCCAGGTTTATGGTGAAAGTACTCGGGCTGTTTATCCCCGTTATGAAAGAATCCGTTGAAATGCTGTACCAGTACGACCGGGATTATGTAATCGACAGCAGCCAATTTGAAAATGCCTTTGACCTGAAGCCAACGTCCTATGAAAAAGGGATCGAGGAAATAATCAGTACAGATTACTGAATCTACTTCCAGCATTGAGCACAGAACCTTATTTAGGGAAGCTTTTCCACAGATAAGTATATTGAGTGCCGAAATTATAGGCCATTTAGATTAAGTGATAAAACGAAGTCGAAGCTTGATTACGAGTCTTCGACTCTGTAGAAATTTTAAGTTGTATTACTGATCCTATTACAGCTAATCTGACTTATCAAATCTAAACGATCTGAAATACGCCTGAAACGTTTAGCCACAAAACCATCCATAAATGGTGTTCTGACCCATTTTTAGGACTGTTTTGCATTTTTATCACCGGTGAACTATATTCGTGTTAACTTAATTAACACGAATATAGTTTTATGGCACGTACATACGATATGTCTAAGCGAGCCCAGAATGCTGCCCGGACGAGAGACAATATTATTTCAGCAACGGAACAGTTACTTGCCGAAAAGTCGCTTGAAGAAATTAGCCTGAACGCAATTGCTAGTCAGGCAGGAGTGACTGTCCAAACGGTTCTTCGGCATATGGACTCCAGAGATGGCTGTTTGCAAGCTGTAGCCGAAAAAGTTCATATCAGAGTTAAGAAGCAAAGAGCAATCAATGAAAATGAAAATATCTCTGATGCTATAGAGAACCTGATAGCGCATTATGAGAAGGAGGGAAAGCTGGTGTTGAACATCCTGGCACAGGAACAAAGCACCGACTCTTTTGCATCAGAACTCACCACAATTGGCAGGAATTATCACCGAAAATGGGTGGAAAAGTGTTTTAAACCTTATCTGGACAATCGTAAACCGGAGGTTATTGATTGCCTGATTGTTGCAACCGATATCTATACCTGGAAGCTATTGAGAAAAGACCTTGGAAGGACTCGGAGTCAGACTAAAAAAGCAGTACTAAAAATGGTAAATAACCTAACGGAGGCCTCATGAAAACTGCACTCATATATACGTCACCAGCCCGTGGACATCTATATCCCATGATGGATGTAGCGATCGAGCTCAAGAACAAAGGATACAAAGTTATTGTTCAGACCTTAAGCGGGGAAAGAGAACATGTAGAAAGTGAAGGCATCAAACACCTTTCAATTCATAAGGAGATCGAATCGATAGAGTTGGAAGATTTCAAAGAGCATAACCCGCTTTCCCAGATCAAATCTGCGTTTAGCAGCTGGTTAGCGAGGGCACCTTACGAAATAGAAGATCTCAAAAAAAGCTATACCCAATACCAACCGGATCTTTTAATAGTAGATGCAAATACGTGGGGAGCCGGGGCATTTGCAGAGTCGCTGGGTCATCCGTGGGTCATGTTTATGCCTTATTGCTTGCCCATTCCTTCGTCCGATACCCCTGCTTTTGGCCCGGGATTTTCGCCTCCAAAGCACGCTTTACACCGTTTTCGTGATCGTATATTTGATGGAATCGTTCAAAGATCGTTAAAAGACATTGTAGCGAAGTTAAATCAGCTACGATCGGAGTTGAACCTCTCTGTACTGGACCGCTATGTCGATATTTTTGATAAACCTGACCTGCTGATATACCGAACCGCTGAACCGTTCGAATATGCACGTGAACACTGGCCTGAAAATATTGTTGCAGTCGGGCCGGGGTTGTGGGCTCCACCCGGTCAAAAGCCCGAGTGGATTGACGACCTTCCATCCCCAAAAATTCTGGTTAGTATTTCAACCGAAATGCAAAGTGACGGAGCTATTATCGAAACAGCGCTGCAGGCCTTAGCTGAAGAAGAGGGAAGTGTGATTGTAACGACTTCTGCCTTGAACCCGGATCATTTTGAGGCACCGCGCAATAATGTTTTCATTAAAAAATTCCTTCCACATGCACAGGTTGTGCCAGAAATGGACCTGGTGGTTACGCACGGAGGCATGGGGACCACACAACGAGCTTTGGCGGCGGGAGTCCCTGTTTGTGTGATACCTTGGGGCCGGGACCAAAGCGAGACGGCAAGACGGGTAGAAGTGTGTGGAGCAGGAATGATGCTTCCCAAAAATAAACTGCGCGAAGATCGTCTTAAAAAAGCGATACAGAATGCCCTAAACTGCAAAGAAAGGGCAGTCACCATTGCAGAGGCTTTTAAAAATGCCGGTGGGGCAAAACGGGCGGTAGCTGAGATTGAATCCTTAATGCCTGTGGCGGTGTAAAATTGGATTTTTTTTGATGAGTCAGCTATTGTTGATCTAAAAACAAGATTACCATTGAACTGATGGAATCGGTTAAAGAGTCGAGTTCATGGTATACGCTTTAAGATTGATCAAGCAGATATTCAACGACATCTTCAATGGTACGTTCAAAGTTTTTTGAGGTATCAAAGTATTTGATATTATACTTTTTGCATGATTTTCTAATTTCTTTGCTATGCGGCAACATGTTTTTCACATGATCTCTGATATATTCTTTGGATTTATCGCTTATCCAGTCTTTTTTCAATTGAGCGTACTGTTGTACTTGTTTTACCTTTTCGTCTAATGATATTTCAGTAAAACCCAAAAAAACCACTTTGACATCGTCAGGAAATTTATTTGTGAGTTCATAAACCAATTCAGGTAATAGGGCTTCACCATCTATTACACAACTTTCTCCATTCAAGATGATAGCTTCACACATCGCTTTTAAAAAACTCCAGATATTTTTTGCAATAACATCAGGCATCATCATATGATGAATACCATAATCTGGTATACCATTCCCAAAACCCATTACCAGCCAGTCAACTGAAAAGTAAGGAAGCCCTGTTTGCTCAGATATTTTTTTTGCAACGATTGTTTTTCCCGCTCTTGAGGTCCCACTTACGATATATATCATGCCATCGAATTGAATGATCTTAAAACCAAGATTCTTGTTAATTTTGCTGTGAATGGATATCTGTTTTTCCCTAACCGCTTCCCTAAATGTTCAGATTTGCAGTCGTTTGTCCGGCCTAAAGTAGAAAATCTATCTATTGATTTATGGAAAAATATTCCGATTTATATATTTTAATACCAAAGAGTTCAGGTAGATGCTTTTTATAAACAATACCTCTATGCGGCTTAATAGAAGGTACCGTTAGCTATTTTTACCACGACAAAGTGTGTACAACCCAAAAACTTAAACCTGCAAATGATCAAATGAAGCGTGAAGAAATTTCTGAATTAACTGACCATGAACTGCTGGAAGAAGTGAAAAAAATGAAGCCGTCACCCATCATCGATGCTACATTTATAGGATTTTTGGTGGGAGTCATAATCTATAGTATTGTTGCAAATACATGGGGATTTCTAATCTTAATTCCCTTGTTTCTGATTTACGTTATGCTGAAAAAGTCGAAGACCTATAATGCCTACCAAAAAGAAATAAGGAAACGGGGCATACAAGAAGTAAATTAAACTAATATCAATAATTCGGGTTGTTCTCATTGGTATTTTGGTTTATTCCAGAGAGGATTCCAACCGAAAGTTGAATAAAAATAGATTCTAAAATGAATCTATATATTGCCAGAGAACCAAGGCCCTCTTGTTTAATACCGGGTAGTTAAACAGGGGGTAAGCCAATAATGAAGCACCTAAATCAAATAAAATGAAAGAATATAAAGTTGAAGCCCTGATCTATTACTCAAAGCTTACGTCTGACAGTAAGCATATTGCAAAATCTTCGAAAAAAGAAATACAGGAAAAATTAGACGAATACGCTAAGAATGGCTACAAACTGACTTCAACAGACGCTACAAATTTCGGATTTGCGGTATATATTTATCTTTATTTTGAGAAATAGTCTCCCGGTTTAACTAAAGAATGAGGTTATAGGCTGGTTTCAAATTGAAAAAAAATAAGGCCTCAATAGGTTGCAATTTCTTAAATAGTAGCTCATAAATGCTTCCGAGGCTCTTAAGAAGGAAAATGTAGTTTGGGTTTGTTTCCACAAAAGTGTCAAAAATTACATATTACGATATCACCTATCCGCAGAGTATGCTGATTTTCATACAATTTTCTATTATAATTTTATCTACGGAAGATGCATAGAAACTGAACTCATAAATTTTGTGATCATGCAATATGAAGTAAGTACACCCACTGAATATTTTGAGAAGCTTGAGGATGATTGGAGAAAAGAAAAACTTTTAAAAGTTCGGGATCTGATCCTAAAACACGGACCAGAATTGAAAGAAAGAATAGAATATAAAATGCTTTCTTATGCCTATAACGACAAAAGTGTTTTTAACCTAAATGCTCAGCGCGCTTATGTAAGCCTCTATGTTGGTACTATTAAAAAAGTGAATAATGCCCAAACCTTATTAAAAGACCTGGATACCGGGAAAGGTTGTATACGCATTAAAAAGAGCGTTGAATTAAAAGAAACCGGTCTTGAAGAGTTTATCAGGGAAACGATCAATATTTGGAATAAAGGCGGAGAGACCGACTGCTGATGCTCTGTGAAATGGCATAGCTTGGAATACACGTATATCAATAAACAAGTATGGAACAAAGACTGAACATGATCACATTGGGTGTGAGTGATTTAAAAAGATCTACTAAATTTTACGAGCACACCCTTGGATGGGAAAAAATGGAATGGGATAGTGATAACATTGCTTTTTTTAAACTGAATGGGATCATTTTATCGTTATTTCCAGCTGATGAATTAGCTAAGGATGCTTCAGTAGAGAACAATGGGGCTGGTTTTAAAAGGTTTACCTTAGCATACAATACGCGAAGTAAACAGGAGGTTGATGACATCATGCAAATTCTTGAACAAAAAAATGTGAATATTGTTAAACAACCTGAAAGCGTATTTTGGGGAGGTTATTCGGGTTACTTCGCAGACCCGGATGATAATCTTTGGGAAGTTGCCTATAACCCATTTCTTACTATAGATGAGCAGGGAAATATTCTATGAACA
>JAVLBT010000173.1:0-5995 GCA_031580945.1 Gracilimonas sp.
TAGATGACCCAACGGCTGCAAAGAAGTTAGTTCAATCTGCATTCGAAAAAATAGACCACTTAGTATCTCATCCTAAAAGTGGTAAGCTTGTTGAAGAGATTGAGAGCTCTATATATAGAAGTAGTTTCATCTCCTTGTCGGATATTTTATCGGCAAGAAAAAGATTGTGTATATCGTCCATGTAATCCGTGAAGAAAAATTTCTGCATCTTGATATGCTTAAATCACGGTAGTAACATTGGTAAAAGAGGCATTTATCTCTCAAAGTTCATAATCCACTGCCATTCATGTGATCGTATACTGCGCCATCCTTTGAATGATATTCATGCATTAGATTAGCCGTTAAGCAAGAATGGATGGGGAAGATCTGTATGGTTTCACCTACCTTGATCTTGCTGAAAACTTCATCGCTACACTGTATAATGCCGTGTTCCTGAGATAAGCTTTTTATATAGGTTTCTCCGGAAAGATACTTCATCACAGGCTCCCCAAAACTTCTGATACTGTTAATATCTATGGAATCTTTTGAAAAATGAATGGCTCCACCGTGAATGAGGACTTGATTTCGATCTTCAAACTTCTCGATCACCGGGCATTCCATATATACCGCAATTTCGTTAGGGGAGCAGGAGCCGATCTCAACCTGCATCCAGTCGTAAAACACAAAATTACCAGGACTGATCTGATCAACAGGTCCAAAATCGTTTAATACACTACAAGAAGGGGTGTCCCCATAACATATGGGCATATTTGGAAAATGAGCTTTTAACACTTCCAGTTTTTGAAGAACTTCTCGCGATATCTTTTCAACCTCATCCTTTGATCGAGCCTGATATGTATGTCCTGCATGACAATAGAAGCCGGCAGGGTAAAAGTGGTTCGAGTTCTTAATAACCTGCAGCAGTGAACTTATCACTTCTGTTTTCTGTATTGGGATTCCGCTTCTTCCATGATCGGTATCAATTTCGATATAAAGCCCCATTTCGTTATTCAACATATGATCAAGCTTTTGAACCGTATACTCCGAAACGGCTAAAGACCTTAGTGATATTTTACTCGCTACCTCATCATAAACTGAACCAGCTAAAATATTGACAGGCAATGCGATAGTTATATCATTCCAACCATCATTCAAAAAATATTCAGCCATTTTAAGAGAAGAAACAGTGATCCCTTTAACCTCAAATTCCCTAAATATAGTGGCGATATCACGAGACTGATGGGTCTTAAAATGAGGACGAAATTCGACACCACATTTGTCTGCCTTAAGCTTCATGTGGTTAATATTATTCCGTACGATCTCAGGATCTATAAATAAGGTTGGGAAAGGGGTCATAGTTCTTAAATCTGACTATTGTTTTCGGGTGTTTAGTCGCTCTTGGAGTATTGCATTGCGTTCTGTCTCAGTTAAATCATTTTTAAAATCAAACATTGCGTTCTCCCAGGACCCATAAACAGGATTGGGAAATATAAACCACTTACGGCCGAAATAATCAGAATATCGATCTACGTAATCAGCTCTTTGTTCTTGAGTAATGTCTTTCGCGGGGAAGAAGTCATTCAGATCATCCCCAAAAGACATAATTATTCGATAATTTTCTGCAATGATCTCTCGTCGTTTGATCTTAGAAGAATTCCAGCCGGGTTCTTCTCCGTTCAACATAATGTTGTCCATTTGTTTTGAGACCGGAAATCCAAGATCAATCATATTTTGACGTGTTGCTTCTTCAACCTCAAAGCTTCTGTTTGATACATAAAAGATATTCACACCTTGTTCAGCTGCATATTGAGTAAACGCAACCGCACCCGGCACTGCTTCGGCATTGCCTTCATTGCACCAAGCGTTCCAGTCTTCAATATTAAAACTTTTTCCTTGTTTGATCATCCGTGCCTGAAAAGGAGAATTATCAAGTACCGTTTCATCAATATCTAAAATGATAGCAGGAGGCAGCTGCATGTACGCTTCCGTTTCTTCCTGCGAGATAGATGCTGTCCAGAATGAATCTTCTAAAGGTAAGGAGAGAATACGTTTAGCAGATTCATATGCCTGAATACTCAGGGCCTGATATTCAGCTGCATTTTGCACCCAAAGTGTTGCTTGCACCGATTTATCATCGGGAAGCGGCTCTGAATTCATGCTGGTCATGGAAGTACTACAGGCTGTAAATAATGATCCAGTTACAGCTATTAAAACAATGATATTTTTAATTTTCATCCTGAAGGGTTAAATCTGAGTATTAATGAGCTGAAAGATATAAAATCAGGTCAAAAGCTAAAGTTGTTTTGGGGAGATTTTACATGTAAAACAGAGGTTGGATAAGAATGATCAAGCGCAATTTTGCTGATATTCGTATAGTCTGTCATTACCATCCTGCTCATCTTGTTTTTTAAGTGCTGCTTTTACCGCATCATGAACCGTATTAAAAAAGCGGTTTGATCTCACAAAAGTACTAATATCTGATTTACGAATTACATCCCGGACCGGGCCGATCAGACCTGATATGTAAAGCTCAATCCCTTCTTTATTCAAGGTTTCAATGATCATAAGGAGAGAGTCCATCGCAGATACATCGAGGTCACCAATAGTAGTTCCATCGATGATCACATATTTAGGGGCATCGCGTCCATTTATACTTTTATTGAGGATGTAGTTTTTAAAGAATTCAGCATTCACAAAGCTGAAAGGGGCGTCTACCCGAAGGATAAGTACCCCAGGAATAGCTTTTGCTTCTGAAAAGCGCTCCTTGTTCTTGAAATCACGCGTTCCCGGCATCAATCCCAATTCAGCCACGGTGGGTTTACTCATTTTTAGAAGTAGAGCAATAACTGATGCAACAAGCCCCATAATGATCCCTTCCTGAATGCCGATCACCAATACCCCGGAAAAGGTTATGAATGCCACAAAAGCATCCCGTCTTTTCGTTTTAATCAAAAACCGAAGTTCTTTGATGTCAACAAGACTGCTAACAGAAACAACAATTATTGCTGCAAGTAGCGGTTCCGGTAATACCTCAAACAAGGGGGTAAGTACAAGGAGCGTAAAAAGGATGAGTAAACCAGCAAATATGTTGTTGATGGAGGTTTCACAGCCTGCTTGATCGGCAATTGCAGAGCGTGTAAAACTCGATGAGACAGGCAAAGACTGAAAAAAACTGCCAATCACATTACTACTTCCGATCGCGAGTAATTCCTGATTGGGATTTACCGTGTAGCCATGCTTCCTCGCAAATGATTTTGATAAGGAGGCTATGGTCATGAATTGAATAAGTGAAAGTGTTAAAGCATTGGGAGCAAGTTGTTTAATTGTTTCAAAATTTAAAGAATGGAAAGCGAAATCAGGAAGGCCTCCAGGAATATTACCGATTTCTTCAATTCCCCATCGTGTTACACTTATAAAAGAAACAACCAAAATTGTTATGGTAACCAGGATCACTGACTCCGGTAATTTAGAATAATAGCGGCGCATCAGTACCAAAAACAAAATAAAAAAGACAGATAATCCTAAAGTAGGATAATGAATATCTCCAACGTGTTGCCAAACCTGATAAAGTATTTCATGTACATATTGAGAATTTGGGACTTCAACTCTCAAGAGCGTACCCAATTGACTTGCAATAATAATAATTGGAGCGGCTATCGTAAATCCGGAGATTACCGGCCTTGAAAATAAATTGAATACAAAACCCAGTTTAAAAAAAGCCATCAAAAGCTGAAATAATCCTGTCAGGAAAGCGATCATAATGGCCAGTGTCACCTTTTCAGTTATACCATCACCTGCCAGAAAACCCAAACCTGCCGCAAGAATTAGCATATCGATTGCTACCGGACCTATGGAAATATGCCTGGAAGTGCCAAAGAAAGGATAAATAAATAATGGAACAAGACCGGCATATAATCCATAAATGGGAGGCAAGCCTGCTATAACCGCATATGCCATTCCTTGTGGAATCAATACAACGCCCACTGTAGAGCCAGAAATAAGATCCGCTTTAAACATTTGCGAATCGTAATTCTTAAGGGTTTGTAGAATAGGTAAATATTTGAATAAAAGATCCTTCATATTGTTCTAAAATGGCCAAAAATAAGGAATGGCAAAGGTACCAATTATCCAGAATAAAAGATTGAGTGGGGTCCCAACTTTCACAAAATCTATGAAAGTATATTGGCCGGGCCCAAATATCATGGTATTGGTTTGATATCCAATGGGAGTCATAAAACTCAGTGAAGCAGCGAGAGTCACCGCAACCAGCATGGGGGTAGGATCTACGCCAATGCTTGAAGCAGCTTCAATAGCGATCGGCGCCAATAAAACGGCGGTTGCATTATTAGAGATGAGGTTAGTTAGCATCATCGACAGAAAAAAGAAAGCGGATAGAACAGCCGTAGGCCCCAATGATTCCAATTGATTTATTAATACGTCAACTAATAACTCAGCAGCTCCGGTTTTTTGCATGGCAACTCCAAGTGGGAGTACCCCACCAAGCAGAAAAATAACTTTCCAGTTAATAGACTGATAAGCTTCTTCGTTGGACAGGCAACCGGACAATATCATCAGGATAACACCTGAAATAGCAGAGGCAACAATGGGAAGAATACCCAGCGCTGCGAGCCCCACTACACCTGTGATGATACCAAGGGCAACCGGAATTTTAGACTTTTTTGATTCCGGAAGTTCGACTTCAGTCGCTAAAACAAATTCTTCTGAAGTTTTGATGTCATTTACACGCTCCTTTTTTGCATACAATAATAAGGAAGTTCCGCTTTGCAACCGGATATCGGTAAGATGTTCTTGCTGAACTTTTCCTTGCTGCCGAATAGCTAATACTATGGCCTCATACTGATGATATAATTCCAGCTCATCAAGTTTTTTACCTTCATACGTTGATTCAGGTGCTATTACAGCTTCCACTAACTGGGCATTTCCCAACTCAAAATCCTTGTCATCCCAGGCTTTGGTCGGTTTAATAATAACATCTTCCCGATTTAATAATTTATTTAGCTCTTTTACACTTCCCCGAATTCGTAAAACATCATTTGCTTCCAATTCAATTGAGCCCCGGTCTGTCTTTGATTCCATGTTATCGTTAAAGACCTCCACAATATCAAGGTCGAGATCTTTAATTAGTTTGGTATTTTTAAGTGGGGTATCAACAAAAGCAGAATTTGGTTCCAATACTACATCGGTGAGATAACTTTGCATCTCGAAGGTATCGGTCAAAGACTCATCCTTTCTGCGTTCAGGAATCATCTTCATCCCAATGGTAAAGATATAGAGAAACCCGGCTCCAAAGAAAATGACACCTACTGGTGCAAACTCAAACATCCCAAATCCAACCAGGCCATTATCACGGGCAATGGAGTCAACCAGTAAGTTCGTTGAAGTCCCAATGAGTGTACAAACCCCACCAAACATAGCAGCAAAAGACATAGGCATCAGAAGTTTTGACGCACTTTCTCCAAGATCTCGGGATAATCCGATAATTACCGGAATAAAAATAGCCACAGCGGCAGTATTGTTTATAAAAGCAGAAATGGCACCTATGATCACCATGATGATAAATATGGCGAGACGATAATTCAGCTTACTAAGCTCGAAAAAATATTCACCAACTATATCAAGTGCGCCCGTACGCCTGAGTCCTTCGCTCAGTATGAACATGCAGGCGATGGTAACGGTAGCTGGATTAGAAAATCCTGATAATCCTTCAGTAGGAGTTAGTATGCCTGAGACAACTAAAATTGCCAGAATAATGAGAGAGGTAATGTCGAATGGAATCCGCTTATTAACAAAAAGGATAACCGCCAGTAAGATCAGTGCATAGACAAACCAAATTTCTAAGGTTATTCCAAACATGTAGTAGATCTATATTTTTATTTAAATGCGAATAATGTTGTACTACAGTAATTAATAAAAATGAATAAGCTATAAAACGTTCATTAAATCAACATGGAAAAACAGGAAATAAGCCCTTATTTTAAAGTATATTATTAAATGA
>JAVLBT010000174.1:0-5933 GCA_031580945.1 Gracilimonas sp.
TTCGCAGCAAATGGAATACTGAGTGCAAGCCCAATGCGCAGTGGGTCGTCCAGGTCGGTTTTAGCAATGATCGGCAATATCACAGTCATCATCATGGCAGTTGTAGCCGTATTACTCATAAATGCAGAGAGCAATCCGGTAACAACCATTAAACCAAGGATAATGAATTTGGGTTTTGAGCCAAATGGTTTGAGGAGAATACGCGTGAGATTTTTATCGAGATCGAATTTAACGGCGGCATCGGCAAGTACAAACCCACCCAGAAAAAGGATGATGATCGGATTTGCCAGTGTGCCAATAAAATCAGTGTATGAATTCGGTGCATATTCTGCTGTCACTTCTGAAAATAACACGCCCTGCTTACTGAGAAAGAAGACCTGCAGTAAAATAACTAATATTGAGGTGGCGTAAATGGGAACAGGCTCCAGCATCCAAAAAACAGCCGCGATGATAAAGATACTGAGTGCAACATGACCAGCTTCTGACAGGCCTGGAATAGATAGAAAAAACGGGATGATAAAACCGATGATCCCAATTAAAATTGAGATTGCATCTTTTGAGAAAGCTTTCATAGAACCTTCCTGTAGTGAGTGATGAGGTTAAGTGAGAACCACCCAAAGTATAGGAGATTTATGCAAACAGTTTGTGAAGATTTTTAAAATGACATGGACAAATAATAAAAAAGCGAAAGGGTTAACCCTTTCGCTTATTTAAACGCTGTATATAATTGGGTTCTATTTTGGGTCTTTTAACTCAATAGTAAATTTCTGAACTAAGTCTGTTACTCTTTGATCATCAACCATGCCGCCGATGATAAAGTATTCATCTCCAGCGCGAGCTATACTTCTGTGATCCATTGTTGGCGTCGGTTGTTCGCCAAGTTCAACCCACTGATTGGTATCCAGGCGGTAACCAAAAGTAGTTTTGGAAGCGAATGATGGCTTTGAATTATATCCAATACCATTAAAATTATAGGGATTGGTTGACCCTCCCACAAATACGACCATTTCAACCGGTTCAGAAACGCCAACAGCGGCCATGCGATATCGTGCCTGTCCTGGATGTTGTTGAATGCGGGTCCATTTGATCTCGGTTGGTTTCTCTGCATTGATCTCTCCCTTTATGCTGCCCGCCGACATGTTAAAGATCTTTTCACCTTCATCAACTACCATTTGTACGCCATCAGAAAGAACCATGGTATTCCCAACAATTCCACCAGCATGCCCAAAAACGGGAGGCCCGGGATAAGGTGTTGCATGTGACCATGAATTGGTTTGTGTGTCATACACTTGCACATTCGATACGTTATTGGTGTTGTTCCATCCGCTAACTAAATAGATATAGCGGTCTTCATAAACCAGAGAAACAGCATCTTCTACGGGGAGCAGCATATCAGCCACTTGCTCATAGGTGTTTGCCAGCGGGTCATATTTAAAGACCTCTTGAGTGGAAACTTCAGATCCGTCATCAGCAACAGTGTAGCCGCCAAATATGTAAATATGGCCATTGGTAAATTCAGCTGTACTTCCCAGTCGACCGATCTCATCCGGCACTACCGGGATTTCTTCCCAACTGTTATTATTGATATCGAAACGAGCGGAATAATTACTTACATCGCCTGCGGTTTTTCCGGATTCAAGACCCAAAAATGTATATATGAACCAATCGCCATCTATTTGAGCAGCAGAAACGGCATTGTTTGAAATGGGAGTCGGTAAGGCCGCAGATTCTGACCACTCCAAAGACACCTCTTTAGGTGCCTGCTGACATGAGGCTGCAAATATTAAAAGGGTAAAAAAGGTGAATAATTTTTTCATTTGTATCACTAAAATGCTCTTATTGTATATGTTAATTTTTTTAAGGGAACACCACAATGGTTTTTGTGAAATCAATGTTCCAAATTTGGTTAAATTCAAGCTACAAATATAAGGTTTTTGTATGTCATTCTTTAATAATAAAATTGTGTTAGTGACTGGTGGAGCCCGTGGAATTGGATATTTGATGGGCTTAAAATCAGTTCAGCGCGGAGCCAAAAAATTGATTCTTTGGGATTTGGATGAAGATGCCCTTTTAGACGCAGCAAAAAGACTTTCGAAGCAGGGTTATAATATTGAAACGGCTCAGGTTGATGTGAGTGATCCTGAACAGGTTCAGGAGGCAGCTGAACGTGTTCTACAAGACCAAACAGTAGATGTTCTATACAATAATGCCGGTATTGTAAGCGGGAAGGAATTTCATGAACAAAATGTGAATGAGATGAAAAAAACTATGAATGTTAACAGTCTCGGACTGATGTTTGTAGCACGAAGCTTTTTACCCGCAATGATGACACAGAAAAGTGGATACATCATAAACATTGCATCGGCTGCCGGGCTGACTCCAAATCCTGGGATGACGGTGTATGCGGCAAGCAAATGGGCCGCAGTAGGATGGTCAGAATCCCTGAAACTGGAGCTCGAAAAAAATGAAAGTGGCGTAAAAGTTCTAACGGTGATGCCCAGTTATATCAATACCGGAATGTTTGCAGGTGTAACTGAACCGCTACTTATGCCATTGTTGGACCCGGATGACATTACAACAAAAATACTGGATGCTGTAGAACGCGGAAAAGCCCGTCTTCGAGAGCCCTTTATGGTAAAACTAACCCCCTTTTTCCGTGGGATATTACCCGGTAAAGTGTATGATTTTGTAGCGGGTAAGATATTTGGTGTCTATGATTCAATGAACACCTTCATTGGCAGAAATAAGGTGGGCGAATGAATGCAGAAGCGTTATTGAAAAAACAAAGAGAATATTTTAATACAGGGAATACGAAGTCGGTCGGTTTTCGTATTCAACAGCTTGAAACCCTCAAAAAATTAATTACCGAGCATGAACAAGAGTTTGTTGATGCGATCTATGCCGATTTCAAAAAACCGGAGTTCGAAACTTACGTCACAGAGCTGGGGATCATTCATGATGAGATCAATCTGATGATCAAAAACCTGGATAAATGGACGCAAAAACAGAGTGTATCCGGGTCATTGGTGAATTTTCCATCCCAGAATTATACCATTGCTGAGCCCTATGGAAGTGTGTTGATAATTGCGCCATGGAATTATCCGGTACAGCTGGCCCTACTGCCAATGGTGGGTGCCATAGCCGCAGGAAATACCGCGGTGATCAAACCCTCGGAGTTAACGCCAAATACGTCATCTAAAATTGCAGAGGTACTTGGAAAAGAGTTTCAAGAAGAGTTTGTGGCTGTGGCTGAAGGGGGGATAGAAGTTAATCAAGAGCTGCTTAAGCAACCATTTGACTATATATTTTTTACGGGGAGTACACGTATAGGTAAAATTGTGATGGAAGCTGCTGCAAAAAACCTAACACCTGTTACGCTTGAGTTAGGTGGCAAAAGTCCCTGTATTGTGGACGAAACCGCAGATCTTGAAACTGCTGCAAAACGAATAATTTGGGGAAAATGCATCAATGCAGGGCAAACTTGTGTAGCTCCCGATTACATACTGGTACAAGAAAATGTGAAATCCGTATTGCTGAAGCACATGAAGGCATCCATCACAGAATTTTACGGAAATGACCCCAGGCAAAGTCCGGACCTGCCCCGTATTGTGAATGATGATCACTTTCAAAGATTGAAAGGCTATCTCAGCCAGGGAACAATTTATGTTGGTGGAGAAACGGATGCTGAAGAACGATTTATCTCGCCCACCATTTTAACCGAGGTCAATGATGATGCTCCCATTCTGGAAGAAGAGATCTTTGGGCCCATACTTCCGGTATTCTCTTACGAAAAAACTGAGGAGGCTATTGATTTTGTAAATTCAAGATCTAAACCGCTCGCTTTTTATGTATTTACAGAAGATGAAAAAACTGAATCTTTACTTTTGAATTCATGCGCTTTTGGAGGCGGTTCAGTGAATGATGTGGTTGCTTATTTAGGAAACCCAGACCTCCCGTTTGGTGGAGTGGGTAAAAGCGGGATGGGGGCGTACCACGGTAAAGCAAGTTTTGATACCTTTTCGCATACTAAAAGCATTATGAAGAAAAGCCTTTGGCTGGATATTCCTTTTCGATACGCACCTTATAATGGAAAACTTAAATGGATCAAAAGAATATTGAAATGAGACGTTCAATTTTCCGTGCTTATTACGTTCAAGAGCAAGATAATGGAACCTTCACTCAAGAGGTTAGGAACCTGAATTATAATCAGCTTCCTGTTCATGATGTAACCATACAAGTAGAATTTTCTTCCCTTAACTATAAAGATGCTCTGTCAGCTTCTGGCAATAAAGGAGTGACGCGTACATATCCACATGTTCCCGGAATTGATGCAGCTGGTGTAGTCCTGGAGGATGAATCTGGAACTTTCGAGGAAGGAACCAAAGTCATTGTAACGGGTAAAGATTTGGGGTCGAATACATTTGGAGGATTTGGGGGGGTGATACGCGTACCTAAAGATTGGGTCGTAAAAATGCCAAAAGAGTTGGACTTAAAAAGTGCTATGAAATACGGCACGGCTGGATTTACGGCCATGTATGGAGTAAAACGATTACAGCGAGAACGCATTCATCCTGAAGGAGGAAAAGTACTGGTTACGGGGGCAACTGGAGGAGTAGGTTCGCTTGCTGTATTCTTCTTATCTGAGTTGGGTTACAAGGTGACTGCAGCAACAGGTAAAATGGATAAAGCAAATTTCCTGGAATCTTTGGGGGCTGCAGAAGTAATGAATCGTAAAGAAGTGACAAACGTTGATTCTGGCTTTTTACTGAGCCGAAAGTGGAACGGAGCCATTGAAACCGTAGGAGGTGAAATGTTGGATGCTGTAATTCGTCAAACCAATCATGACGGGGCAGTGGCATGTTGTGGAAATATCCTCGGACACGATCTTGAAACCAGTATTTACCCTTTTATTTTACGTGGAGTTAGTTTATTGGGAATTGATTCAGCTATATGCAAGATGCCAATGCGATTAAACATCTGGGAGGAAATAGCAAACATGGATCACTCAAAACTGACAGAGAACTATGCTAAAACTATTGGACTTGAAGAATTGAAAAAAGAAATTGAAACCATGCTAAATGGTGGACAGTGCGGGCGCGTAATAGTATCTCACCAAAACTAAAAAACCCCAACTTTTGAAGCCGGGGTCTTTGAAAATCATAAAGCAGCGTTTAAACTACTTTATGTGGGTTATGGGTAAATAATATGTAAGGGGTAAAATCTTAGGCGGCAAATTGAGGTTTGATCACCGAATTTTCCGCTTTATGAAGAGATTCCGACAATACATTCTTGGAAACAGGCTTAAGCAAGAAGTCGACACAACCTAATTCATGAGCTTGTTTTTTCACAAGTTCACTATCATCACCCGATAAAAAGATTACCGGAATTGTGACTTCATTTTCCCTTAAGTTTTTAATGGCTTCAAGTCCATTTATGGCGCCGGAAAGCTGTACATCCATCAATATTATAGATGGAGAGATATCATAAAAACGATCCAAAGCTTCTTCTCCGCTTTTTGCTTTACCAGCAACACGAAATCCAATCTGTTCTACCAGTTTGCCTTCAACAATGGAAAGGAGCGGGTCATCTTCCACGATCATGACTTTTCTATACTTGTCCATATCCAGGTTCCTATGGATTATTAAAATTTTCTAATACTAATATATTAAAATAATTTAATATTTCCAATTCTATCCTCAATAAGCGGGTTCAATTTTTTTGTAAACCAACAAAACGAGATTTTGAAAAATAGTTCGAGCTAAACGAATAACGCTTTGTAGTGGAAGGAAAGAAATAATAGGATCCTTATATAATCAGTAGTTGACTTCAAAAAATGAAATACGATTTGAACCTTCTTCTTTCAGCAGACGAGCTATAGTATAAAAGACCATTTCAACATATACTTTGCTAAGCTTTATATTGAATTCGCATTA
>JAVLBT010000175.1:0-5783 GCA_031580945.1 Gracilimonas sp.
ATTCGTTTTACTTTTTGTCCGGTAGTGGGACAGGTAGTAAGCGCATCCTCACTCATTTTCTGAGTGATCTCAAAGGTAGTTCCGTCTTCTCTTTTGTATTCGTACGTTGGCATAGTTAAAAAATTGATTATCAGTACTTAGGATTTGTATAGTCAAAATACATCAAAAAATATGCCAAAGTTAAAAATACTGATGTAGATATAAATTTTTGCAGACAGGGTTACAGTGCAATACAGAGGATGTAATTTTCAGGGATTTAAAACTTAAAAAGAGAGCTTAAATTATAATCATCACTACCTATTTAGTAACCCAGCTAAATTCAGGTATTGTAGGTGATTTTGGAAATTCATTAATCGAGTTGCGTGCTGTTAAACTCTTCATAATCGGTGGTCCCAAGGTCATCGCTCAATTTCTTTAGCAGGCGAAAAGCAGGATTTCGAAATATCCCATCCATTTGATAGGTATTAAATACGGCTTCCTGAGCCTGCTCTAACTGCCCTAAATTGACCAAGGCATTGCCTAAATACCAATAAGCTTTTTCGGTAATCATGTTGCTGTCTTCTACCCGCTTCAGGGTTTCCCGGAAAGCGGAAACAGCAGATTCGTAATCTCCATCATTGTAGAGCACTATACCTTTATTGAGATATGCTTTTGAACCGTAAGGTTCTTGGCTATATTTTTCTATCACAATATCGAACAGTTCTAAAGCTCTTGAATCGTTTCCAGAAATAATGGCTTCAAACCCTAAATTCAGAAGGGAGTCAGCTGTTGTAATATTCATGTCTTTTGCGGCACGAATCCCATCAGCCATTTCAACCTGAGAGGGTTTAATTTGCTGAACCAAAAATTGATTCATGTCGGTTGGTGTTTGAATCCGAAAGAGTTGTACCAAAGCAATGACAGCTATTACAGCAGCTGCAGCAGCATGCCAGGTCCATGTAGGTAATTTTTGAATAGTTGCAGCAGAAGAGTTGACTTGTTTTTGAGCTTCTTCTTCGATTGCTGCTTTCACATTTACTTCCAGTTCAAGGATATCCAATAGTTCCGGTTCCTTAGCAAAGGTATTCCATAAATCCTGAATTTCATTTTCAGACAGCGAACCTTTGATATAGGCATCTATTTTATTTCGTAATTCTATTTCTCTTGAGTTATCCATTATCGTATCGTTCTATTCACTGATTTGCAGAATGTATTTTTAAATACATTCTGAATCTGTTTAGTTAGACCAATGAAAACACAATTCCTTACACTTTTTTTTAAATTTTTTTGTCCAGGCATTTTTTGATCGCATTAATAACTCTGTGCTTCTTAGTCCAGGCGTTGTTTACCGTTATGCCAAAATGTTCAGCCACAACGGATGTTTCGTATCCGGGATGTTGAAACCAATATTGTATATATTTTTTATAATCAGCCTTTAAAGACTCTATACAGTGTTTTAGGAGCTTCATTTTCTCCTTATCTACCAGTTTATTTAACTGATCAGCAGGGTTGGAATGATGTTCCGGAGGGTCATCATAATTGAGTTCGCGACTGCTTGAGAATTCATTCAAATATTCATTTCTGGCAGTAGTAAACATGTAATTGATTAGGGCATCAGGGTGATTTACATCACCCTGTCGAATTTTTTCTATCGCAACAAGTAGTGTATTTTGTGCGCAATCCTTGGCATCATGAACCGAGGCGTTCATACGAACCATCAGAAATTTAATAAGTACAGGCGTAATAACTTTTGCCTGTTCGTTCATCGTGGCATCGTCTTGCTGTAATACAGCATCAACAAATTTTGAATAATCCATGCCCTTGTATTAGCCTGAGTTAGTAAGTAACTAAAATAACATTCGGCAACAAAAAGAAAATAAAGAATTTGAGTTTTTAACACTGTAATTTTAACGTATGTACAGAGTACAATTAAACAATTTTGAAGGGCCGCTCGACTTACTTCTTTTTTTTATAAAAAGGGATGAACTCGATATATATGATATTCCCATATCATACATCACCAAGCAATTTCTGGAATATATACATGTACTTGAAGAATTGGACCTGGATGTTGCCAGCGAATTTATACTGATGGCAAGCATGCTGATGTCCATCAAGGCAAAAATGATGCTTCCACGCGAAGATGCTGAAGATGATGAACTGGACGAAAGTGATCCCCGTTACGAACTGGTTCAAAAACTGCTGGAATATAAACGGTACAAGGAAATGTCCGTTAAAATGGCAGACATGGATGATGAAGCCCGTAAAAAATATATGCGGGGATATCCGGAGGCTGATACTGTTGAGCAACAAGCCTCAGGAGAAGCATTACAGGATGTAACGATGTTTGACCTGATTGCCGCCTTTAAAAAAGTACTGCAGGATATTGAACGAAAGAATATCGTCCATCATGTTGAAAAGGTAAGTACAACAGTGGAAGAACAAGCTGAATTTGTTCTGAACCGACTTCAGGAGCAGGGCCGACAAACATTTTTGGAGGTTTGTGCTCCCTTAAAAAACAAGATTTATGTAGTTGTCACCTTTTTAGCCGTTCTTGAAATGATCAAAGAACAACAAATAAATCTTTTTTTAGAAGAAGACCCTACCAAATTTTATATCGACCTTAAGCCCGTTGACGAAATTATCGGTGCCTAATAATACTTCCTTAATTCATACCAAAATGATTCATAAAAGCCTACTTTTTGCCATAACGCTTACATTTTCAGCGTGTAGTATTTTTAATAACGGGCAGCAAAAAACGCCCAAAACCATCTATTCATATTCAAAGGAAATTACGGAAGAAGGATTGTATCAGGATTTAGCTGTTCTGGCACATGATTCATTACAAGGCCGGGAAACCGGAACGATCGGGGAAGAAAAAGCCGCCCGATTCCTGTCCAAAAGATATCAGGAAATGGGTCTTACAGCCATTGGCAACAAAGGAACCTATTATCAAAACTATGAGCTTATTCAGCCCGCGGTCGATCAGATCAGTTATCAGCTAAAATCAACTAAGACCGACTCCACCTTTGACTTAAGTATGCACAGCCCAACCGAAGAAGGTAATTTTGTCACCATATTTGGAGGTAGTGACTCGCTTTCCGGGCCTGTAGCTTTTGCCGGCGCGGGTATGGTAAACGATGAAAATAATATTAATCAGTATCCGGTTGACCTCACGGGAAAGTGGTTGTTTATTTTGTATGACGAGGAGCATACGAATATGCAGTATCTGCAAACTGCATTAGCGCCGGGTCAAGCTATAGGTGCAATTATTGCAATAGGGACAGACACGGCAGGTTATAATGAAGAATCAAAGGCAAGACAACAAACTTTTGGGCAAGGCCGGGGGCTGGCGTTGAAATATTTACAGGAAGATAGCAATAATAAATCCCCAGCATTTAACCAGGTGCACCCACTATTAGCCGCCGAAATGCTTGGTTTAGAGTCGTTGCAACAGCTGTCGGAGCTTCATCAAAATATCATTGAAGAACCAGCAGCATTTTCATCAAGGGTACTGGATATGAATTTCTATCATCACCCGATCTTAAACGATAATACCGTTTATACACAAAATGTACTTGCATTATTAGAAGGTTCGGATCCTGAAATGAAAGACGAAGTCGTTGTTTTGACGTCACATTACGACCATGTTGGAATCGGGCAACCCGACTCAACTGGTGACAACCTGTACAATGGGGCAGATGATGATGGCAGTGGGACAGCAGCAACCCTGCAAGTGGCTGAAGCCATGGCTAAAGCCAAAGAAGCAGGTGCAGGTCCCAAGAGAAGCGTTCTATTTCTGAATGTATCGGGAGAAGAAAAGGGATTATTAGGTTCCCGGTTTTATTCTGATCATCCTGTAGTATCCATTGAAAATACAGTAGCTAATATTAATTTAGATATGATTGGCCGGGTAGATGAAGAACATATTGCTGACAGCAATTATGTATATGTGATAGGAGGGAAAATAATTTCTTCCCAATTGGATAGTCTTATACAATTGGCAAATTCGACAGGCCCTGAATTGAATTTAAGTGACCGATATAATGATCTGAATGATCCTAATCAGTTTTATCGCAGAAGTGATCACTGGAATTTTGGCCGGTTAGGTGTTCCGTTTGTGTTCTTCTTCAATGGAACCCACGAAGATTATCACCGTCCCCAGGATCATATAGAAAAAATCACTTTTGGCCCTTTGTTGAAGCGAACTCAATTGGTTTATAATCTTACAACTTTGTTAGCTAATTCTGAGGAGCGGCCAGAAGTCGACAATCAGGCATTCATTGAAAAGACTCAGGTTCAGCCTCGGTAGAATAGCCATCACGAAAAAATCAATATTATCTGTTGGATATTATAACCTTCAACGTTCTTATCCTCTATTTACCAATTAAAATGAAGGGTGCCCAATGTACGGGGTGGTTATAATAAGGATGGTCGATCATCGCCAGCTTAGCATCCCGGATAGCTTTGGTTTTATAGTCGATCATGGGGTGTTCGTAGATTCCAATCCAATCCAGAGTTCTACTGAATAGGCCATAATCCTCTTCTTGATGAGTTAACATGTTCTGGTAAAAATCCGACATAAAGATCGAGGTGCTTCGATCAAAAACCGACCATAAACTAACCATAACCGAAGAGGCTCCGGCCGAAAGAAAGGAACGTTGCAGTCCAATTAAACCTTCGCCTGTAACCAATGCACCCATACCTGTATTACAAGCGCTTAGCGTCACAAGGTCAGCCTTAAGTTGAAGGTTAGCGATCTCCCGGCTGTTTAGGTGTCCATCTTCTCCAAATAACGATTCCACATCCGCTTTTTTAGATAATAGCAGTCCACTGCGGAAAGGATTGACCTCATCTACATTTGCGTGTGTGGCAAAATGGAGAAATCGATAATTGCTTAGGTCATGCGATTTCAAAGTTGCTTCGCTAACATCATCATTCTTTAGGATGGTGGATTTCTCGAAATTCGCTGAAATAGAATCCACTTCTAACAAAGTAGAAGGAAGCGAGGCAAAGGAAGCCTGAGAGCGAGACGGCGAAGCTACGTTCTGCTCACTTTCAAAACCAGAGCCGGCAAGAGCGAGCAGGTCATATTCTGTGAGGCGATGGGGAGGCTGTATAAATGAATAAATAGAGGCAGAGGGCAAATATTTCACCAAGAAATCCTCGATCAAAAATCGTTGGTTTGAAGCCAAAGCTTCAAATGGAAGGAAACTAAGAGGACCATCCGGGATGATGACCAGGTTTTTGATCGTCTGAGCTTTAGCTTTGTTAAAGGAAGGAATCAAAGAAGAATACAACTCTTTACTGCCTTCAAACACCATACTCAGGCGTTTTTTCTCGGTGATGGATGCCCGGAAATTCCGAACCTGTTCGGTGAAAAATGTTTTAGCGGTTTGGTCATAAAGTGAGTCGGTGTACTGACTTCGAATATTATCCGAGGTGATTAGCAGCCGGATAAGCCCTGATTCTGTGAAAGCATATTCAAGGATAGCGGTTTGTTCATTTAATAGCGCCTGAATTTCTGATAGAGAAGCAGGCTTTGGATAGTCAAAAGTTTGCAGATTTGAATTATTTGCCTGCATTTTATTTAAGAACGACTGATAATCAAACTCCAGATCTTTGAGTTCATTCTTTATGGTAGTGGCTTCCTGTTCAGATTCGGCCCGTTCCAGTTGCGAATAAAGCCGGTCAATTTGTTTGGCTTTCTGTTTTTTTTTGATAATGACGGTTTCATCCAGGGTTTCATAAATATTTTCACGATTCTCGGCTAACTCGTCCATTAGCACCCGTGCTTTGGCAGC
>JAVLBT010000176.1:0-5754 GCA_031580945.1 Gracilimonas sp.
AAAAACGTTGTAATACGTCTTCTGGCCAACCTGAAACGCATTTATTGTTTTTTGGATCCCTGAAGTATTTTGATTGGGGAATCGTTGAACATCAGATATTATGCTCTGAAGGAAAGGAAACGAATAAAAATCCTCATCAGTATTAACATGTAATTTCACCATTCCATGGTCGCCGGCAAGATACAAGTCGCCTGCTTCGTCCTGAGTAAAATGCCATAAAAGGTTTCGTTGAATATTTCTTAACCCAAGATTTTTTTGGTTGACTGCTTTGAAAACAAGCTGCCGTGTATCAAGCATGGATAGCCCCATGACATTGTCTCCAATCCAAAGCAAACCATCTTCATCTTTCATAATCGTCACAAAACCAGTTGCTTTGAGGCTATATTCCTTACTTTGGTCAGAGCGGATTTCAACTTCATGAAATGTTAGGGAGCCTTTATTCACGTTTTGAAAAAATACCAAACGACCTGCTTTGTGATACCAAAAGGAACCATCTTTTTCCGTTGCCAGGGGTAAAAGACTCCGTGCCTGGTTTGAAACTTCGAAACCATCACCGATAAAAGTTGATTGCATTCTTTCTTCAATTATATAGAATCGATCTAGCCATAATTCACCCTTCCCCGTAACTCTAACTAATGTTGAATCATCATAGTAACGTATGTAGCGGGCTGATTTTTCTTTATCTATACGAAATGCCGTTGTGTCTTTAAATATATTTTTTTGATCGATATCAACACGGTAAAATTCAATTCTTTCAGGAAAAGCCCCTACAGCCAGTTTTTCATTTAATAGCGTGAACTGTTTACTTAAGATTTCGTCTTTCTTAGACAAAAGGTTTGCTGATCCATCATAAAAGAATAAGCTTTTTTCAGCTTTCACTACCATAATATCTCCAGCTCTTCCAAGAAAATCTGGGATCTTACCTTTCAGAGAATTCGGGTTTTTAATCACTTTCATCGTAACAGGATCGATTACGCTTAATCCCGCTCTCGAAGCAACCCATATTTTATACTCCGGACCTTCTACGACACCTCCATCTAACTGATTACTCAACAGCGGTGTCTGTTCTTCATAATCGTAACGGAGAGTTAAAAATTTATGCCCATCAAAGCGTAAAAGCCCATCTAAGGTTCCCAGCCAAAGAAATCCTTTACTGTCTTTTGTAATAACTGGGACATTCCCCGTTGGCAGTCCATCATCCTGATCCCAATTTTGAAACCACAAGTTGGACTGAGCAAAAATAGGAGCCGTACCCAGCAGCCACCCGGCTATAAGGATTAATATTGTTGATACTTGCTTTATTTTTTCCCCTTTTTATTCTGAAATGAAAATAGCAGATTTTCTGACTTTTCAAATTCCAGATTTACTGTTACTTAATCTATAGAAGTACTATGCTCATTAAAATACCTTATTTGGGTTATTTTCTTTTCTCCAAGGATGCATTAGTGTTAAATAACTATTCATTTAACTTATCACTATGAAATATTTATACACTATTATTGTTGTCATTTTGACAATCCCGGGATTCATTTTTGCTCAAGTTACCGTCGAAAAAATTCCTGGACTACCCGGCGGAAATTTTACATCAATCGTCGAATTTTCTGATACTTTATATACGTCATCTTTTTCATCAGAAGTATTTTTCTCAGCAGATAATGGAGCAAACTGGGAATTAGACCGTCGTTTCCCCTTAAGTTGGATAGCCGAGGATGACCTTGGTCGGGGATCTTTTTTAGTCGCAGATACAATAAGGGATCAACTCTACATTGGAGGTGCAACCGGACTGACCATTTACTCTTCATCCGGAGTCAGCCAACCAGAAACCATACCAGAATTCTTTGGAACGCGTGGCACATTTGGCGATATCCTTGTTGCTGACAGTGCCCTTTTTGCCAGTTACAATTATTCGTTCTCCAGCCGCGGTGAAATTGTTGTATCTACCGATAATGGTGTGACTTGGACCACTCATGATGCAACCAATAGATTGTTGAAGCATTTAGTTTCATCAGATGATGGAATGGTTTTAGGTGCTGAGGGGGATGATCTACTGATGTCGGAATCGGGAGTAACCTCTTTCACGGAACTTGCTTTGCCCAATCAGCAAAATAGTATTATTACCGATATCCAGATACTTGATAGTGACATCTATGTTTCAACCTCAGCAGATGGCATCTTTCAGTCATCAGATAATGGAAGTACATGGAATAACGTGCTTGATAGTGGAACACTATCTCTTACCGTTTTAGAGAATGGCAATATACTGGCTGGAGGCGCTGACGGGAATTCTTTCTTAAGCTCAGACAAGGGAGAAAACTGGACAGAAACTGTTTTAGGCGTTGAGGCTTCTTTCTATTCACACGGTATCAGTGATGTTCTGGAATTAAGTGATGGTACTTTGGTTGCTTCTATTTATTGGGAATATTTACTAAATCCCAGTTTTGATTTACCCTCTCCTGGTATTATCTCTTCAAATGACGGTGGTTCCACATGGAGTGCATCTAATTCCGGGCTTACCGCACAACCCATTCTTCAAACCTTTTATGATTCCGAAACCGACAATTTGTATCTGTATGCTAATGGTGCTGGAGTCTATCAATGGGATGAATTAACTGGTAGATGGTTTACGGTTGGCGATGCCGATAATCTTAATGTATCCGAATATTATTTTGTTGTAGACAATGAAACCATGGGATGGGCTCCAGTCGGATTGAATAGCGGTGTACAGTTAGGTAAAAATCCAACATCCGGAGAAATGTGGTTGGTTACAGAAGACTATACTTTAGCATTGGATGCTGAATCCAATAATTGGAGTTTTGTGGATCATGACCCTCATGATTTTCTTTTACCTGCTTCACTTTCATTTTTTGAAGATGGAACAGCTTTTGTACATGAATCCTTAGGTCCTTTTCAGGGAGTATATACAACTTCAAATGCTTCCACGTGGACTAAAATTGAAGGCTTTCCAAATCCAGTAAACATCACAAATTTCACGGCAGGTGAAGGGGTTTTGGCATACTTTGATAACTATGCTTTTGACCAAGATGTGGGAATTCATTACTCATCAGACCTTGGAACCACTTGGAATTATATTCAAGAGAACAGAAATGGGACATATTTTCCTACTGGATATTTTTTAGATAGTTCAAATGGAAAAATTTATACAGCAATGCAGGTATATGACCCGGAACTTCGAGTTGTTATAGAAGAACATACAATAGGCAATGATGTAACCAATGATATTGAGGTTACATTTAACGAAAGTTTAAATGTTCCTGCTCCTCGCTCCATTTATAAATTGCCAAACGGAACATTTATTATTCAGATGAACCAAACCTTAAATCGAAACCCTCAACATGACGGTTATTACTATTCTAATGAAGATATTTATTCAAAAATTGATCACCCTGTACTAAACAGTGGTAAAGCCGATGAAATTAATATTGTTGGTGATAATAAAATCTTATTCAGATATGGTTCAGAATTATATGTATTCACCTTAGATGGAAGCGATGTTGGTACTAGTTCAGAGGCCTATATTTCAGAGACTCCCTCAAATTTCCAGTTGTATCCAAACTATCCTAATCCTTTTAATCCAACGACCAATCTCAATTTTGGTTTAGCTGAGGCTGCAAATACTAAAATCACTGTTTACTCTATACTTGGTGAAGTCGTAAAAGAAATCAACCTGGGTGTAAAATCTGCCGGATATCATCAGTTTACACTTGATGCTTCTTCACTTTCAAGTGGTGTCTACTTATATAGAATTCAAGCTAACAACGATATTAAAACAGCAAAAATGACGCTTATTAAGTAGTCTCTGTTTATAGTATAGGGTTGGGGTAACTAAAAAAAAGAGGACAACTTTATGCTGTCCTCTTTTTAATTTTATACGATTTCTATATTAAAGTTAGTCTAATCAATCCGATTCAAATACCGGAAGAAATCACTGTCGGTGGAAAGGATAATATTCGTTTCCTTATCCAGCGTTCTTGTATAAGCATCCATTGAGCGTACGAACGAATAAAGTTCACGCGCTTGTGTGTTTCTATTATACGCTGCATTGTAAATAGCTGCAGCGCGTGCATCAGCCTCACCACGAATGATCTCAGCCTCACGGAATGCTTGTGACTGAATTCGAGCTAAATCTCTTTCTTTCTCACCATTTATTCGGGATGCTTCACCCTGACCTTCTGACCTAAACTCGTCCGCAATACGATTTCTTTCTGAGATCATGCGGTCATATACCGTTCGGCGAACATCTTCTACATAATTCACGCGTTTGATTCGGAAATCCAAAATTGCGATTCCAAGATCTGATGCTCTTTGATTTGCAAGATCCTGAATATCTTCCTGAATTTGCTGCCGACCGGTTCTAATATCTTCCAGCGAATCTTCCACTACTTCCAGCATCAAAGCGCCAGTAGTATCTGGATCGCGGTTACTTGACCGGACTATCTCTAAAAGGTCATGAGACGCAATGGCATTTCGGGTTTCCCCGTCAAGAATATCATCCAAACGGGATTGTGCCCCGCGCTCAGTTCCCAATCTTTGATAGAATTGCAGCGGATCGGTTATCTGCCAGCGGGCATATGAATCCACGAAAATGAATTTCTTATCCTTGGTTGGAATTTGATTTCGGTCACCATCCCACTCCAAATATCTTTTTTCAAAGTAGTTGGCTTTTTGCATAAATGGGATTTTGAACTTCAATCCGGGTTCCATCACAGCCTGATCAATAGGATCACCAAATTGAGTGATAATAACCTGCTCGGTTTCATGTACGATATAAAATCCATCCAGTGCCGTTAAAAATATTACGACTCCAATAACAGCGGCGATAATTCCTTTTGTCTGATTCATCTTAGTTGCCTCCGTTATTGTTTTGTGTTGAATTGCTTGTTTGTCGCGGACCGTCTAACTGCATTTGCAGCAGCGGCAGGACATTACTTCCACTTTCATCCGTAATAATTTTCTTCCCCATTTTTGGGATCACTTCTTCCATTGTTTCTAAGAATATTCGCTGCTTCGTCACCTGAGGTGCTTTAATGTATTCTGAATACAGATCGTTGAAACGAGAAACTTCCCCCTCTGAATTATTTATTCGTTGTGAGGCATATCCCTCCGCACGCTGAATGGTTTCCTCTGCTTCTCCACGGGCTCTCGGAATTACTCGGTTATAATCAGCTTTCGCCTGGTTTATCAGAGTTTCCCTCTCCTGCTGAGCTTCATTAACCGCGTTAAAAGACGGTTTTACAGGATTGGGCGGATTGATATCCTGCAACACAACCTGCTCGATTGTAATACCCAATTCATATTCTGAGACCAGCGATTGCACCAGGTTTTGCCCTTCAATGGCTACTTCAGCACGTCCGACTGTCAAAACTTCATTTACGGTTCGGTCGCCCACAATTTGGCGCATAGCTGCTTCCGAAATATCTGAAAGAGTTGACTCTGCATTTCGAACTTTAAACAAATAACTGTAGGGATCATTAATCCGATACTGAACTACCCATTCTACATCAGCGAGATTAAGATCGCCGGTAAGCATCAGCGATTCATCTTCATATCCTGCTTTTTGATATCTGGTTTGAACGCCAGCGCTTACGGTACGATACCCAAATTCCTGCTTCAATTGTCGTTCAACCGGAACCAACTCTACCTGATCGATAAGCGGGATTTTATAGTTCAACCCCGGTTCTACAGTTTCTACAAATTTACCCAGCCGCACTACAACTCCAACTTCTTCCGGATCTA
>JAVLBT010000177.1:0-5750 GCA_031580945.1 Gracilimonas sp.
CATAAGCGATCCATTTGCTATCCGGCGACCAAACGGGGTTCAGCGTTCGGTTGGGATGTGCATATCCATCGGTGTCCACTTTAGTTGCATCACCCGATTCCACGTTCACATACCAGAGATTGTAATCGGTATCGGTGTAGGCGATGTACTTTCCATCGGGTGACCAATCGGGACGAAAATAAAAGGTTGGATTGGGAAGCTCGATCATTTTTGGATCATCGAGCCCGTATTGATCGCCGATCATTAGCGTATATTCGCCGGAAGCATCCGAAAACCAGGCAACCTGACTTCCATCGGGCGACCAAATCGGGTAGCGATCTGCATTTCCGGAGGTGTTGGTGAGATTTCTCCATGTACCATGTTCTTTGGGAACCGTGATCACTTCACCCCGAAATTGAAAAACTGCGCGCTTTCCGGTTGGGGAGATGGCGGCGTTATCAAGGTTAAAAGCACTTGGTTCTTCCCAGCGAGGTCGGCCCCAATTCATATCACCGGCCACATGGATCTCAAGCTGTTCGGTTTCGCCGTTTTCAGGATTCAGCAGATGCAAATATCCGCCCTGCTCGTACACGATCATACCAAAACCAGCATCCAGGCTTTTCACATCAAAATCAGAGTGAAAAGTGTGTTGCTGTTCTTCCTCGGTTTCTGGGTTGAAGGACCAAATATTGTTGGCAAAATCCCGCTCTGACAAATAGTACACGGCTCCATCCAGCCAAACGGGGTCGGTATGTCGTTCGTTATCGGTGCGTGGCGTTTGAATGAGCTCAAAATTTTCTTCCAGGTTCACGATCCAGATAGGTTGCGCTTGTCCGCCCCGATAGTTTCTCCATTCCGGGTCCCAAAAGGTGATCGGGTTGTACGCAAGATACTTTCCATTCTCCGACATTTCCCCGCGAGCGGCTCGTTCAACGGGTAGTGGTTCAGGCATTTCGCCGTCCAAATTCACTTTCCAAATGCGGTTCAATTTTGTGGGGTGAGCCGTTCGGGTTGAACGAAACAGGATCTCGCCATCGGGTGTCCAGCCGGTGACCTCATCGGTTGAAGGATGCCATGTGAGGCGTTCGGGTGAGCCGCCTTCAGCAGGAATCACATATACATCCGAATTTCCATCATACTGACCGGTAAAAGCGATCATGTTTCCGTCAGGTGAATAATGTGGGCTGGATTCGCCACCAATATTGGAAGTCAGACGAATGGTATCTCCACCGGTCTTGTCTACTTTCCACAGATCATTGGCATGCACAAACACGATACTGTTTTCCGAAATAGTCGGTTCACGCAGCAGTTGCGTTCCTTGTGCAAAAAGTTCTGCAGTAAAAGTTAGAGTCAGAAGTGTGGTTAGAAAGTATCTGAAAATGCGTTTCATAAAATCCCGTTTTAGTTGATGTGCTTCGGGAATATAATGAAATGCGAGAGTTGAAAAAGGCAGTTGAAAACTCTTTACAATTAGAACGTCAAGAGTCAATTACTTGCAACATCATTACGAATGAGTCATATTATTTTCAAAAATAAATAGCCCACACCGCCAAGCGACCCAACCTTGTTCCTTCCCTCCTGCGGCTACGCCTTGAAGGGAATGAGACACTTTGGGAATTTCAGATACTGCTTATATCATCACTCCAAAATTGATGACTTTTACGCCTTAATTGTATTACCTGCCAAAATTCCCACCAAGGCGTTCCCTTTCCCTTGACGCATGCCGGTTAACGAAGAACGGTTATTTGAAAAGAGGAGATTGTAAAATTCATCACTAAAATCATAAATGAGTGCGTTAGGGAAAGGGGCAGGGATAGGGTTCTGCTGGATGAGGCAAATTTAGTAATTATACACTTGGCCCCGTGATTTCCATGATTTATAGCGGACCCTGGAAAGGTAAAATATACATAGCGCCGGTCAAGCCCGTTGGTATGTTGAATTGGATTTGGAGCCGCCCGGGGTTTACCAAACATACCACCAGCAAACTTCCGCTCGATAGGTACCGATAGCATTTTGGGTTGCCGGAGGTTGGGCAAATAGGCATTATGTATTTAGTTTGAAGTGGAGCCTTCATGATAAGAACAAACTTTACTCAGACGTTTTAGTCTTCTCCGGCATCACAATGCCCAATCTTTTAGCACGCTCTCTCCATTTTTGTCGGGCCAGCTTCTGCATATCCTCAATGGCGTCAATTTCATCCACGATCTCCATACCGAGTAAGGTTTCAACCACATCCTCCATGGTCACCACACCAGAAAATCCGCCGTATTCGTCCACCACCACTGCGATATGTTCCTGCTTTTCAAGCAGTCGTTCGAAAAGGGTTTTCAGGGAAATGGTTTCGGGCAAGATCAATACTTCACGTTGTATTTCTTTAAGCTGTTTGTCCCCGTTATTTTTGGAAAGATTGAAATACAGATCATTCTTTAAAATATAACCGGTGATGTCTTCCTCATTCTCGCCATAGATGGGCATGCGCGAAACGCGAAGTTCATCTTTTTCTTCCAGTATCTGATTGATGGTTAGATCTTCCTGAAATTTTACGACCACAATACGAGGGGTCATAATGTCCTTCACTTTAAGCGAGCGAAAGCGGATCAGGTTTTTGAATATATTGGATTCCCCTTCTTCAAAAACACCCTCTTCCAGTCCCAATTCAGCCATTGCACTGAATTCTTCCCGGCTTACCGATGGCGCCTGCTTTTCCTCGCTCGACATCCATTTGGTGATCCATTGAGAAAGAATGACGAATGGATAGGTAAGATAGATCAAAAACTTAGTAATGCGGGCTGCAAAACCAGAGAGTGCTTTCCAGTAGGTAGCACCCAGTGTTTTTGGGATGATCTCTGAAAAAACCAGTATAGCTAATGTCAGCAGCGCAGAGGTTAAACTCACATAAGCATTTCCAAAAACAACCTGTGCCTGTGCACCAACGCCAGCTGCACCCACGGTGTGAGCAATCGTATTCAGCGTTAGAATGGCAGATAAAGGCCGGTCAATGTCTTTTTTCAGTTCCTTTAATACTTCTCCAACAGCAGGATTGTTTTTTTCCTGAACAGCTACAAAAGAAGGAGAAATAGATAACAATACCGCTTCCAGTATTGAACATAAAAAAGAAACACCGATCGCCAGCAGTAAATAAAATATTAGTAATCCCATGCACTAAATGTAATGGAAATAGGTGAGTGTTTTTAATATAAAAAAGAACATTCAGCAAAGGGTTTTTCTTAGTGTTTACTTTGCTGAATGTTTTTCAAAAGGATAGCTAATTTGCAGTACTTCCGCTAATGGTCTGTCCAAAAAACACCGCGTTGGCAAATAACTTGTTGGTACCGTACCAGAAGGCCCGAAAATTTGGGTTGTCTGTCATGGCAATCACTTTTCCACTACCCAGTTTGCTTACAACAATGGCTGCCGAACCGCCAATTTGCTCAAGGTTTGTATCAGAGATGTAGCCGCTAGCCAGCGGATCTTCTTCCGAATAAAAAAGCGGCGTGGAATAAGGATTTTGTCCTTTTTCCAGGAAAAGGGTGGTATTTCGGAATACTGTGATCTCATTGTCATTAAAGCCATATCCAAGCGGATGTGTAAGATCGAGTTTCGCATTGAAGATCGTTCCGCCGATGTATTCAGCTCCGGAATCGGGACTTCGTTTTATATAGGGACGAACCTGAACGTCTTTTTCCTCCTCTTCGTCTTCCTCATCACTTACATATTCAACATTGACAAATCCATGCGACTTCGCCCAGCGAACCGCATTTCGATAGGTGATGAGTGTTCCGCCTTCCTGTACCCAGTTTTTTAGATTTTCGGCTGCGCCATCCGAAATACTGTACGCACTTGAAACGATTACATTGTAACGATCAAGATCAGCTCCAGCTAAATCATCATTCTCTAAAATTGTGAGGGGCATGTGATAGCGCTGGTCGAATAAGTGCCATGTTTCACCCACTTCATAAGAGCTCGTTCCGGAACCGCCTATAATGGCGACTTTGGGAGCTTCCAGGTTTTCAAAATTGTTACTTCCGAGATCCATTCCTGAGGGAGTGAGTCCGGTTGGGAGTTCGTATACTGTGATGCCGTCTTCTTCAGTGATAGTTGAGATCAACTCATGTACTTTTTCGGGGTGATCCTGAATGCCCATTGGAACGATAATGGTTCCATAATCAAAATCTTTAGCGCCATCAGCAATAACGGATTTGAACTGTCTGGAAGCTACTTTAGCACGGGCGCCATTTGCCAATAAACGGTAGAGCGCTCGTGGCGCATAATATTCATCCCATTCAAAAGCATAAGCGTATTGCGCCTGTTCTCCCACTAATTCGCCTTCAAGCGCGAGTTCTTCAAAGTCAAATTCATCTCCTAACATATCACGGTCAAAAGCACGGCCATTTAGTTCTTCAAAAGGAAGATTAAACGCATAAGGCATCGTCCAGGCAGAGACATCATAAAATAAACTGTCTTTAAACTCCGTCCGGCGCTCAAACAACGCAGTGATCAGTTTATACTGCTGCTGATTGGTTGGAACCACGAAAGCTTTTCCGGCTTTGAAATTGTTGTGGTCACGGGCCAATTCATAGACATCGATCTGGTTGCGGTCCAGCATTTCAGCGAGATGTTTGGTTCGCGCCTGATCGGCTTTTTCACCAAAAACATAGGCTTTGATAGACGCATCTTCTGCTTCTCTGGCCGCTTCCTGATAAAATGCTCTGGTGTTACCGAGCAACTCTTCGCGAAGTCCCTGAACGGCTTCTAACGTTGAAAGCGAAGTCACAAACTGGTTGCGGATGGTAAAGGGAAATTCCAGGATTCCATGAATGCTTTCCTGTGCATGACCGCGGGAACTGGCCTGCTCAAATAAAATTCCGATGGAGCCATTTACATCCGGATAAGTAGAGCCTTTTCCGTAATAAAAATCATCAAAGCTTTCTTCGGAATAGTATAGTGTCTGAATTTGGTCAAGCGCATCGGCGTGGTATTCTGCAATGACTCCGGTCAGGTCCTGATTTCTTTGCGGGGTGATGGGATGCGTACGCGAAGGAATGCCCGGCTGGAAAAAGAAAGTAGAATTAGTTCCCATCTCGTGATGATCCGTTAAAACTTGCGGAACCCATTCGTGGAATTTAGCTACGCGACCCTGACTTTCGGGATGTTGCATCAGCATCCAATCGCGGTTTAGGTCAAACCAATAGTGATTGGTCCTTCCGCCCGGCCAGTTTTCGTCAAACTCGCGGCTTTGCGGATCGGTTACCAGCACGTTTTTGCTCTTGTGAATATTGGCCCAGTGCGCAAATCGGTTCAGTCCGTCGGGATTGATTACCGGATCAACTAAAACGATGGTATTATCTAACATCTCATCGATTTCAGCTCCCTGAGCAGCGGCTAAATAATACACGACCGCAAGAGAGGAATTAGCGCCACTGGATTCATTTCCGTGTACGCTGTAGCTCAAAGTAACCACGGCCGGCATTGTTGTAAGATCGAGATCTCCGGAGAGGGAAGCATCGGTGAGTTTATGATGTTCTTCCTTGATCTCATCTAAGTTGGCGTGATTATCGGGGGAAGTGATGGTGAGCATCAGCAGCGGGCGATTTTCGTAAGTGCGTGCGTACTCGGTGATAGTCACCCGGTCAGAAGCATTAGCCACGGCATACATGTAATTCACCAGTTGGTCATGGCGGACGTGCCATTCTCCTAACTCAGCACCAAGAACTTCCTTAGGAGTAGGAATTTCAGAATTATACGTAACGCCATCCGGCATAAAATAATCG
>JAVLBT010000178.1:0-5629 GCA_031580945.1 Gracilimonas sp.
CCGCATTTCATTTATCCATCCACAGGAAAACTCATGGGTTTTGCCGGAATCTACAATGATCTGGCTCCGGAAGATAAAGAGGCAGCGTATTCCTATTCCATCATCACGACCGACCCCAATAAAGTGATGGAAAACATTCATGATCGCATGCCAGTGATCCTGCACCCGGAAGAATTTGATGACTGGCTGAATCCCGAAAATGAAGACCCAAACTACCTGAAAGAGTTTTTAGAGCCGTATCCCGATGATGGTATTCAGGAACATATTGTGTCTAAGGCGGTGGGCAATGTCAGAAATAATGAACCCGGTTTGCTGGAGAAAGCAGATCTTTTTGGTTAGCGAACAAAGAAAAACTCTTCATCCACCTCTTGCATCATTCTCCAGTCCAGCTGATCTAAAATATACACCAGATGAAAAAACCGGTGTTCATCCGTCTCCACTACGTAGTTCAATTCTTTGGTGATCATCACATTTTCAGTATGCCGTGTGGGTATATCAATGACCTGAGCAGAATTGATCTTTCCTGACTGAAAACGGTACGGCTGCATGCGCTGAATCAGAGGTCGTTCTGTGCCATCATAGTGCTTTTTAGCGAGCTCTTCGGGAAGCATTTCAAACCGATAGGGAACGAGTCGGTGAGAACGGGAAGGCAGGTGCTTGTGACGCTGCACATATACGAGCATTCGGTCGATGGCCTTTCCTTCGTATCCCGGCGCAGGCACCAGCCCCCAAAGCAATTCTTCCTCATCAAAAACAAGATCCAGTATATCTCCGGACTTCGTTTCAACCGTATAAAAAGATTTTCGGACACCTCCCTGTATCTTACTGTGACATGAACGAACTCTGGCAATATCACGGCGGTAGGGTATGCGCCAGTCTGGGTCTTTTAATCCCGCAAAACGGGTAAACACCGCCAACATATCTACAAGAGGAAACTTATTCATGAGCAGTTTTTTATTTGGTGAACCTAAACTATACACATATTTTATACATATCAATATATAAAGGAAGAAATATGCCCAATAAAAAGCCTCATCCATACCAGCCAGAGAAAGATGTACATCGCATAACCTTATATAATACGATCTATCCCGAGCATCAGCATCGCTCAAAAAAAGACCGGCTGTACCTGCATTTTGACTTTGCTTGTTTCTATGCTCAGGTAGAACAGCTTCGCAGAAAAATGTATGGTTTGCCACTCATCATTGGCGGATGGAGAAAAGAAAACGGGCAGGTCAAGGGTATTGTAGCCACGGCTTCCTATGAGGCCCGGAAGTTTGGCATCAAAACGGGAATGAGTGCCTTTGAGGCGTATCAGCTTTGTCCACATGTGTGTATGTTACAGGTAGATTATGACGCTTACACGGCGATCTCCAGGCAAGTGCATTTTATTTTCAAGGAATTTGCGCCGGTGGTAGAGCGCTATTCCATGGACGAGTATTTTATGGAAGTTGATTTTCTGAGAGGCCGGTCCCGAAAAAAGATCAACAGTTTTGCCCTGAAGTTGCAAGAGCGCATCTATGAGGCTACCAACTTAGTGGGGGCCGTGGGAATTGCCCGGTCTAAAACCTATGCTAAACTCTCCAGCAGCCTGGACAAACCCAAAGGCCGAACACTCATTCTCAGTGACGAAGACGAACGTACTGATATTTGGCCGCTTCCGGTAAATGAAGTTTGGGGAGTAGGACGGCGAAGACATGAACATATTTTGGCAGAAGGGTATAAGACCATCGGCGACGTAGCTGAACGGGGCAACCAGAAAACGTTTATTCGTCTCTTTGGAGCTAACTTTGGAAAGATGTTATTTCAGACCATCACCGGTAAAGATCAGGGTCGGGTGATGGAGGAGATCTCCGAAAATTATCAGCCGAAAGAAGGAGTTAGTTATGGGCACACGTTTTCTGAGGGATCTACCGATGTGGCTCGCATCAAAGGGGAATATGCGATTGCCGTACAGCACATTTGCTACCGGATGCGGGCATACGGCATCCGGGCGCATTCATATTCAGGTATGTTCGGCTTTAACGAGCCGAATAAACCGGGCGTTGGATTTCGGTTCGTAACTCCGGCTCACACCAATATTGATGATTATGTATACCAAGCCCTGATGGATACGCTGGAACCTGTTTTGAAGAAAGTCTGCCAGCAGGGTATCGAGATCCGGAACTTGATGCTGGGAACCCACCAAATTGATAAGACGCAACAGATGAATGTATTTTTCCAGGATGACGCTGATAAAACCGCACGGGTGAAAGCCATGGATGAAATAAAGAATCGGTTTGGTCAGCAGTACATCACCAAAGCCAATACGCTGCACCGGGTAAAAGGCAATACACACTTCCTGGAGAGAAATGCCTGAGCGTTTTGCGCTAAGTTCATACCCGAATCGATTGAAGAGGAACGAAGCTGTTGCGCAGGCGTTTAGGATAAGGAATTTATTACATGGGCTTACCATTTATGAAATACCTTACAGGAATAATTTTTATAGCGCTGATCATGAATACTACCACGATATTTGATTTTACCTCTAACACCGACCTTGAAAACTGGAGAGTAGTAGATGATGTGGTGATGGGCGGGCGCTCGTCCGGTACATTTGAGCTTAGTCCTGAGGGACATGGAAAATTTAAGGGAGAGATCTCACTGGAAAATAACGGAGGATTTTCGTCTGTTCGATACAGCTTTTCCCAAATGGAAGTAAGTCCTGATGATCATATTCGAATTCGTGTCAAAGGGGACGGGAAAAAATATCAGTTCAGAATAAAGCACGACCGGCGATATCGCTATTCTTATTTGCATGAATTTGAGACCTCCGGAGATTGGCAGACCGTGGATGTTCCACTCGAGAACATGTATCCCGTATTCAGAGGCAGAGAACTCGACCTTCCCGATTTTGACCAAAAGAGCATGGAAGAGCTGGTATTTCTGATCGGAAATAAAAAGCCGGAATCATTCGAACTCCTTATCGATAAGATCGAATTGATTCAAGACTGAGATGGGCAGAAAAAAGGGTATCAAACAATCGGCGCATAGCCGACCTTGAAATCGGTCATAGAATCTCCCGGATAGACAGTATAACCGACATAACCATTCTCAAGCAATCCCTTTTGTTCTTTTATATCAGAATTGGGTAAAATCTGACTCTGCCCATAGTTTTCTCTTTGTAATTTTGAGGCATTTCGATACACGATGTATCTCAGCTTACCTCCGTACTTCTTCTTAAGAGCATGAATTTTCATTTTAAAGTCCAGCATATTCTTGATGCTATAGTAGTTTTTATGCGAAACCGTAGCTAAATGATGTGGGTAATCCAATTCAATTAAAAGATCGTAAGCTTCCTGTTGCATCTTTTGTTGTAGGTTGTTTCCCCTGAATGATGATTTTACTACAAGGCTTTCGAAGTAAGCAACTTGTCCCAATTCTTGTTCCCGGATCCCAACATCTCTGCCCAGATTATCAGCGCTTTCTCCGGGAAAGTAAGTTGCAAGGAATGCTACGAGTTCGTTCTCAGCAAAAACGCCAATAATCCGGCCCTTTTCCCGAATGCGGACCCTGTATTCTTCTCTTGTGGTAAGTTGAAAAATCTCTTCATCATTAATTTCTTCAAAGACCTCTTGCTGTAAGTCCATGAGTAGATCAAGCTGGTCTTCACGTAATATCTTCATTTCATAGGATACAGAGACCTCTTGTTCATCTTTATTTTCGTATTTATTAATTTTTCCGCTTCTGAAAATCTGGTCTGCGAATTCCATGTCAAGTGATTCAAGGTCGAGTTTGTTATAACTCCAGGGAATTTGTTTGTCATGCTTTAACCTGAATTTATACCAGACCTCATAGAGGTCAAATATGTTCTGGTAGTATTTTTGATAGGGTTTCAGGTTGTTATTCTGAATAAACTCATTGTGCATAGCCAGAAAGAAACGGTAGCCAAAAAGGTCATCTATCATATCAATACTAAGAACCCCTTTTTTAATAAAATGGTACAGAGACTCATAAAAGGTCAGATAGCGAACGATCCCACTAATGTCGTTTTCAGTAAGAGTATCCCGTTCCCTGCTCAGTTCGATTTTTTGGAAAATAGGTTTGTGTTCAATAAAGGATTTTTCAAACTCCAGCAGAAAATTTGCAACCTCAACATCTTTCTGTTTCTTAAGTTGATACCAGATAGCGATCAGGCCTCCGATCTCTACGATGGCCACTACTATTGATGAGACCAAAGACAGATCACCTAAAAACTCAAAATGCTCCATCACAATGTAAGTGAGCCCCGAAGAAAAAAAGATAATGAAAAACGCAGCGATCAGATAAGTTTTGTACTTATTCAATAAGGTGTTGGTTAGTTGATTATTGAGGTCAATAGTAACAGTTTGGTATTTTTATCACAAAAGCGATTTCCATATCAAAATAGAACTCCTTTTTCATTTTTTGGCCAAAACCAGAGTCGAGATTGCCCCAGGTATAGATCAAGTGCCAAGGCTGAACCAGCAATGAAAGGAGTTATTAAGTATACTATCCGAAAACGAACGAATGCTTATTGGATACCTGTTTAAAATGATCAATCAGCTCAACAGCCCTATATAAACCGGGAACTCCTTGTCCGATGCTATACTTTTCCTCTCCATTATAATTGCCGGATTTTTTCTGATCTATGGCATTCAATGTTTACGTTCTCCTTTTATGAAAGAAGAATTTCATCGATATGGGATGGGAGATGGGCTGAGAAAAATCACAGGCATATCTCAACTTATTGGAGCGGCTGGGCTTCTTGCCGGATCTTATATCAGCCTGCTTGGTTTTATTTCAGCATCCGGTTTATGCGTGATGATGATCGTTGCTTTTGGCACGCGTCTTAAAGTCAGAGACCCTTTGAATCAAACTCTGCCCTCTTTTTTCTTTATGTTGGTAAACGGCTATTTGGCTTACGAATACCTTTTGCTTTTACTGAATGATCTATAGAACACCAACTGCAAGCGATAACACCAGGAAGGTGAAAGCGGGAAACGATTTTTTTAACGGGTCCTTAACTTTTATATGCATACTTACAGCCCCCAACATCAATATTGCGATACCAAATGCTGAATAAGTTTCCAGAGCCGGATATCCTGTGAGGAAAATAGAAGCAAGAAGACCTACCGCAAAAGCGATCTTTAGTCCGCCAATGGTCCACATAAACCACACGGGTAATCCATAGGCCTTAAATTCTTCTTCAAGGTTCCCCGCTTCCCCTCCTCTCCACTGCGTTTTTTTGTTGGATCTTAATAACCAGACGTTTAAAATGCTGAGCCCGACGACTACTTTTATTGCGATGATTAGATATTCCAAAATGTCCTTTGACTAAATTCTTAATTCTGTTATGATGCTAAGTGTGTTTAACCACCATCAATAAAAACAAAATATCCGCTTATTACTAAGACTTTATTTGGTGAGTTTTGAACTTACCCTCGTTCCGCGGGCTCTGCCCCGGAATGCCCTTCCTGAGGCTCCGCCTCCGCCTATACTCATTACATCTACCACCTATTCTCCTTCTCCAAACCGTTTCAAGGTGATAAACAAGAAAAACATCTTGTTGCAGGAACTGAACTACAGAAGATCAAAAATATACGTTCCGCTTCACATTATCTGTGTAAGT
>JAVLBT010000179.1:0-5600 GCA_031580945.1 Gracilimonas sp.
TATATATCAAAAGGTTCGGTGTTTGCAGAACCATCGGCATTAAACTGCCCGTCAAACTTTAACTGAAATACGGATTCCCAAGACATATCACCAAATGCACTTTTCGGAAGGTCTACACTATTCCATGAGCCTGGCGTCACGGGAACTTCTACCAAAACTTCCCCCGGACCGTTGCCTGAGTTGTCAACCGGGGTGAATTTCACCATACGATCCGTTCCTTCAGCTACCCAAATATCGATATGAATATAGTCCATATTCGAAAGATCGAATGAGCCGTTAAGTTCTGTACCCTGATAGTTAAAATTCGGATAGGCTAAAACCGGATTACCTGTACCCGGATCAAAACTCGGGTCAACATCGTTAATACCAGATTGTCCCCAATCCGGATTGTAGTTTATCCCTGAAATCGTGTTATATGTATCCCCATAAATAGAAACTATATCTGCTGTATCACGGGGCATTGGATCTGCCGGATTCGTAGTGGGAGCTGTTGCGACGGGCTCCCCACTTCCATCAAAAAATCTTGTGCCATCCGTTTGGTATACATAATCAAAAGCAAAACTCGACCCAAAATCACCTTCTGGGAGTGCTGTAATTTCCATAACCGCATAATGACCTTCAGCGGTATATACAGCCCAAAGCTGACCAACTTGAATGGGCTGAAAACCTGTTGATTCCCAACTCGTGGTAACCCAAGTTCCAGTTTCTTTCCAAGCCGGAGCGGAGGTTACCGTATCTACACTCCCCATACCCAATAATTGGATCGCAGAATCTCTTACCGCACTCGAAAATTCTTGTCCAAAATTAACGCCTTCATTACTGCTCCCTCTGATATCGGCATCAAAGGAGCCTGTATCAGCGATAGTGAAAGCCATTTCGCTCGAGAAGTCAAAAAATTCCCAACTTCCTCCTTCAATGAAAAGCGTATCTGATCCTGTTACTGTTTGTGCCTGAGCTGTAAAACCAATTCCTATAAAAATGAATAGAAGAGCCCAAAAACCTGTTAATCGGTGCATTGTATAGCCAAACATAATGTGTCCCCAACGAATTTAAAGTTTATACCCAATTTGTGTAATTCACTGCGTACTAAAATGTTACTACCCAAAAACGAATATTCGCAAGTACTACCCCTTACGCAGCCACTTCAAGGTAGTAAAAAAGGGCGTAAAGTCAACCACCTTTTCATGTGGTATTTAATCTTATTTGATCAACATCATTTTCTTAGTAATGACTTGGTCACCGGCTATCAGTCGGTACATGTACACCCCACTTGAATTGTTGCCGGCATCCCAGGTTACCGAGTATCTTCCAGCTGATTTTTGCTCATTTACCAACTCTGCTACCTTTTGTCCCAGTAAGTTGTACACCATCAGCTGTACTTTGGTTTCTTCAGGGAGACTGTATTTGATCTGCGTGGTTGGGTTAAATGGGTTGGGGTAGTTTTGGGAGAGTTCAAATTCTTGTGGTAACTCGTAAAGGCTGAGTTTATTCAGTTGAACCGGATTATTTTCATTCACTACTACTGAAGCTTCAATACTTTGCGCTTTGGTTGGATCCGTTAGTTCGAACTCAAGAGTACCCAGCTTATTTTGCTTTAAAGTTTGAACTGCTACAAGAGAGATATGTAAGACATTTTCATGCTGATTTGTATGTAGTTGCCATCCTTCAGGCAGATCCTGCATGCCTTTGAACTGTAATCCTTCTGAAACCGGAATTTCAAGCTCCGCAGCCGTGAGATCCCCATCAATATTATGGATACTAATTGGAATTGAATACCGGGTCTGATCGCTACTTTCTGGCACATACTCCCACCTGATATCAGCCGCGATTGGTGATTTCTTAGCTGCGACAGGTTCGCATGTTAATATGGCGGGCATACCCACATTGTGTTTTAGAATTTGGGAAGCATCATATGCTGAGATCCAACCGTTCCCCGTTACATCGGCTGCAGTGGAATCTCTTCCTGTTAAAGGATAATAGGAAGATAGTCGAACTCCGTGCCTTAAGATATAGGATGCATCCATGGCAGAGATTTCACTGTCTGCGGTAACATCACCGCAAACGAAGTCAATGATATTGATAGTTGTGCCTTCAGTTACAGCTACCGGATTGCCTTCATTAAAGAAGAAAGATTCCCAGGTAAAGTCAGCTAATCCATCTGCAATTAATTCAGCTCTAATATTTAGGACAGTTCCACTATCAGCTAAAGCAGTTGGAGAAGCACCAAATACAAAAAGAGAACTATTTACTGTATTAGATTCTAAAGAAAAGTCTTTATTCAGAGCATTTCCTTTTTGAACTTCAAGTATTTTTACTTTTTCCGAATCGTAGTTTAATTGAAATTCAAATGATTCAATTTGAGTGGATTTTAAATCACCAATATTAACTGGAATGTTTAAAGTATCTCCACTATAACCACTCAAGTTATTTTTAAATGTAACTGCTATTTTTTCTTTTTCATCTAGATCATCAACTATAGTTAAGTACCAATCATCAGACCAAGGCCCTTCGGTTCTTCAACTTCTTCCCATTCTAAAGTAGGATTTATTGGTTGATCTACTGCCTGATTTTGAAGCGATAATATGATTGGTGGTGGAGGAACAGTCTGAGAATTTTTCAGTCTTCTATAAAATGTATTATCACTTTAATTATATACTCTTTCATATTTTAAGCTTGTTACTTTAATTTTATAATTAGCACCTTCACTTTTACAATAATGCAAGTCATTTTTTAATAGTCTTTTAATACATTTAAATTTGATAATAATGTACTTTTTGGTTAGCCTTGTTAAATTAGTAAATGAACTTTCTCATTATTATAAAAGTGAAAGTTCATTATGCTATGAGAATAAAAGGTGGTTGATAAGTAATTTGAAGGACTTCAACCCCATGCAGCATTCGGGTGCATATAATCTTTTCAACTTTATTCTCACCAATCAGCCTGAATGAGTTTTAAACGTTAATTTTAAATACCTAAAAACAATTATGGCATTACGTGGAGAAGGAAAAGAGCCTGCTGAAAAAACAGGCGTTAACAAATATTTTGATATACATAAACCTGTCTTTTGGCCATCCGTACTACTAATTACGGCCATGATCATAACCACTTTGGCTCTCGGAGATCAAGCCGAAGATCTATTTGGAACCATCCAAACAGCTATTACCACCAATACCGGATGGTTGTTTGTGATCGCGGTCAATGTATTTATCATCTTTTCATTGTTTATCGCTTTTAGCCGTTTTGGTGATATTCGCCTTGGAGGAGAGGATGCCGAAACCGATTTCAGTACAATGGCTTGGTTTGCTATGCTATTTAGTGCGGGTATGGGAATTGGAATTATGTTCTGGTCAGTAGCTGAACCCATTTTTCACTTTTTAGCTCCTCCTACTGCCGATGCAGAATCTATTGAAGCAGCTCAACAGGCGATGAATTTGACTTATCTACACTGGGGCTTCCATGCATGGGCCATTTATGCAGTTGTCGGTTTGTCACTTGGATTCTTTGCATTCAACCGGGGGTTGCCGCTATCATTTCGCTCTGTTTTCTATCCCCTGATCGGTGAACGCATCAAAGGCTGGATGGGAGATGTGATTGACATCTTAGCAGTTTTAGCAACCTTATTTGGCCTTGCCACTTCCCTTGGGTTGGGAGTGCTTCAGGTTAGTGCCGGCTTAGACCATGTCTTTGGACTGCCTGACAATATTTACTTGCAGGTTGGTATCATCGTAGCTATTACGGGTGTTGCCACGGTTTCGGTCGTCCTTGGAATTGATAAAGGGGTTCGCGTTCTCAGTGAGTTAAACGTTCGCATTGCAGCCCTCTTTCTCATCTTTATGATTTTTGTAGGACCTACCATTTTCATAATGGATTCTTTTGTCCAGAATTTTGGCGGTTACCTGAGCTCCGTAGCAACTTTTAGTTTTTGGACTGAATCTTACGCAGGCTCTGACTGGCAAAATTCCTGGACCATCTTTTACTGGGCCTGGTGGATCTCCTGGTCACCATACGTAGGAATGTTTATTGCACGAATTTCTAAAGGACGAACGGTCAAACAATTCGTTTTAGGCGTACTGATCGTCCCAAGTCTCGTTACTTTCTTGTGGATGTCCGCTTTTGGAGGTTCTGCCATCAGCCTTGAGCTCGCTGGTATCGGAAACATCGGGGCTGCAGTAAATGACAATGTAGCTACCGCTTTGTTTGTATTTCTGGAACAGTTCCCTCTTGGCATGGTTACCTCAGTCATCGCCATTGTTCTTATTCTAAGTTTCTTTGTTACCTCATCTGACTCAGGCTCTCTTGTTATTGATGGCCTGACAAGCGGTGGTAAACTGGATGCTCCGGTCGGACAGCGAATTTTTTGGGCTCAAACTGAGGGTCTGGTAGCCGCTATTCTACTCATTGGTGGTGGTTTAAGTGCTCTTCAAACTGCCTCTATAAGTACAGGCTTGCCTTTTGTCCTTATCCTGTTGCTCATGTGTTATAGCTTACAACAGGGATTGAAACGGGAGTACCGTGAAAATCAAAACAAAGTAAAAGGCAAAGAGCGCGACGATTACGAGAAGCTGGTTCAAGAAGCCATTGAAAAACAAAAAGAAAATAAATAGGAGGAACAGGATTATGAAAAATTTTGATCACTGGTTTGTATGTGCGGATCTCTCAAAAATGGATGATATTCTGATCGGGTATTCCCAGTTTTTAAGTTCCGTTATTGAACCGAAAACCATTTCATTCTTACATGTAGTTGAATCCAGTAAGGTTGCCAAAGATATGGTTGATCTTTTTCCGGATATCGAGACCAATGAAGATTTTGAGGATGTGATTCGGCAGGAACTAAAGGATAAGGTAGATGAACATTTTGAAAGCAATGACATCGAGACGCGAGTCATCATTAAAGAAGGACGGCCCACGGATGAGATCATTGAAATGATGAATTCTATGGACCCGGACCTTTTAATAATGGGTAAAAAAACCGGATATGTGGGTGAAGGTGTTATAGCCCGGCGCATTGTAAAATATGTTCCGGCTTCCATTCTTTTTGTTCCCGAAACCAGCCGTTATGCTATGAACACGGTTTTGGCTCCTTTTGATTTTTCACAGGAATCTGCCAATGCCATCAATATGGCTCGCAATTTTGTAGAAGCCTCGGGAGGAAGTGTAATTGCCCAGCATATCTTTAAATATCCGTCGCATTTTTTCCCCTATATGCCTACTGATGAAGAGAAGAAAAAGATCAGGGATCATATAGAGAAGCAAAAAGATGAATTCATTTCGGAATTTAATATTTCAGATGATGTAGAATTCACACTTACCCTTCATAAAGAAGGAAGAATGGGAGATGATGTGTACGACGAAGCCGTTCGCAATCAGGCTGACCTGATCGCCGTTGGTGCTAAATCGTCTAAGAAGATTACCAGCATTTTGCGGGATGATTTTACTGATAAGATGACTTATTACTCTTTTGGCATTCCGCTATTAGTAATGAAGAATAAAGAGAAGCATCAGAAATTCCTGAAGTCCCTCTTTAGCTAGTATTTAGCTTCAATCTAATACCCTCAGGCTGAATCAATAATTACCTGAGTTCGATTAAAAAATGTGTGGAT
>JAVLBT010000017.1:0-6492 GCA_031580945.1 Gracilimonas sp.
CTCATGGATGTTTAGTCAGCAAAAATGATGAGTATCAAACAGCTACAACAAATATTTGGGCATGGATAAACCACTTATTCTTACGCTTGATGCAGGTGGAACGAATTTCAGCTTTTCGGCAATTCAGAATGGTAGGCAAGTCGGTGATTCTATCATTCTACCGGCACAAGTTGAAGATCTTGATATATGCTTAAAGCATATTATTACAGGTTTTCAATCACTTATAAAAAACATCAATAGATTACCGGATGCCATTAGTTTTGCTTTTCCTGGCCCAGCTGATTATGAAAATGGTATTATTGGTGATTTACCTAATTTACCAGCATTTCGAAATGGAGTACCATTAGGCCCAATATTGGAGGATGAATTTAACGTCCCGGTCTTCATCAATAATGATGGAAACTTATTCGCTTTGGGAGAAAGCAAAGCAGGTCTTCTGCCATCGATAAATGATAAGCTTGCAAAATTCGGTAACCCAAAAAGATATCAGAATCTTATCGGGATTACCCTTGGGACCGGGTTTGGCGCAGGAAACTCAATAAATGGAAATCTTCTAAGAGGTGATAATAGCATTGCTGCCGAAGTGTGGAAGCTCCGAAATAAACGACATCCGTACACATCGGTTGAGGACACAATTAGCATCCGTGCTCTAAAGAGAATGTATGCAGAACAAATTGCTATCGATCCATCCAGTGCACCAGAGCCAGCAGAATTATACAGGATAGCCATGGGAGAATCGGAAGGTGTTCAAGAGGCAGCAAAAGAGGCTTTTATGCGTTTTGGTGATGTATTAGGAGACGCCATAGCAAATATTGTAACTATTATTGACGGTTTAGTAGTATTAGGTGGTGGCATTTCCGGAGCTTACTCGCTATTCAGGGGAACGATGATGGATCAACTGAGAAGTACTTTTGATCAACTAAATGGAGAACGTCCAAACCGGCTAATTCAGGAAATGTATGATCTGGAGAAAGAAAGGGAATTACAGCTTTTCCTGGAGAATGAGAATCGTAATGTAACAGTACCAACTTCCGCCAGAAAAGTGAATTATGTCGAAATGAAAAAATCAGGAATTGGATTAAGTCGCTTGGGAACAAGTGAGGCAATCAGTACAGGTGCTTACTACTTTGCAGTTTCAAAACTGCATCAACACAGTTAAAAAGTGAAGATTTTCATTTATACACATAGAATGGAATATTTGCGGTGCCTGCATTTCCATGACCATCGTACACAAAAACAAACAATCGGTAGGCACCGGGCTCATCCGGAGTCGTAAATGAAGCATTCCCCTCAAAGTCAGAGCTATTGATCAGGCCGGGAATTTCTTTTGGTTTACTTTCAGCATCTCCACCAACACCCAGATCTGTGCTTTCATGAGTAATAAGCCAATCAATCTTTAGCTTGTCATCATCTGGGTCGTTAAGCTCTATTGCAGATTTACCAATGGTCTTAGATTTTAACCGCACATTTTGTTTTGCCAACTGATCATTGATACGAAGCGCAGACGTTATTTGTGGACTACGATTTTCCGGCCATTCACCAGACCATACGTAGTTCATTACATCCACAACTTCTGTTTCTTCGCCAGTTTCTAAAAATAAGCCATACCAAGTTGAGGTCCGTTCCTGCTTTTGTCCCCAAAGGAATACATAAGAACCAAGACAAAGTTCCTTATCTGCTGCTATCACATTTTCATATCTGGATTTATATACTGCTGCCTTTTCAGAACTCGTTTGTTCTATTGGAGCATCCCAGGTTGTTTTTGGAACTTCCCAATGACCATTTGGTCCCCATTCTGTGATCATATAAGGACGTTCCCAGCCAAATTTACGAATTCGTTGGGGAACAGAATCTATACCTCTGTAGCTATTGACTCCAAGGATATCAACATCCGGGACACGCTCATTTAAATACTTGATCTTTTGCTTACTTATTTCAGCTACTACGGTCATAGTGGGGTGATTGGGATCCTTCTTCTTGATCATTTTTGCAATGTCATTGATCGCGTACCAAACCTTATTGTTTTTTGCATTAAGCTCCATCTCATTACCAACTGCCCACATTAATAAAGCAGGGTGATCTTTATATTTTTCAACTTCTTCGGTAAAAGATTCTAACTGACTTCGAACCGCTTCTTCATTATCGTAATCAAAGCCATGCCTTTCATGTCCTACCCAAAGGCCTAATGTTACCATGATGCCATTTTCATGAGCTTTATCAAGAATTTTTTTGGCATTATGTGTACTCCAGGTCCGAATAGAATTCCCCCCGTATGCTGAAAGTTTATCCATTTGTTGATCCCCGCCGGCGCCCTTTACAAAAAAGGGTTCATTATCAACAAGCAAGGTAAACGAGCCATCATTCTCCTCAATTTGAACTTTTGAGGGACCTTTAGACTCTGAATTAACAGTTAACAAACCAGCATAAAAAAATAAAAACAAAAAAAATGTCACATACATAATGTTCTCATAAAGGTTGATAGTGGAGACCTAAGTATCAAAAGAGGTATTAGTCGTCTAAAAGTTCAAATTCTGCCAATTTTCCGCCAATGTTGAGTGTATACATGCCTGATTCCAGAATATATGTACCGTCAAAGTCAGGAAATCCTAAATGTTTTGCTGGTTCTATGGTAAATGATACTTCTTTAGATTGTCCCGGTTCGAGACTAATTTTTTCAAAATGTTTCACTTCTTTTACAGGGCGCGTGATTGACCCCACGTGATCTTTGAGATACCAAATAACAGCTTCTTTACCGGCTCTTGATCCTGAATTCTTGATGGTAACTGTGGCTTCGATTTTATCATTCTTGGAAAGTACTGTTTTGGATAACCTAATCTTTGAATATTCAAAACTGGTATAACTTAATCCATGTCCAAATGGCCACTGCCAAACACTATGTTCTTCCTGCATAATAAAGTTAGCCTGCTCAGGATCAAATTTGTAAACGCTACTGGATTTATGGTTATATGGAACGAAATGACTCGCGAAAAGCGGGTAGGATAAAGGCAGTTTAGCGCTTGGATTTACATTTCCGGCAAGTATATCTGCAATTGCTTCAGCACCTTCAAAACCTGGGAGTCCAGTCCAAAGGTAAGAACTCATATCTTCTATTACATCCTCAACGATAAGTGGTCTTCCCCCAACAAAAATACCAACGAGTGGTTTATTGGCTGAGGCAGCTGCTTTGATCAATGACTTTTGATCGGCAGGTAATTCAAGTGTTGTTATGTTACCAATAAATTCGGTGTAAGGCTCTTCTCCTATTGCAACTAAAATCAGATCATGTTTTTTAGCTTCTTTGACTACCCTGGAATCTGAAACGGTAGTAGGTAATAAGGTAATATCTGAATCCGGGAAACGGTCTTTTAAAGCAGTGTAAATCGTGTGCATGTCCTTCGGATAGCGTTCAGGTTCAGCACCTTGCCAGCCTAAAGTCCAGCCTCCACCTAAAGCGGATTTTGAATTTGCATTCGGTCCGATCAATAATATATCCTTGGTATCTGCACTGATTGGAAGGGTATTATATTTATTTTTTAACAGGATGATGGATTCATCAGCCGCAGCTTTAGCTTTCGCTCTATTTTCAGAAGCACCAATCCGTTGAAAACGATCATTACGGGGGAAGGGATGCTCAAAAAGGCCCAACTCAAACTTTAACTTCAGTATTCTACGCACAGATTCATCAAGACGTGATTCCTTCACCCTTCCGTCTTTTACCAGCTCAAGTAATGATTCATTGAAGTCAAGAGAATTTGGAGTCATATTCATATCAATACCGGCGTTAATTGCCATTTCTGTAGCTTGAGTATAATCTTTAGCGGTATGATGATAATCAACGAGTTTTCCAAGGTCGTCCCAATCGGTTAGTATTAAACCCTTAAAACCCATTTTTTTTCTCAGAAGGTCGGTAACGATCTTTTTTGAAGCATGTACTGGAATACCGCTGATCTCAGAACTATTTAACATTATGGCTTTTAAACCAGCGTCGATAGCTTTTTGAAAAGAAGGTACATAAATCTCAAATATGGTTTGATCAGATAGGTCAACAGGGGTACGGTCCCAGCCAGATGAAGGAGCTGAATAACCAAGGAAATGCTTTCCGGTGGCAGCAACTTTGTAAGGAGCTACTTCTTTATGATCCTGCACAGCTTTTACAAATGCTTCACCCATTGTGGCTGCAACATGTGTTGATTCTCCAAAAGTTTCATACAAACGAGCCCATCTTGGATCTCTTCCAATATCTAACACAGGGGCAAAGATCCAGTGATGGCCAAGATCTGCAGACTCCAATACCGTAATATTTCCGTTTTCTTTGGCATGATCAGCATTAAAAGTTGCACCAAGGTTGATGTTATGTGGAAATATGGTTGAGTCATCTACATAACTTGCTCCGTGCATATGATCAATCCCATAGATGATAGGAATACCAAGTCTTGTCTCCTCCACAGCTATTTTTTGCAGATTGTAGATATATGTATACCATGCTGTTGCTGGAACCGCTTCCCCGTTTAAAAAAGAACCAATATGATGTTCTTTTAAATAATAACGAGCTTTTTTATCCACCAGCTCAACATCTTTTTGTTTCCCTGTTTTGTTTATGAGCGTGATGTCCAACTGAGTCATTTGGCCTACTTTTTCTTCAATCGTCATACGAGAAAGCAGATCTTCAACCCGTTCATCAATGGAAGCTTCAGCGTTTTGGTAAATAGGCTTTGTTGATTGTGCGACTTTTGGCATAGAAAGATGTTTTGCGTAAATGGATAAAAGAGTTCATAGTATTTACCTAATAATTGAAAATAGCATTTAGATAAATAAGTAACACATTATATTTAAGTTACAGGAAAATTATCAATAAATTAATAATTTATTGATTACTAAATCTTTACAGCTAACAAAAGAATTTCTCCTAATGGTGTAAATCCAAAAAGGAATATCAGTAACCCTGCAAAAGCTAAAAAATGAAGTCCTGTAGTGACCATTAAATATTTAAAACGATCAGGCCCCATACTTTTAGAAGCGTTAAAGGCTGTAAGATTAAATGAATTAAACCAGATGAATATAAATAAAACAGCTAAACTGAGGGATATTATTGGCCAGGTTTCTGTCAAATAAAGTGGAATAAGGACGCTTAATATTATGAAATCTAAGTAAAACGGCCCTGCATAAAGGTTTAAAGTCTGACTGATGTGATCCAGATTTTTTGCTGGAATATGAAGCCATAAAATCGCGATAAACTCAAGAATCAAGATCATTAAAGTAAAAACGGAAAATATAGAGGAATAACCCTCGCCAGTTATAGCTAAGAAAGGTAGGTGGTAAAAGAAGGCTTCCATACCTGTTTCAGAGATCAGTACTTTACCACATATGTAAGCAACGATTCCGCCAAATATGGCGTGCATGATGAGCATAAATACAGCGCCTGCGGTCACTCGCTCCCGATAATGCAGGATATCATCAATAAAAAATCGATGGGCAAAATAAAATCTAAGTATCATGGGTTTCACGTAAGGCAAATAGCGAATTTGAATAGCCAATCCTGCCCACATTGCAATCAATAATACCACTAAAAAATTCGTGCCATACGGTTTGGTGGGTTGTTCTGGTTCGGGGAATAGCCAATTTCCAGATCTTTTAAAATCGATCAGACTCTTATAAAAGGCGGGGTTGGACTTTGTAGCCGAGATTAGCCACTCAGCATCTATGAATACGATATGATCTGAATCTTCGTCAGATAATGCTCTGAACTGTTTATTAAAGTGAATAAGATCGTTATTTAAATTACCTGATTCACTGAGATATGAAGCAAATGCCCCATCTAAATCGCTAAATGAATACCACTTATCATTACTCACAAAATAATAGGTAAGCTCAAGGTCACTTGGCAAAGTATTTAAAATGGGCCTAAAAGCTTTGAAAAAAGAATCACTGAAGGTCAGGCTATGGCTAAATAATCCTAATCCGGATATGATATCCGATTGGTTTGCGGATTCGATCAACTCAGCAAGTTCAAGACCGATCTCTTTTTCGTTCTCTTTCAATTGAGTGGTAATCAGATAGGAGAGATCTGATCGAATTAAAATAGTGAAATCGTAATTCTCCAATTGCTCCAGAAAAATAGGATCTACCGGCTGCTGTAATTCGATATATTGAATCCCTAACCTTTCCAGCGAATCCAGCCTTTGCGGTACCGAACTTTGATTGCTTCCGCTATGCCAGGTTACCCCCAAATACGGCTGGGCAAGGAGTCCATGGCCGGTAAAAAAAATGCAAAGAGTGATAAAGCTACATAAAAGATATGTTCTTTTAACGCTCACTCAGGCCAAAACCTCGGCTCCGTTGTAATATTCAGAAAGGGTTGTTTTTTGAATAGGACGGGCAATAAGGGTAGCAGAAGTTGAATCAGTAACTTCAACTTCGACATAATCACCGGGTTTAAAATCCTTGCGATCAAATACGCACATCTTGTTGGTGTCAGTTCGGCCACTTAACTGT
>JAVLBT010000017.1:6502-30796 GCA_031580945.1 Gracilimonas sp.
ACCGCTTGCTCGTACCTTCAACAAGCACAACATGCCGATTACCGACCTCGTTGTTATTTCGACGCTCCTGGATTTTCATTTGTTGTTGAATGATCTCCGTTAAACGGCGCTTTTTAGTTTTGTCGGGTACATTATCCTCAAACTTTCGGGCGGCTAACGTTCGTTCTCGCTCGGAGTAAGCAAACATATAGGCCAGATCATATTCCACTTCGGCCATAAGTGTTAATGTCTGCTGATGTTCTTCTTCAGTTTCATCACAAAAACCTGCAATGATATCAGTCGACAATGAAACACCTGGAATAATAGATTTCATTTTTTTGATGAGCTCGAGGTAGCCTTCCCGGGTGTAAGGGCGACGCATGCGTTCCAGCATGGAATCACTACCAGCTTGTGCAGGTATATGGATATAATTACAAAGATTTGGTCGTTCCGCAATAAGGTGAAGCAGATCATCCGGAAAATCTTTTGGGTGAGGAGAGGAAAAGCGAAAACGAATTTCAGGATCAACCTTACTTGCCTCATCCATCAGTTTTGTAAATGTATTTTCCCCATCCAAATAGGAGTTTACGTTTTGGCCAAGCAGTGTAATTTCTTTGTAACCTTCTTCTGACAGCTGTTTAATCTCCTTCAAAATGGATTCCATAGGCCGGCTGCGTTCACGTCCACGGGTGAAAGGAACCACACAAAAAGCGCACATATTATCACACCCTCGCATGATAGATACAAAGGCATTGATACCGTTCCCGGTAGTTCGAACAGGAGCAATATCAGCATATGTTTCTTCCAATGATAGTAGAACATTTACAGCTTTACGACCGTCATCAACTTCTTGCAATAAATTTGGGATATCGCGGTAGGCATCTGGCCCTACTACGATGTCAACCAAGTGTTCCTGCTCAATGATCTTATCTTTGATCCGTTCAGCCATGCAGCCCAAAACTCCAACGGTCATGTCGCCTTTCGCTTTTTTGATAGAGCGAAGTTCTTTTAGACGATTCCAGACTTTGGTTTCTGCGTTTTCCCGGATAGAACAGGTATTCACCAAAACAACATCCGCACTTTCAGCATCATGTACAGGCTTCATACCTTCTTCCAGCAAAATGGAGTTCACGATCTCGGAATCTGCGAAGTTCATTTGGCATCCGTACGTCTCGATATAGAATTTTTTGTCAGTCACTGAAATCAATTTTTTAAATGAAATAGAATATACAAATTATTGCTCATCTGGCGAATCGGGCCAAACATCAGGATGATCTCTCCAGCTTGACAGTAGATCGAGGTCGTCGCCGTCTATCACCCCTTTTTCTATTGCAACGTTTACCAAGGTTTTATAATCGGTAAGTGTATAAACAGGAACCTGAGCTTCTTTAAAGCGAGAGTTTGCTTTATCAAAACCATAGGTGAAGATAGAGAGCACGGCCTCAACCTTGGCTCCAACAAACTGTAAGGCTTCTACAACAGAGATAGCGGAGCCTCCGGTAGAAATAAGATCTTCAATCACAACCGTGTTTTCACCTTTTCGCACCCCACCTTCAATTTGATTTCCCATACCGTGAGCTTTCGCCTTTGCACGAACATATGCCATGGGTTTGTTCAGGTTTGCTGCAACCCAAGCGGCATGAGGTATGCCTGCTGTTGCAGTTCCGGTTATGACATCAGTCATTGGAAATTTTTCCTGAATAACGGTTGTAAACTCATTCTCAATTTTATTCCTGATCTCAGGATATCGCAAGGTGAGTCTGTTGTCACAGTATATAGGCGAGTTCCACCCCGAAGTCCATATAAATGGATCATTGGGACGAAGAACTACAGCGTTAATGTCGAGCAGATGAGCTGCCAACTCACGTGCAAATGAAGTATTCAGTATCATAAGTTTGTTAATATTCTATATTAAAAGGACCGCTGCGATGAATGAGTTTATGTGAACCATCCTATAATAGTTGGGCCGACAAAAATAAGGCTTTTTAAACATATTAGCGCATAGAATCCTGCCAGCAAATCATCCAGTAAAATACCCCATTTACCAGCTAAACTCTGTATTTTTTTTATGCCAAGTGGTTTTAAAATATCAAAGAAACGAAATAGGAGAAAACCGGTAACTAATATGGTAATATTGGCTTGAACGTCATCTGAGAAGGAAATTGCTATAAAAGTCAGGCTTTGGCCTGCCCATTCATCTACGACCAGCCTTCCCGGATCTTCCCCAAATTTATTTTCAAAGTAGCCTGAAACCCACAATGAAATTACAGCAGCTATGAGCAGATAAGCGAATAACAATCCATAAAGTTGTGCTTGGATCAAACCAAATATGATGAAAATAGCAAATAGACTTCCGATGGTTCCAGGGGCAACAGGAGAGAGTCCTGAATAAAAACCAGTACCAAGGAAATATTTAATTTGATCCGTCATTTTGTTGTTGGTCCCCCAGGATCTTTCGGTTCACCCACAAATATTCCAACCCGGAATACACTGTGATCGCAGTTACAAACATCATGACATAAAACAGAAATCCTGAATCAAAAAATTGGGCTGCATCATCAGCAAATTCGATATCAGCTTCTATAAAAACACCTAACAAGATTACCGCATATAAAAAGATCATTTGTACCATCGTTTTAAATTTTGCAGTGAATCGGGTTTCAAGCGTAATATCTTTTTTGCTTGTATATAGTCTTAAAAAAGTCACACCAACATCACGAATAACTATAATTGACACTGCCCACCAGGGGAATTGAGAGGCATCTAAAAAAGGAAGGCATAAAAACCCGGCAAAGGTTAGAAACTTATCAGCGAGGGGATCTAAAAAAATTCCCAAATTACTTTCAAGATTGTAGCGTCTTGCAATTTTACCATCAAAGTAGTCCGTAACAGCAGCTGTTGCAAATACAGCAATACTTAGAGAACGCCATATCAATTCATCCTGCACATACATTACCAAAAAAATAGGGGCAAGAATGATCCTGAGCGAACTGAGTATGTTTGGAATGTGCTTCATTTGGAAGTTTTATTTAACTCCTAACTTACGGATGTATTTATTTCATTACACGAAGGATTTTTAGGTACGATCTATGTCTTCAATACTTCAGAAATAATTAGAAGCTGATATCGATAATATTTTTCAGTTCTTGTTACATTTGGGCTTCAAAACAGAGTATCATTACTAAAAATATTCATTCAATCAATCATTTATAAATTATGAGCTACGAAAAAAAGTGGTGGAGACACTCGGTGATCGGTGTTACACTTGTGGGACTTGGGATCAATCTTATTGGCGAAGCAATAATTATTAAAGGACACGGACCGGAAGAATTTGAACTGGCTCATGCAGCTCTTTGGTTTTGGGTCGGGATCTTTGGAATTATATCGATCAATGCGGGCATTAGTTTTATAGCCGATGCGGTGAAACAGCGTATTTACATGGAAATGGAAAATGGAGAAGCCCCTATCTCAAATTCGGAAGATGCTTAGCCATTCGTTTTGTGAGCGCATATAAGCTATAAATATCTTTTTTGGTTCAAAGTTGGACACTTTAGTTTTACTATTTACTATTAAATAGCTGTGGATATTGGGTGGCTTAATGCGGAATTTAAGCCTTATGAAAGCACAGATCATCTCTATTGGAAACGAACTACTTATTGGCGACACGGTGAACACAAATGCTTCCTGGTTAGGGGAGTTTTTAACAGGAATCGGATTTGAAGTAACGCAAATTTACACTATTTCTGATGAACTGGAACTCATTAAAGAAACGGTCAAAAAATCCCTGCAGGATGCTGATCTGGTGATATCAACTGGTGGTTTAGGTCCTACACATGATGATATGACTAAAAAGGCCGTAGCTGCACTTTTTGATGTTGGCTATAAGCTGGATAAAGAGACCTTGAACTATATCAAATCTATTTTTAAAGACCGGAATATTCCTTTTTCAAAATCAAATCATGGGCAGGCCGAGATCCCTGAAAATGCTGAGGTTCTCTTTAATAAAACAGGGACCGCTCCCGGAATGTGGTTTCATGAACAGGGGGCGTATCTTGCGGTGCTTCCGGGCGTGCCAAGTGAAATGAAATATCTGATGAAAAAAAGGGTGGCTTCGAAATTAAGAGAACATTTTGGCGAGTTGGGATATTTATATTCGCACTATATCAAAACTGCAGGAATTGGGGAAAGTACACTTAGTGATAACATATTAGGCGACCTTTCTGAATACTTTGAAAACGGTGTAAGTATGGCCTACTTACCTGCACCGGGTGGTGTCACACTAAGGTTGAATGGAAGCGGATCAACTAAGGAACAGGCAAAAGAAAATCTCGAAAAGTTGCGTTCAATTATTTTCCAAAAAGCAGAGAAATATATTTATGGAGAGGGAAAAGAATATTCTATTAGTGAAGCAGTTGGTCAATTATTAAACCAAAGGGACTGGAAGATTTCAGTAGCTGAAAGTTGTACCGGTGGTTTGATCTCCAATACTTTTACTGATGTGCCCGGAAGCAGTGATTACTATTTTGGGGGTATAGTCAGTTATGCAAATCAGGTTAAAGTAGAACAGCTTGGAGTTTCTCAACATCAATTGGATACAGTAGGAGCCGTGAGCAAGGAAGTGGCACTTCAAATGGCAAAAGGAGTAGCCGAAAAATTAAATACTGAAATCGGGATATCAACAACTGGAATTGCTGGCCCCGGAGGAGGAACCAAAGATAAACCGGTTGGTACAGTTTGGATGGGATTTTACCAAAAGAACGGCGATCATTTTGCGATAAGGGCAATGTTTACAAAAGATCGCCTCATTAATAAAGAAAGAACAAAAATGGTTCTGCTTGAAATGACCCGGCGCGTGCTTAATGGAATTGAAATGATGCCTTATGATCTAAAGAAGCAGTATCCTTGATTAGATTCGCTTCCATACATATCACGATCTTATTAATGGCTGTACCTGTAATAGCACAAGTTGATTCCACAGCTGTGGATACAAGTAAAACAGGAATTCAAATGAATTCTAATAATGAGTTTCAAGCAGATTCTGCAGCTGTAGAGGACAAAAAAAAGCAAAAAGAACCTGGGCAAGTAACTCCCTGGAAAGAACAGGTAGTTGGCAGTTCTGTCACTGTTGCTACTGATAGTTTATTACGGTGGCAGATCTGGCCAAGTTGGGGGGATTTTTATGCATATCGCAGGGATGCAATTTCTTTCAGGCAAGGAACCGTCGGAAGGGTAGATGCTTTCCATATTGCCGGTTACGAACCCAGTGAACAGCAGGTAGAGATGGAAGGGTTGATCCTAAATGATCCAATTACTGGGCTCCCAAACTATAATTTTGTACCGCATCATAAACTGGAGGCTGTTACAGAACATTATTTAGGAACATTAAACTCAGAAATAAAATTACGGGATTATTATCTCACAAAACCAATTAGTTATTTGATCTACGATGAAGCTCAGGGGGACTACAGAAACCTGGAATTTCTTGTATCACAAAATTTTTCAGAATCTACAAATGCGGAAATATCCTTTTGGGATAGAAGAGGAGGAGGCTATTATCCCAATAATTCAGTAACAGGTAGTCAGGCTTTTGTCAGGGTGTACCATCATCTTAACGAACGGCTTTTGATTCGGGCCATGTACCTGCGAAATCAAATGGAAAGAGATGAACCGTTTGGTTATGTAGTGAATAATCCGCTGGCTTTTACATTTGATGAGTTCGGCTCTGTACCTGTCAATAGTTCAGCAAATTCAGAAGTTGTAAGAACCGATTTTATTGCCGGCATTTATCAAAGAAAAGACTCGTCTGAAAGTGAAGAGGCCGGATTTGAATTATCATTAACAAATCTAAGTAATAAGCTGATTTTTTCCTCTGATACACTTGATCAACAAGTTAGAACACTGAACACAAAGGTCTTCAAAAGAATCGAAGTGGGTAGACTTTCGATTAAAGGAGATCTCCGATTCAGACATAATACCGCAACTGCTGAATCCCCGGTTTCTAATAAAAACTGGATTGATGTCAATAGTGAGGTATATATGGGTTTTAGTCTTTCATCCCAATTTTTGATTTTTGGAAACGGACAGCTTCATTATCGAAATGATGAAAATGTTGGGTATGAAACTACTGCGGGATTACAAGTTGCAATATCAGGAAAAACAGATTTCAAACTTGCTGTATCATCCTTTAGCAGAATACCTACCATACAATCACTGTATTGGAATGAGGGGACTTATGATGGAGCTTCCGATCTCGAAAATGAACGAGGTATTTCTCTTACGGGTAATTTTGACTATCAGCTAACACCAAAGTTAACGTTCGGACTTTCGGGCAGAGTAAGATCGGGTGAGGATAACATTTTTATCATTCCGGATAGCACCTTTATTAATGGGGGGGCATTTGTGATGGGAAATGTATCTGCTTATGGCCGGTTTGAAAATCATAGGTTTGCATTTGAAACTTCTGGAGTTCTTCAGCAGCCACAGTATGAACAGGAAGAGCCTGAACAGGTTTCTGTTAATCAACAAGATCAGATCATATGGTTTCGTAACTCAGGTTTCATAAAAGGCTACGTATTTGACAGGGCTTCATATATAAAGGTCGGTTTGCGTTCATTGTTTTCGCCATTTTATTATTCAGCAAGAACATTTAATACTGAATTGGGATACTGGCAGGGAAATAGTTCCTATCTTGAAATAGCTCCCTTTTTCCGTTTGGATGCTGAAATATCAGCCCGAGTGAGGGGAATCATGATCGTAATGAGATGGGAAAATGCCCTTGACGGAATAGGTCAGGCGGGGTACTTTGAGGCGGCCGGATATCCCATGCCACCCAGACGTTTAATTGTAGGAATAAGAGCACAATTCAGAAACTAATATGAGCATAAAATACATTGTAAAAGAAGGATTTACCGGAATCAAGCGCGCAAAATTAGCTGCTACTACTTCAATATTTTCCCTGTTTATTGCGGTACTACTTTTAGGCATTCTATCCCGGGTAGGGTTTAATATTTATAGTCAGGCCATGTCTATTAAGGATATGATTGAAGTAGAAGTGTTCTTATTCGATGTAGATGAACGGACTACCAACCAAATTCGGCAACAGCTCGAAAAAGAAGAACTTATTGAGGAAATCACTTATATCTCTAAAGATAGTGCATCAGCTGTGATGCGCCGTGAGTTTGGTTCAGGGGTTGAGGAGTTAGCTGAGTTGAATTTTTTACCCGCTTCGTACCGCTTAAGCGTAAATACCGATGCCGGCGCTGATCAAATAGAAAATATGGTCTCCCGTTTAATTAATATCAGGGGTGTGGATGAAGTAGAATATAATGAAGCACTGCTCAGAATCATGGAATCAAACTTGAACACTTTTACCATTATTGGAGGTGGTTTGGGAATATTGATACTCTTGGCCGCTTTGATTTTAGTTTATAACACCATTCGCTTAACGATATATGCGAAAAGAGATCTCATTCGAGCAATGAAACTCGTGGGAGCTACTAACAAATTTATCAGGAGTCCGTTTATTGTGGAAGGCCTTATTCAGGGATTTATAGCAGGTTCCCTGTCCGTTTTTTGTGTTTTTGTGATCTTTGAGTTCGCAATTCCATTTTACCTGGCTGACCTTGGAACATTGAGCTGGCCATTAGGAAGATGGTATTACTTGGTCGGAGCTATGATGCTGCTATCACTTTTAATGGGATGGTGGGGAAGTCGATGGGCTGCCAGAAGGTTTATAAAAGAAACTTACATTTCAGCAGATTAAACTAAGATCGTACTATGAGATTGATTAACCAGATGACGGTTCTCGTTATCTTATTTATAACTGGTTGTACTGGAACACAGCAAATGATACATGATGAGCCTCCGCCTCCTGTAGAGGAGCGCTCTGAGCTTGAAATATTATTTCAAAATTCAAAACCATTTACGAAAAATTTTACCGGATTTGTTCTACATTCACCTGAAACGGATAGCACCTATTTTCAACTAAATGCAGATAAATTTTTCACCCCTGCATCTAATACTAAATTATTTACGTTTTTTGCTTCCTTGAAAATGCTGCCCGACTCCATTCCAGCGTTAGAATACCAGATAAGAGGTGATTCATTGATTATCTGGGGTACCGGTGATCCTACATTGCTACATCCCAAATTTGAAAGATCACCGGTAATAGACTTTCTAAAAGATAGCTCGTATAAGATCTACTATTCTGATAATCATTATCAGGATAACCACCTGGGACCAGGATGGGCTTGGGGTGATTACCAATACTCTTATTCCACGGAGAAGTCACCTTTTCCGATGTATGGAAATACAGTAGAGATCGAAGTTGAAGAAGTAACGCAAGTGAGAATTTCTGATAATGAGCAAGGAGAACTGAACATTTATCCTAAATTATTTAGGAATAAAATTACGGATGCTGAAACACGTCCGGGAAAGGAAACTCCTTTACTTTACAGAGAATTTAATGACAACATCATTGAATATATGCCCATCAAAAATACGGACAGATATTCCATTGATCGTCCATTCCATTACAACCCAGAGCTTATAGTTCAACTACTTTCAGAGGAGATTTCAAAAGATGTTTCTTACCTGGATGAAATTAAGCCTTCAAATACCAAAAAACTTTATGGGTTATCCAAAGACACTGTTTTGGCTGCCATGCTGAAACCCAGTGATAATTTTCTCGCTGAACAACTACTGCTGGCTATATCGGCTGAATATGAGTTGCCCATGAATTCAAGATCAGCCATCGCGGCGGTGAAAGAGCGTTATTTTCAGGACCTACCCGATGAAGCAGTTTGGGTCGATGGTTCCGGTTTATCCAGGTATAATTTATTTACCCCCCAAACAATGGTAGAATTACTCGAACAAATTGACAGGGAGTTTGAAGACGACTCCACCTTATTTAGTTATTTTCCGGCAGGTGGAAGTTCAGGGACTATTAGAAATTGGTATGCGCACCGGGAAGGGGGAGATCCATATGTTTTTGCAAAAACAGGTACCTTAAGCAATAACCACTGTTTGAGTGGCTTTGTGATCACTGAAAAGGGTACAAAATTGATCTTTTCCTTTATGAATAACCACTATATAACTTCATCCAGCAATGTGAAAGTTGAAATGGAAAAGATATTATGGCATATCTATAAGAATTATTAAGTAATCAGGATTCACTTAAGTCTGCAATTTTACCATCTTCCTGTTTTCTCTTTTGACAGGCATCTTTATCAGAACAGGTTCCGAAGAAATGAAGGGAATGGCCATCAATATCCATATCGTGGATCTCGGAAAGCATGCGCTGAATTTCTCCAATGCGAGGATCACAAAACTCCAAAACGTGCCCACATTCCCGACAAATGATATGATCATGTTGCTGATAAGCATATGCCCGTTCATAATAATACTGGCTCTTTCCAAACTGTTGCCGCTGAACTAAACCACATTCAACCAACAGGTCAAGTGTATTATAAACCGTTGCTCTGGAAACACGGGTCCCCGATTGTTTCATTCTAAAATAGATATCATCGGCATCAAAATGCCCATCTGCTGTATATATTTCTTCCAAAACAAGGAAACGTTCGGGCGTTTGGCGTTGGTTTCGCTCTTTTAAATAGGAACGAAATATTTCTTTCACTAAATGTACGGTATCTTCGTGTGCTGGATGTGCCATAAAATCAATTAATTTCTACTCTATAATATACGAGTTGTAAACTTGCTTATGAAACCCGTGTTTTTGATTTCAAGAATATTATATTTGAACGGAGTCAAAAAGGAATAAATCAGCTTATTATGCCAACTATAGTCCCATTCGAAACACTTACAGAACTTTTTATTAATCTTGCTGAAAAGCATAAAGGTAAAGGAAAGAATCAATTTTATTTTAAACCAACCCCTAACTCTGATTATCAACCTATAGAATGGGGGCAAGTTTCGGATGATGTATATTCGCTTGCGGCTTATTTAGTTGATAAGGGTATTGAGAAAGGGGACCGGGTAGGAATTTTAAGTGAAAACAGGTACGAATGGGCAATTGTTGACTTGGCTATTCAGTTAATAGGGGGGATCAACGTATCGTTATACACCACGCTGCCTCCAAGTCAAAGTGCCTATATTTTGCAGGATTCGGGAGTAAAGGTCTTTTTTGTCTCTACTGGTTTTCAGCTCAAAAAAGCCGTGGAAATTTTTGATGATTGTCCTGATGTAATGGAAATAATTGCATTTGACGAACCCAAACTTGAGCATTTGCAAGAAGAAGAATATGTGTACATGTTCGAGGATATTCTACTTGAAGGGGGAAAAGTATTAGAAGAAAATCGCAATAAGATCAAAAAATTATCTCAGGAAGTTGAACCTGAAGACGTTTGTACGCTGATCTATACCTCTGGTACTACCGGAAAGCCAAAAGGGGCTATGCTCACCCATAAAAATATCGTAAGTAACGTTAAAGCAGCTACACAACATATTTATTGGGATCATACGGATAGCTTACTATCATTTTTACCCCTATGCCATTCCTTTGAGCGAACAGCCGGGTATTATGCTATGATATCATCCGGGGTTGAAATCTATTATGCGGAAAGTGTTGATACGGTTTCCAAAAACATGCCGGAAGTTCGCCCAACCATTATGATCTCTGTCCCAAGATTATTCGAAAAGATGTACAATCTGATCGTAAAAAGCGTGGAAGAAGGAAGCGATGCCAAAAAAGCCATATTTAACTGGGCAGTAGAAACCGGTCGTAAATATTCGGAAGGTCAACGTGGATTGGTAACACTTCAAAAGAAAATAGCAGATAAACTGGTATTTGATAAACTTAAGGAGCGTACGGGAGGCCGTGTGCGTTTATTTGTGTCGGGTGGGGCAGCTCTGCCTCCTGAAATTGATACATTTTTCCAGTGTGCAGGTATGAATATACTTCAGGGCTATGGCTTAACAGAAACCTCGCCTGTTATGGCAGCGAATAAACCGGGACAAGAGAAAGTTGGGGCCGTGGGTACTGTAATACCCGGAGTAACTGTAGCTATACAAAGCCTGCAGGATGCAGAAATTCTCGGCAAAGTGAGTGGAGAAGATTATCCTACCAAATTAAGTACAGGAGAAGGAGAGATCCTATGTAAAGGGCCTAATGTGATGAAGGGATACTGGAACAATGAGAAAGCTACAAAGGAAATGATAGATACCGATGGTTGGCTCCATACTGGTGATGTAGGTAAATTTGATGAAGGATTTTTGAAAATTACTGACCGTATCAAGCATATGATCGTAAATGCAGGAGGGAAGAACATTTATCCTGGCCCTATCGAAGATCTCTTAAAAACCAGCAAATGGATCGACCAAATAGTAGTGGTCGGAGAAGCTCAAAATTTTATGGCGGGTATAATTGTACCTGATTTTGAGGCCGTAAGTAAATTTGCTAAAGATCAGGGCCTTAAATTTGAAAATAATGAAGAACTAATCGCCTTAGATGAAGTGAATGACTTATATAAAAAAGAGATTAGAAGTTTCTCAAAAGAACTTGCTTCACACGAAAAAATTAGAGACTTCCGATTAGTGCCTAATGAATTTACAGTAGAAACAGGGGAGATTACACCAACATTAAAAGTAAAGCGTCGTGTTATAGCAGATAAATATGGTCATTTAATAGCCGATATTTTTAGCAATGATAATGACTAAGTACTTATTGTAATTTAATTTTGTAATCTGTTTACTGTCTGTTATAAATTTAAATAAACAGTTATAGTAGAATAATATTTAGCAATTAATCACTAATTAAATTTCTAAATATTATTCAATTTGATTAATCATTAAATTATTCTTTTATATTAAGCAATTCGATCAAGTGAAAACATGATGTTTTCGCGGCCTATTTATTGCGCACTGAATTTATAATCAGAAATTCAGTCGTAATATATTTTAAATCAATCTATAGGGTATAAAAAAGTTGGCATATAAGCTATAAGTACAGGGAGACACTATCTATTCGTCTTTTCTAAATTTAGAAATCAGCATAAAAATGCTATTAAGTCAACTAATAACATATGTTTGAGCTTGGTATTAGCACCTAATACTAATAAAATACAAGGAGTACAGAGATGAGAATTTCAAGGCTATTAACAGCATTGATACCAATATTCTTAGTCTACTTTATGGGTTCAATATCAGCCCAACAAATAAAAAATGATAAAAAACTAACAGAAGAGAATTATGAAAAAAATAGAATTATACAGGATAGATCGCTACAATTAAATTCTTTTAAAGCAAATAAATCACATAACTATTTATCCATTGAATCAGAGAAGTCTTGGCAAATTTATACCAACCCCAATCCTGAGTTGAATTTATCGGTTTATAATGTTGGTGATTTTGCCGGTGATATTAATGGAGATGGGAATTCTGATTTTTTATTCCATACCAGAACAGCTGATGAGAGAACAGCAGACCTTAATGATATTACGGGTAAATCCGTTGCCTATTTTGCCAATAGTTATACTTCAGGTATAAATTACGATCAGTTGCTGTATGAAAATCTCGAACCTGTGGGAGATCTAAATGGAGATGGAAATACGGACGCAGTTCTAATCCAAAATAATTCACTGGATATCTATGAAGGAACTGACGCGGGATATGCCGATACAGATGTATCCTATAGTGTTTCTGTCCCGAATAATGTTCAATCATTTGGAGATTTAACTGGAGACGGAATTGCCGATGCAGTTTTTTATGAGGCTAATAATGATACGCTTCATATTCTTTTCGGAAATGATGCTTCAGACCAATATGATGATCTGGTTGTAAATACTTATGCAATGCCCGTTAGTGAAAATATGAGTATTGATGAATTAGTTCTTTCCGATCATAATAATGACGGTACAGACGAGATCGTACTCATACAAACCAATTTTGAGCAAACGAATTTCCGCGTCCTTGACCATGATGCCAATTTCGAGATGTATGCACTTGATGCAGTTACACTTGATGAGAACTATTTTAACTTACAGGTTGGAGACTTGAATGGGAATGGCTATCCCGAAGTTATTTTGGGAACTGAAATATTTCAGTTCAACCCGGATGGGATAAATAGGGTTGATTTCCAAAATGCAATTTCTGTAAACCAAGCTTTTGATGTTGTGGGTGACGTTGACGGTGATGGCATTGATGATGCAGTTTTTCAACGGGATGATGCCCACCATATAAACTATGGGAGCAGTACTATTACAGACTGGAGCGGAGATCTTACAGAAGATTTCACAATAAATCCGGATGTTTCATACTTAAATCTGCCATCGCGAAACGAACAGCAAACAGATATTAATGGAGATGGTATCACTGACTTTGAATTCACATATGAGGCAGAGAATGAATTAGGCCGAATCATTGCCTATGGAAGCTCCGATAGAGATCATACCACTGAAAGGGTTTCCTTTTCACCAAATGCTGCCATTGGAGACTTAGTTAGTTATACAGATAATATTGGAGATGTCAACGAAGATGGAATAGATGATTTTGCGCTGTTTCATGATTACTTCGGGAAGGAGCGCTTAGCCATTTACTATGGTGATATTACATTAGGAAATACTCCGGATGTTGAGCTGACTACTAACGATCTTGGTCGGGAGTTTTTAGGTGTAGAATCTGGTGACTTCAACGGAGATGGTGAATTGGACCTGGCTATATCAGTTAGTGCTCCATTCAACGGAAATGCCGGAGATGATAACGTAATGGGCATTCACTTCTTTTATGGAGCTAATCTGGAAAGTGGAGCTATAGAAGAAATCAGTTCCGACCATTACATTTCCTTTAGCAATGTGACAGGATATACTGGCAGCGGAAGTCCTTTCAGAGAGGGAGGCTTTACGAATATGGTGAATCCTGGAGATTTAAATAATGACGGAACGGAAGATCTGGTATATGCAGCCCCGGCCATTATGAATGAGGACCTTGACATAAGTGGTGCGGTCTTCATTAATTTCGGCGGATCAAACATCGGCACACAACCGGATGAAATTTTAGATAATATGTGGGGTTCCCGCCTTGAAGCTACGGGTGATGTTTCCGGCGATGGTATTGACGATGTAGCGGTACTTAACATACAGAGAAACCAAATAGCCCTTTTTTATGGGAATGAAAGTGAAAATTTTAGTGAACCAAGTACTATGCTGTCAAAAGGCTTTGAGCAAGCATCATTCTACGGATTAGCTTCTGCGTCTGGAGATCTTAATGCAGATGGTATAAATGACATTGCCGTTAAACCATTCTTTGGTGGTACAGAAACGGGAGCCGGTATAGACATCTATTATGGAGGCAGTGAGATCAGCTCTACTCCAGATAGGTCCATTAAACTAAATGCCGGAGCATTAGGAGGCATTGATGGGGGACAGATAAGTGTATCAACCGGTACCATCGAGATTCTACCTGATTTATTTGGTGATGGATTAGGTGGCGTTTTTTACGGATCTGACCAATCATTAACCAATGCACTCATCTATCAGGGAGATATAAACGCTTCTGAAGATCCATTTTATGTTCTCGAAGCAGCTAACCAAAATGCTAACTTAGGTGCTTATAATAATTTCATTTACAGGGGTTATTTCAATGCTTTCGGTGATTTCAATAATGATGGACAGACAGAAATGGTTCTACCTCAGGTAAACGATAATAATGACCATGCGTTTTCCAGCCGGGTCTATATGTATAACATACCGAATGCCTTAGAATTAGCAGAAGTGGCAGACCGTGAAAATGATCATGGAAATTGGGTTGAACTCAGTTATGAAGGATCATTGATGTCTGCAAAAAGTCAGGGCATTAAGTTGTTTAATGAGCTGGAAGTTCAAAAACAAGATGACGGAGAATGGGTTTCAACTGGTACCACTGTGAAATATGATGAACAATCTGCAAACAGAGTGGAAATATCAGTTCCTGTAACAATGCCTTCTGATGCCAATGAAGAAGAAAGATCCGAATATGAACAAACATTCAGAATTACTGCTTATAGTAGCAATTCTGACGTATTAGTTCGCTCTAATGAGGCAACGGGAGTTGCTCTCGATAATATTGCACCTGCAAAAGTACAAGGAGTTGAAGCAACTCAAAGTGCAGGGAAAATTGCAATAGAATGGAATTCGGTTTCAGATAACGACGTGAGTGGTTATGGAGTGTATGAAGCTTCCGTTTCCGATCATTCAGAAGAAGAACCCATTACTTTCACAAGCAGTACCTCTGTGGAAATTGATAATGAAGGTTATGATGAATTAGTGGTAGTCGCTAAAGATATCCATAATAATTACGGAGAGCCTTCTGAGGCATTAATGACCACAGAGAATGAAACGAAATCAAATACACCGGATAAATTTGCATTGAAGCAAAATTATCCTAATCCATTTAACCCTACAACACAAATATCTTTTGATCTGCCAACAAATACTTATACGCGTGTGGCCGTATTTAATAACATTGGTCAACAAGTAAAAGTACTGGTAGACGGGGTTAAATCAGCGGGTACGCATCAGGTAAATTTTGATGCGAGCGGTTTAACAAGTGGATTGTATTTTTACCGCATTGAAGCTGGTAAATTCACGCAAACCCGTAAAATGATGCTTATTAAATAACATCGCATACCTTCAAAATAATAAAAGCCGGTTCATGTATGACTTGAACCGGCTTTCCTATTTTTAGGAATAATCTTTAAAAAGCAGCGCTCTACTTTCTGTTTTGTTCAATGGTAAAAGCATCTGCTTTTCCATTTGCGAGTGCTTCGAGGCGAGCTACGGCATCCCAAAGGGTCATGGCTTCATCGAGCGTTGTATCAAATATTTTGTTCCAAACCGGATAAAAATATTTCATTCCCCAAACTTGTCTTGCTAATTCTGCTTTCATTCGGCCTTCGACTAACCATGAAACTTCTTCAAAATGATTAAGTGGTATAAAAAGTGAATCATTTTTAAACGTAGGAGAGTCAACAGTATCTGTTTCAACCATCCCATTCTTAGCAAGTAATTCTTTAACCTCTTGAATATGTTCTGGAGACCAATCAAATTCATTGAGGTAAGTATCAAAATCACTTTCCCATTGTTTGCGGAAACGATCACCATTTTCATCCAAGAATGAGCGTACATAATCGAACGAAATTTGATTTCTTATAGCAAAATTAAAAACATAAGCTGAAGTAGTAGTATCACTTGGTACAATATAATCCGGTACTATTCCTCCGCCGCCATACACAATTCTTCCGCTGTCTGTATTATATTTTAGGGAATCTGGCACATCTTCTATGAATTCATCTACATCATTGGTAGCTCTGTCCCTGCGAAATATTTCATAGGCATATTCTTGTCCACCTTTTACAAATGGTTTTTGAATAAGTCTTCCGGAGGGGGTATAGTATCGGGATATTGTGACTCTCACGCTGCTTTCATCCACCAATTCATATTGCTGTTGGACCAATCCTTTACCAAAAGTTCTTTTACCAACAATTAGGCCACGGTCGTGATCTTGAATGGCGCCACTTACAATTTCACTGGCAGAAGCAGAGCCTTCATTCACTAATACGATCACTGGTTTATCTTTATAGGCTCCATCTTTTCGGGAGAAATATTCGCCATTGAAGCGATCGTGTTTACTCTTCGTTGAAACAAGTTCTGTGCCTTTTGGGAAAAACTCTTCAGCGATGGCTATTGCCTGACTCAAATACCCACCGGGATTATCCCGCAGGTCTAAAACTAATTTAACCATTCCCTCATCCTTTAGATCTTTTACAGCTTGCATAAACTCATCATGTGTGGTTGCTGCAAAGCGATTGATCTTGATATACCCTGTTTCGTCGTCGATCATATAAGAAGAATCAAGGGTGTAAAGAGGAATATCATCGCGGGTAATATTGAAATTAATGGGCTGAGAAACATTTGGCCGCACTATAGTAACTTTTACTTTGGTACCTTTCTCACCGCGAAGTCTGTTTACTACCATTTCATTTGTAAAGCCCACAGCCGAGGAGTCTTCGATTTTGACGATACGATCTCCAGAGCGAATTCCCAACTGTTCACTGGGCCCACCTGAAATAGCGGATATTACGGTAATGGTATCTTCTATGATCTGAAACTGTACACCTATACCCTGGAATTTACCAGCAAAACCTTCCTGAATTTGCTCATTATCTTCTGGCTCTATATAAATAGAATGAGGATCCAAAGTTGAAAACATCCCACGGATCGCTTCTTCCGTTAAACGTTTCATGTTCTCTTCTGGACTGTTATTGGCGATATAAAGGTAAGCTTTTTCAAAATTCGAAAAAGAATCCCTGATATTCCTGATATCTAAATCCGAAAATGTAGTATCGATTGGAGTGCCATTAATGGAAAGGGTAGAATCCTTGATTCCTTTTACCATGCGAATGATACTTTTTTTATACATCTGGTTTAGATCCGGTTCCCCAAAATAATTGGCAACGATACTTCGCTGCGCCTGGTGATACTTTGTAAGATTTTGAGTGTCATCGTTTCCAGACTGTAATACAGGATCGATACCCGTAAAGCGAAGTGCGGCGAGGACTAATAATATTAAGACGTTCGGGTAAATTATTTTTTTGAGATGCATAAAAAACATATTCGATATAGTCTTTCAGTGGTATTATGTTAAGCGATCAATTTCCATAACGATTGTAACAAATAATGTAGTATTGTACAATGTGTAGCTTATGATCTATAGCAGAAATTAAAAAAGAGGCAATAACGTGCCTCTTTTCCAATCATTTTACAATATATAATGGCTTAGGTCTTTGTCTTTTACAATTCCTGCAAGCTGTTTATCGACATATGCTTTATCAATGGTGATCTTTCCGGAATTGATGTCATCAGGAACAGCGAAAAGGAGTTCATCGAATAAAGATGACATGATAGTATGCAGCCTTCGGGCTCCGATATTCTCAACAGAAGCATTTACTTCGGCTGCAATTCTTGCGATCTCTTGAATTGCGGCTTCATTGAACTCGATCTCAACCCCTTCTGATTCAAGCATCGCAATATACTGCTTGGTAAGTGCATTCTTTGGTTTGGATAAAATATCAATAAAATCTTCTTCAGTCAGTGAGTTGAGTTCAACTCTGATCGGAAAACGTCCCTGAAGTTCAGGGATCATATCAGACGGTTTTGAAACATGAAAAGCACCGGAACCGATAAATAAAATATGGTCCGTTTTCACGATACCGTGCTTTGTATTTACGGCACTTCCTTCTACAATGGGGAGGAGATCTCGCTGAACACCTTGCCTGCTTACATCAGGTCCTCCTTTTCCGCCACTTCCATTTGAAGACTCAGCGATTTTATCAATTTCATCAATGAATACGATGCCTTGTTTTTGAACGCGTTCAAGCGCTTCCTGAATGGCGGCTTCATGATCGATCAGTTTCTCAGCCTCCTCTTCGGTAAGAATTTCCCGAGCTTCTTTGATCGGTAGTTTCCGTTTCGTTTTCTTATTTCCTTTCCCAAGATTGCCAAGCATATCCTGAAGGTTGATGCCCATTTCTTCCATACCCTGAGGGCCAAAAACCTGCATCATAGGGCTGCCTTTACTGGCATTTACCTCAATCTCAATTTCACGGTCTTCAATTTCACCATTACGTAGTTTCTCTCTGAAACGCTCTCTGGTTCTTTCATTTAACTCAGAATCACTGGCTTGCTTTGGATCAAAATCGTCTGAATTCGAAGTGCTGTTAAACCCAACACCTGTTTTCTTAACAGGGGGGATAAGGATATCTAAAATGCGTTCTTCAGCTTTATCGGCAGCTTTGCCTTTTACCCGGTCTTGCATCTCTTGTTTGACCATATTAATGGCAACATCGGTAAGATCCCGTATCATGGATTCTACATCTCTGCCAACATAACCGACTTCGGTAAACTTGGACGCTTCCACTTTCATAAAGGGTGCATGTGCCAGCCGGGCAAGACGACGCGCGATTTCTGTTTTACCAACTCCTGTGGGGCCGATCAATAAAATATTATTCGGAATGATCTCCTCACGGATTTCCTCATTGGCGTTTAATCGTCTCCAACGGTTACGCAGAGCAATGGAAACAGACCTCTTTGCAGATTTCTGTCCCACTATGTATTTGTCTAATTCAGCAACGATTTGTTGTGGTGTTAAATTCTTTTCTTCAATAGCTAACATATCAGTTCTCAATTTCTAAGATCGTAAGATTGTGATTGGTGTAGATGTCGATATCAGCGGCTATATGCAATGATTTTTCAACGATTTCCCTTGCGGTCAGGTCAGAAGACTCATTGACCATAGCCCGTGCTGCAGCATGTGCGTATGAGCCTCCGCTTCCAATAGTAGCAATGGAATGATCTGGCTCAATTACATCTCCCTGACCGGATATAACCAACGATTTCTCATTATTCATTACGATTAGAAGAGCCTGCAATTTTTGAAGGAATTTGTCCTTCCGCCATTCTTTGGCAAGTTCAACCGCAGCACGTTCCATATTTCCATTATACTCACTGAGCTTTTCCTCATACTTTTCAAATAACGTAAAAGCATCAGCAGTAGAACCGGCAAATCCGGCTAATATTTTACCATCATATAATTTTCTTACTTTTTTGACAGTACTTTTCATTACGGTTTTATCCATCGTAGCCTGACCATCGCTTCCGATGGCAGCTTTTCCATTATGGATAACACCCACAACCGTTGTGGCATGTAATTCAGATAAATTCATGTTCTAATATTCGTTATAAGGTTGACTCAAGAAGTACAAAAACCAAGCCAAGCCTTAATTGGAAGACTTATAGGACTTGGATCTTCCTCTTCCACTCGAATTGTCATTATTACCTGACGTTCTGTTACCGTTACGGCGCTCTTTTTTGGAGATGTCAAGGTTCTCTTTACTGCCTTTACCACTGTCGAGTTCCAGAAGCTCACCCTCGCGATTTAAGACGTCTTCAATAGATTCATCCAGCATCACAATTTCAGTAATATCAATGTCTGAACCAACCAGCGTAGCACGGAATTCATTCATCGATACGGTTTCGTCACCAATAAGTGAGATTTTGATGTGATACTTAAGCATCCACTTCCAATGGGTACTCATCAGCCCTTTTGTCAGAACTGATTTTAGGTAAGGGTTTACATAAATGTCTACAGCACGATAATTGGTATTGTGCTTGAATTTACTTAACCAGGTTTCAAGGTCAGTGAGAATGGTATCCTCAGTAACAACATTACCGGAGCCACCACAAACTGGGCATACTTTTGATACCGAATTCACCACGCTTGGGCGAATTCGCTGTCGCGTGATCTGAACAAGGCCGAAGTCACTCATTCCAAGGACATTTGTTTTGGCCGGATCCTTAGCAAATTCCTTTTTGAGTTCATCATAGATCTTTTTCCGATTTTTATCATCCCGGAGATCAATAAAATCAACGACAATAATACCACCAATGTCACGAAGGCGTAACTGTTTGGCTACTTCACGGGCCGCCTCCAAATTCGTTTTTAGAGAATTATCTTCCTGCCGTTGTTTAGCCGCGTAAGGACCCGAGTTAACATCAACTACATACATCGCTTCCGTTTGTTCGAAGATCAGGTAACCACCAGACTTCATACGGACTCGCGGACTAAAGATGGAGTTTACGTCATGAGCAATCTTCATGTAATCAAAAATGTGCTCCTTGCCCTTATAGAGCTCCACATTTGGGACCATTTTAGGCGCAATCTGACTTACATAAGATTTGATCTGACGATACATCTCAGGGTCATCGATCAGAACCCGGTCGTAGTTCTTAGCAAAAAGATCACGGATCAAGCTTTCCGTCATATTCAAGTCACGATAGAGAAGGGCAGGGGGTTTAGCATCTTCCAGCTTATCAACAATTTTTTCCCATTTCATCAGCACATTACGGAGGTCATCTTCCAGGGCTTCTTTATCCTGACCTTGTGCCACTGTTCGCACAATTACTCCAAAGCCATCAGGTACCATATTATTAAGTACACCTTTTAACCTGCGACGCTCTTTGTAGTTATTAATCTTTTTGGAAACGGCAATGTAATCCCCCATTGGGATCAACACTAAAAAACGGCCCGCAATCGTAATATCAGTTGAGATACGGGGTCCTTTTGACCCTATGGGTTCTTTTACGATCTGTACCAACAGTTTTTGGCCGGTCCGTAGTATCTTCCCTGCCAGGATCTGCTTCTCTATATTTGAAAGTTTTTCCTTATTTGTAACGTCTTTTTTGGCGTGATTAGGAATAGCATTTTCACCATTTAATTTGGTGATATATTCGTCCAAATGGTCGCCGGCATCCGAAAAGTGAAGGAAAGCGTCCTTCGGGGTTCCCATATCTATAAAGGCAGCTCGAATTCCGCTGAGTACTTTGTGAACGCGTGCTACATAAATGTTACCAACCGTACGTTGATTTTCTTCTGTTTCTATAAAAAGCTGCGCTAACTCGTTGTTTTCTAATAGCGCAATACGGGTCTGATTGCCCGAAGAGTGAATAATAATTTGATTCTTCATGTGTAAATTTCTTCCTTTCCCGAAAACCGCTAAAGCCTCTGCAAACAAACCATCGCATTAATTTATGGTGCAAATTGAGTACGTTCTCATGCTGTAGAGAGGGGATTGAAGCAAACGGACGTGCGGCTGCCTCGGGAGTAATATCTGTTAAAATTGTTTTTTGGGGTGACTCAGATTCAGAGTCAGAAAAGAGATTCTGCATTATGGTTGTAAAAAGTAGTCCGCAGAAAAAGAAAAAATTGAGAGTGACATCGGTACAATAAACATTCAAAGATGTCAGGTTTGTTTGTTCTTGATATGTATTCTGTGCGTAGTGCAATAGAAAAGTTAGTATAAAAAGCTTGTTTTGGTCAATTTTTTCTACAAAGAATATAACTGTGTAACCTCATTAATGTAAACGCTTTTTGGGATTATTTTATTGGGGAGAGCACGATTCGATATTACTACTGTGAGGAGATGTTGGGGGGGGGATTTAACGGTCTGCCGGCTAAAGCCAGTCGGACCGTTTGTCTTTTTCTACCAAGATAGCCTAATCCATCGATCAGGCGGGTAATCCGTCAGATCGAACCCAAAGATCTTTTAAGTCTTGAGCGAGGTAAATAAGTTGCTATTGGAAAAGCTGTTTATCGAGCGGAGACTTAAAAGTTGTAGTCATCGATGTATCTGATAAAAGTTTGAAGACTTTTTGTTGCTAATACTTTGCAGTCACCGCTTCGCTCAAGACTGAAAATCTCATTATGGCTTTACAGGCATCTATCCAAAATTTAACCCTTCCAGGGTTACATCAGGGTGAAAGTTGACTAAGGATACTATGTAACCCTGGAAGGGTTTACCTAAGGAATAGATTTTTACTACTCATCCACCCAAAGATCTTTGTTGAAATTGAGCTCAATAGCCTGGAAGGGTTTTCGTTTTAGGGATCTTCATTCACTCCTCATCCACCCGCCTGATGTTTGCCCCAACTGCACTCAGTTTATTTTCCAGATCTTCGTAGCCGCGATCGAGGTGGTAGATGCGGAGTACATCCGAATGATTTTCAGCAACCAAAGCTGCCAGCACCAAACTTACACTGGCGCGCAGATCGGTGCTCATCACCGAAGCGCCTAAGAGTGGCGTTTTTCCTGAAATATGAACGGTGTTCTTTTCCACTTCCATATCGGCGCCGAGGCGGGTGAGTTCCGGCACATAGCTAAATCGATCAAAATAGACGGTATCTGTTACTTTGGATTCGCCTTTAGCTTGGGTCATCATGGTGGCCCATTGGGCTTGCAGGTCGGTAGGAAACCCGGGATAAATGGCTGTTTTGATAGACACCGGCTTCAGTTGATCCGGTGCTTTTACTTTAATGGTGGTTCCGTCAATTTCAACCGAAGTACCGGTTTTTTTGAGCTTTTTTGTGAAGTTTCCAAGATGTTCGGGATTACAGCCGGTGAGGGTCAATTCGGAACCCGGGAACATGGCTCCGGCAATCATAAACGTACCCAATTCAATGCGATCAGGATCGTTGGAAACTTCAATTCCTTTTAACTCATCCACAGCATTTACGGTCAGTGTATCCGAACCAATTCCTTCAATGTTAGCCCCCATTTTAACCAGGTGATTGCAAAGTTGCACCACATCCGGTTCTTTGGCAGCATTTTTAAGGGTAAACTTTTTCGCTTTCAATACCGAAGCAAGCAATAAGTTCACCGTAGCTCCAACAGAGCTCGGTTCCAGCCGGAAAGAACCGCCTTCAATTTTATTATCGGCTTTAGCAATTACGTATCCTTTTTCAAGGGAGATATCGATGCCCATGGCTTCCATGCCTTTCAGGTGTAGATCTACGGGACGAGGCCCCCAGGCACAACCGCCGGGCAGAGAGACTTTAGCGTATCCATGTTTACCCACCAGAGCTCCGAGCATGTAAAAAGAAGCCCGCATTTTGCGAACCAGGTCGTAAGGAGCTTCCAGGTGATTTACGTGCGACGGGTCGATCACAAGTTTGTTTTCATCTTCATGAAAATCAACTTGTGCGCCTACCACGCGGATTACATTATTAAACGTGTAGATATCTTTCAGGCGGGGTATGTTGTGAAGGGTAGTGGCGGAATTTCCCAGAAGTGAGGCTGCCATCAAAGGCAGTGCGGCATTTTTTGAGCCGCTGATGGGAATGGTTCCTTTAAGTGTGTTGCCGCCTTCAATTACAAATTTATCCAATGGGTTCGATCTCCAGTATAGGTGAATTTTTTTCTAATGATGCTCCGACCTCCGCCGAAATACTTGCAATGGTTCCTGAAATAGGTGCCTTCAACTCGTTTTCCATTTTCATGGCTTCAAGGATCACGAGCGGCTGATCTTTTTCAACTTTATCGCCTTCACTAACCATAATTTCGAGGATTTTACCGGGCATAGGGGCGTTTAAAATTCCTTCGCCGGCTGCCAGTGCGGTTTTGAATCCAAGTCGGTCGAGCAATAATTCTTGTTCGTCTTTAACCTGTACCGAATGCCAAACACCGTTCATCGTAAACTCGATGCCGGAACCTTCTTTAGATATATTATCAATTTTATAGGTTTTTGTTCCCGTTCGGAGAATATAGCGGCCGTTTACAAATTCGAAGGTATAGTTTCCTTTAGTATCTCCGGAAGTGAATTCACCTTTTTCCGGGATCAGTTCAACATCGTGTTCGCTTTCGCCAATAATTGCCTGAAATTTCATCGCTTTACCTGTTTCATGTGTTTGATTCCTGATTTAGTGATGCGGTATGTGGCTTCTTTTATATTATCCGAGTCGAACCACTGAAGGCTGTTCTCTATCGACTTATTTG